>JBDNGP010000317.1:0-3313 GCA_041689265.1 Verrucomicrobiota bacterium
CGGCCCGGCGACGACTTTATCCCGGGTCCTTCCCTGCGCACCCGAGGGTTGTCTAAAGTTGGAGGGCGCAAGCGCTCGGCGGGCCGCCGAGCGCAGCCGGCCAGCGGCCGGCGCTCCCCTTTCAACTGCATGGTTCCGGCTGAGAGGCTGTCTGAAAATGTAGCGGCAGGCATCGCTGCCAGCCGTGGAGCCGGCGCTGCCAGCCCGGCGGAAAAAACGCTCCGCAACGCCAAGCGCGTAAGAACTTCCCAGTCAGCATTGAAAGGTAGGGCGTGTCGCGCCGCGCGCGCCGTTCCCGTATTTTCAGCAATCTATCGTGTTCAGTCAGTGTAGGGATATCGACCTTCGAGTTCGCCCTTCACTTGCAATGATGCAGCGTTCCGATCTCAACCAATTTAGAATGCGCGCCAGGTTGGAAGGTTCTCTCAACTCGGAACCAGCAGCCGCGCGCGCACGCCGACGGCGTGAAGGAAAGGAGGGAATCTGTGCTCGTCGCTTCGCTCCTCGGAAGAGTAGGAGAGGCTGGCCTTTGGCTCGACCGGCCACGGTGACTGCGGCAGATCACCGACGCCGCCCGCTGGATATATTTGCCAGAGAGTGCCTGGAGTTCGCGCCCCTTCGGGATCACGAACCCGGCACACACTGGAATCTTGGTGCTGCCGCTTTCACATCGGCAGCGCGGTGCGAGAGACTGTGGACCGAGACTGCTTCGGGCTTCGCTCCTCACGCTCATCCACAGACTCTCCACCGCAAGGGGCGCTGACTCCACCGTTTCTGACCGCTGCGTTCCTCTACACTCCATTGCGCCGGCGTCGATCTCCCGTTGGTCGACCGAAAGCACGAGCTGCATTACGTTTCGCGGCAACTCCGCAGCCCGAGCCCGTCGGAGACAGCGAACGCGACCCCGCAAGAATTGTCGGGTTTCGTTCGCAGTCCGATCGGACGTGATCACAAAGGGTGCGTTCCTGTCCGGGCACAACAAACATTGTGCGTTCGCTCCAGTCATTCGTTCCTCATTTCTTCCGCACATAAATCCGTTCTCGCAGCCACTCCCCGTTGGCGGGGTCCCCTCTGCGCGGAATTATCTCGCACAATGTGCCGTTGTGCCCGGTCAGGCGTCTGATCTGTCATGGTCACTGCGGAACCCGGACCTTCGCGCTCGTCCGGGCAGTGACCACGCCAGCCCATCTGGCACCCTTTGCGCCACGTCCTCCCGGGACCACAGCACTCCACCATCGTTGAAATCACCGGGGTCGCTTTGGGAGAACCAGCTTCTGGTTGATTTGAAGTTTCCTCGGATCGACACCTGGGTTCGCGTTCATGAGTTCCCGAATTGGAATCTTCTTCTGCTTCGCAATTTTCTCAAACGTATCTCCGATCTGAACGCGGTAATAACTCGCTGCGCCTGGGTTGTCTGTCACGTCCGGCTTTTTCTTCAGTGATGCTTCGATCTCCTGGGAGTATCGCTCCCGGGCTGACTCCCACATTTCATCAAACACATTGGTCCCAAATTTCTGTTTCACTCGAGCAACGGAAACTTCGTTGTAGCCATCCATGTAGGCGACCAACCCGGCCGAAACCAGACAGCCGGCAACGGGTTGTAGTGAGACCCCGCACCGCTCGCTCATCAGTCTCTGATAGGTGTAGAACTCAGGCGAAGGCAGGCCAATGGTTTTTACCGTAAACAAGCCATTGTCCAAATCCTGCCGGGCTTCACTCCTTCCCTGCTCAGTCGCCTTGATCACATTGGTGGGGTAGCCGTCTTCACCCAACCCGGTCGCCGGAGTCGCATTAGGCTTGGTGTCCGCATGAGACACGTAGCCATCGGTGGCACAAAAGCACACCCCACTCAGCAGCAATGTCACCATCGGGCTCAATCTCATACATCGCAGGATATCAGCGTCGTGGCCGCTGTCCATCTGTTCCTTGAACCGCTTCACTCCACCCTCGTTGAAATCACCGGGGTCGGCAGGACGAAATCAAAAATCTCAAATCGTAAATCATAAATAGCTGCATGACTTTGGCATTCGGTTTTGGTGTTCGTCATTGGTCATTTGACATTTGTTCCGTGCTTCCGTTCCTGCCTCCCGCCCTCCCGCGCCCGCTTGATTGCCTCGGGGGCTTGGGCGGTGCCCTCTGAAGACTACTCCCACCAGCCAGCCTCGGCCGCGGGCTTTCATCCGTGAAGGGCGAGTGTCCGAACCGATCAGCACAGCAGTTAAAAAAAGACCATGAAAACAAACATCACCACATCCACATCATCACCACATCATCACCACATCATCACCACATCCACATCATCACCACATCCACATCATCACCACATCCACATCATCACCACGTTCCGCAGCTTCGCAGTCGTCAGCCAAGGCGCAGACCCGGAGTCAGGGGCTCCCGAGCCGTCCCGATCAACAGCCTCAGCACAATACAGAAGGAGCTCTGGAGTCGGTGTTACCGACCATTGACATGAAGCGGCGGCGATTCCATCGCGGCCTTCGTACCGAGCGGGTGCTATCCCTGTTGTTGAAGGAGGCACCGGAGTTTTACGAGCGCGTTGAAGTAGTGGGCAAATGGGTCTGGCTCGCGTTCAGCGAGAAGCAGCCGCCGGAGGTGACCGCGCACTTGGCGGAGCTGGGATTCCATTGGAACAACCGTCGCGCCGTCTGGCAGCACCCCTGCGGAGCCGAGGCGCAAGGCACCGCTCACGATCCACACCAGAAATATCAAAGCTACTTCCCCGCGCAGATCGCCACCGCATGACATCAGCGGTGGGGCGGCTCTTCCGCGGCTTCAATAGCGACAACCGCCAGGTCTCATCGCGAGCGCTTTTCTATTCTCGCTACTCCACAGATTTCCGGTTGCGCGAGCCATCAAATTGGATACCTTAGAATTGTCAGTGATACAGCCTTTCCACTGAGTCGTTGAGTTCAATTCAGGAACTTGCTCAATGAATGAACAGATCAAACTTTCGGCTGTTGTTGTTCTGGGTGTTTTTGCCGGAACGGCTATCGCCGTAGTGTCGTTTCATGAGTCGGCTGGGGAGGATTTCGCCCGATTCCTTCGTGCTTGTAGCGTCATCGCGTTTGGTATCACCGCATTTTATTCATTTCTGCTCACCTCGATTATGATCTGTACTGGAAAAAATGGACAGGGGATTCTCTTAGAAAGAGAATTGAAAAATGAAGCGACGACGACATAGCCAGGAATTCAAGAAAGAGGCGGTTCGTTACATGGTCATGGAAGGGGAGAGTGCGCCAGCAGTGGCCGAACGACTGGGAATCAACAGCAATCTGCTCTACCGCTGGAAGGGCGA
>JBDNGP010000318.1:0-16449 GCA_041689265.1 Verrucomicrobiota bacterium
CTCCGAACCCGCTCCAAGAGCAACTCAACCACGAATCAAAACACCCAAAACCAAAAAGGCTACGGTGTCCAGGTTGTGAGGCAATGGAAGCCCAATCCATGAAACCCTTCGGTGTCCTTCAGTTATGAGGCAACAGGGGGCGGGGGGCTCATGATAAAGACACCGGGGCGGGAGAGGGAAAACGTGAATTTGCGGAGGTTGACGCTCCGATTAGTGCTGCGTAGTGTCCCGTCTCCATGAAAAAACTGCAAATCCTTGGGTTGATCCTGCTGTGCGCGATAGTTACCGGATGCGTGAAATACCGGATCAACCTTACCAATGGCACGAGTTTCACCGTGTTGGGCAAACCGAAATTAGACAAGGAAAATGAAGTGTATCGCTATAAATCTGGCGGCAGCAACCAGACCATATCCACCCAAAGCGTCCGTTCGATCGAACCCACCTCCGATTCAGACTGGAACGCTCCCGGGTCGAGTGACAGCGGTTGGTACAACAAGAAGTAAACGACGGGCTGCGGAATAAGCCCCAGCCGACACCTGATGTTCTCAATCTCTTCGCAGTTCGCTGAGAATTCCGGAGAACAATGATTGGTGCCGCCTCGGTGGCTACTGTGGCGACTTCACAAACCGTTCAACGTATTTCCCGATCATGTCCGCTTCCAGATTGACCGGGTCCCCCACGGCTTGATTCTGAAGTGCCGTCACCTCGAACGTGTGCGGAATGACCCAAATGCGGAAACGGTTTTTCAAAACCTTTGCCACCGTCAGGCTCACGCCGTCCACCGCGATGCTCCCCTTGAACACGATGTAACGCAGAACGTCCTTCGGCGCCGAGATCTCCAGAATGTGATCCTGTCCCTGCTTTTCCCGCTTTACGATCCTACCGATGCCATCGACGTGACCGGTGACGAAGTGCCCGCCGAAACGTCCGTTCGCCGCGAGGCTCCGCTCCAAATTGACGAGTGATCCCTTGCGGACGAATTGCAGGTTGGTGCGTTTCCAAGATTCAAGCAGCAAATCAAAGTGCAACAGCTGCTTGCGCGACTTCGTCTCCTTTTTCACCAGCGTGAGGCAGCACCCGTTCACGGCGAGGCTGTCGCCGTTCTTCAGGCCGCGCGCCGTTTTCTTTGCGGCCAACACAAGCCGGATCGCGCGCTTCGATTCGCGCACGCTTTCGACCACACCTGTTTCTTCAATTATTCCGGTAAACATGTTCTATTAATTAATTCTGCACGCCATCGCAGGACAGGTTTTCAACCTGTCTCGTTGCGCTTACAAAAGCCGGGCGTGGTTCAATACAACCATCAAACCATTCTCAAATCCGGCCGTGCATTCCGGCACCCATGACAGGTTGCAAACCTGTCCTAGACCATTGCTCACGTCTTCAATTACCAATTCGCGATCATTCATGAAATTTGCGTAAAAGCCTTCGCTGATCGTGTCTTTTCGATGGTTTCGTGGTTAAACCAGCCCGGTGAAAAACCAGTCACCGCCAACCATTTCACAAGAGATGTCCCTCACGTCCAGCGCGTTCAACATTCTCTTCGGATCCTCGCCCGCCACGCCGGCGATCGAGCCGCGACCGCCGAGAATCCTGGGCGCGAAATAAAACGCGATCCGATGCGCGAGCTTCTGCTGAAGGAATTGCCCGTTCACTTCGCCACCGCCTTCGACGAGCAGACTGGTGACCCCTTCCCCTCCCAGCTTGGGAACGAGTTTCTTCAGATCGATTCGATTGTTGCGAACAGCGACCTGCCAGACGGTGACTTTTTCAGACAGGGCGGCGACCGCGTTCACTGATGCGGCCTCCCCGACCACAATCAAGGTGTTCTTCGCGTCGGCAGCGCAGACGACATTCGACGTCAGCGGTGTTCTGGCGTTCGTATCGAGCACGATTCGCAGCCAGCGCTTTCGCGCGCGGCCCGGACCGCGATAGGTCAGGCTAGGGTTGTCGGCGAGGATCGTATTGATCCCGACGACAATCGCGTCGGCCGGGCGACGCAGTTGATTCATCGCATGACGACGCGCCGCTTCGCCGGTGATCCACTTGGAATCGCCGGAAGCGGTGGCGATCTTGCCGTCGAGCGTCATTGCGGATTTCACTGTCACGAACGGCGTGCGGTGAACAATCCAATGGTTGAACGCCTCATTCAATCGCGCGGACTCGGCGGCGAGCAATCCGCTTTCAACGTTCACCCCGGCGCGACGTAGTATCTGCAGGCCACGCCCGGCGTGTTCGGGGTTTGGGTCTTTGGCTGCGACCACCACGCGGTTCAATTTTGCGGCGAGAATGGCGTCCGTGCATGGCGGTGTTTTCCCGGTCGTGGAGCACGGTTCGAGCGTCACATAAAGCGTCGCGCCCCGGACGTCGCTTCCCTGTCGTGCGGCATCGTGGAACGCGGCGACTTCCGCGTGCGGCCCGCCTGCCCGCCGATGCCAGCCACTTCCAATGACCCTCCGGGACTTCACCAAAACCGCGCCCACACAGGGATTCGGCGATGTGAATCCCCAGCCATTTACCGCAAGCGCAATGGCTTCGCGCATGTAGCGCTCATCGTCGGAGTTGAATTTGACCGGCATGGGAAACGGATTCGATTTTTGAAAAGATGAATCAACCCGGCTCAGGTGTCGATATTTCAGCGAAAGCTGATCGTAAATTGATCATCAGTGTTCGATTCGTGGCTGAAATAAGAACCCGTACTTGCGCTCTCGCGACGGTTTCCTATCCTCCACCTCATGACCACGCTCTCCCGCCGTTCCCTGATCAAAGGCTCGGTTGCGACCGTCGCCCTCGCGATGACTCAACGTCCCCTCTCGGTTTTCGGATTCGACGCACCGGCCACCGATGAAGAACTCGTCAAGTTCATGCCCGACCAAATGATCAAGGACGATCGCGCGATGGTGAAGTGGGACGACCTCACCGACTGGATCACACCCACCGAACAGATCTTCAACGTTGCGCACTACGGCTACCCCGAAGTGGACTCGACCACTTGGAATCTCACGATCACCGGCTGGGTGAAGAAACCGCTTGTGCTTACCCTTGACGACCTGAAAAAGCGGCGACGAAAAACGGTCACGGCGACACTCGAATGCTCCGGCAACGGCTCCAATCCCGGGTTCATGGGCGCGATTGCAAATGCGAAATGGACAGGCACCTCGCTCGGTTCGTTGTTGAAGGACTCCGGTCTGCACAAGCGCGCCCGCGAAGTTGTCTTCTTCGGCGCGGACACGAAGGAGGAGGAGCTTCGAAGTCAGAAATTTGACATGCATTTCAGTCGCGCTCTCGATCTTGATGACGCGATGGCGGACGAGGTGATTCTATGTTGGGAGGTGAACGGCGAACCGCTGAGCGCGAAGAATGGCGCACCCGTCCGGCTCATCGTGCCCGGCTGGTTTGGGATCGCCTGGACGAAATGGCTGACGCGCATCGAACTGCATGATCGCCGGTTCATGAGCAAATACATGGGCCGCGAATACGTCACCATCCGCGGCGAAAAAACGGGTGAAGACGATGGAGGGATGCTCTGGCGCGAAACCTCCGTCGGCCCTATCGCGACCAAGTCAATCGTTGCCCGGGTGACCAAACTTCCCGATGGCGACCTGAAGATCACCGGCGCTGCGTGGACGGATGGCACGCCGTTGAAGAATGTCGAACTTCAGATCGATGGTGGCGACTGGACCAAAGTCGAACTCGACGGCAAGAACCGCTCAAAATACGCGTGGACGTTTTGGAGTTACGTCTGGAAAAACCCGCCCGCCGGAGAACACAAACTCGTCTCCCGCGCGACGGACAAGGATGGTCGCGTCCAACCCGCCCTCACCGATCCGGAGATCAAAAACAAGCGCACCTACTGGGAGGCCAATCAACAGTTCCCACGTCGGATCCGGATTTAGCTTTTTTCGCGATTCCACCACCCACTCCTTACCAATCGATTGACAAGTAAGGCGCTCGTGTCGATATTCGTTTCATGGCGACTTTGACGCTGACAGCAAAACGGCAGGCGACCCTTCCGAAGGAGGCCTGTGAGGCCCTTGGACTGAAACCGGGAGACACCATCGAGCTTGAACCCCGAACTGAAGACGGAGAAAAGGTCTGGATTTTGCGGCCACGCCCGGCTCACGCCCGAGACTGGGTGGGGTGCCTGGCGGCAAAAAGTGACAGTGTAAGCGACCACTCGATGGAAGCAGTCCGCGCAAGCATCGCGGCCGGTCGGAAAGGCGGCTCGTGAAGGTGGGACTGGACACCTCGGTCGTGCTTCGTCTGTTGGTTGGTGCGCCCATAGACCAAACTGAGCGGGCGGTGGCTTTTCTGAACGAGTTATCCCGGCGCGGTGACGAACCGGTCGTGTCGGACATGGTGGCCGCAGAAGTTTACTTTGCCCTCCAGCACCACTATGGCATTTCGAAGACAAACGCTTTGTCGGGAATGCGCCGCCTGTTTGCCGGAAACGAAATCAAACCGCTTGGAAAAATCGCTGAAGTTCTGGCGATCAAAGGCATTGCTTCGGCAAAACCTGGTTTTGTGGACCGACTGATTCACAGTGCCTACCTCAACGAAACGAGCGGAATGGCGACGTTCGAAAAATCGGCGCGGAAGTTGAACTCCGTGAGGGTGCTTTGAACCGAATCGTTCAAGGGGTCAGCAACCGATAGAATCGATCCGGAGATCAAGAACAAGCAAACCTACTGGGAGGCAAACCAACAGTTCCCACGTCGAATCCGGATCTAGCAATACATCGGTGACTGTGAGCCGAGCCAAGCTTCAAACCCACTTCTCCGCTGATCGGCAACTGGCAATCCGTCGACGTCTACTACCCGATGTCGATCGTGATTGATCTGAAGGCGAAAGATCACGTTCGGCGGATCGCCTACTACGACGGTGTCGGTTCGGCGAATGTGCGCGTCGATGCTCGCGAAGGCGATTCATGGCGACATCTCTTCACTGATTCACTGGTGCGATACCTGGAGTGGACCCTCCGAGACTTCGACGTGAACACACGCTATCTGCGATTAATGTTTGAGACTCCAGCGGCGCAGGTCGGCGAATTGCTCGTGGACGCCCAGCCGCTGGAACCGGTCGCATCGACGACAGAACCGGCACCCGTACGACGCGGCCCGTTGATGGACGATTTCATCGGCGTCAACGGATTCATTGACGATCCGGTGGAACGACTCGCTGCTTTCGGTCATGTGAGAGAATACCATCAATGGCAATGGGACGCGGGAAACCAGAACCCGGACTACAAAGGCTATCCTGACGATCTACTCGCGTGGAGCCCGAGCTGGGTGAGCGGTCCGGGTTGGGGTTGGGATTTCGATCAGTTCTACCGTGAGCTAAACGCGCGCGGCGTGGAGGTCGTGCCGTGTTTACAGGGCAGTGCACTTTACATTCACGATCATGAATCGGACAAGGTCGGCTGGAAACCCATCAAGGCGAACGAAGACACCACCGATCCGCAGTCGTACATCGAACACGCCTCTCATTTGTTCCAGTTCGCAGCGCGCTACGGAGCAACCAAAGTGGAAGACTCTCTGCTAAAACTTCGTGAAGGCCAGCCGCACCTGAGTGGCCTTGGATTGATTCGATATTTGGAGAACTGGAACGAACCGGACCGCTGGTGGGCGGGTCGCAATGAATATTTCTCTCCATTCGAACTCGCGGCGATGTCCAGCGCTGATCTGGATGGGCATCGCGGCGCACTTGGACCGACAGCCGGAGTGCGGGCTGCGGATTCACAGATGAAACTTGTAATGGGCGGTCGCGCGCTGCCGGAGATCGAATACCTTCGCGCCATGCAACTCTGGGCGGAATTAAATCGCAACGGAGAGTTTCCGGCGGACGTGATCAACTTGCACCACTATTCCAACGACGCCGGAGGTCAGGGAGGTCAGCCCACGACCGGGATTAGCCCGGAAGCGGATGGATTGCGCGAACGCTTCGGCAAGATCGCCCGTTGGCGTGACGAACAACTGCCGGATGCGGAGCTGTGGATGTCTGAGTTTGGCTATGACACCAACCCAAATTCCGTACAGCGCGCACCGGCCATCGGTGACACCCCCGCAGAGGAAGTGCAGGCATGTTGGATCATCCGTTCGTTTCTCGAACTCGCTGGCTCCGGTGTTGACCGCGCCCAGCTCTACATGCTTCGCGACGTGAACGCGGGCAACACGGTGAAATACAACAGTTCTGGAGTGACAACCGAAACGTGGAACAAACATCAACCCAAGCGTGCATGGTTTTACATCAACACGATGAAGAACACGGTGAAAGGCACTCGGCCGATCGGTGATGTCGCTTCCGATAACGAACGCGTTCGCGTGATGAAGTTCAAATCCGACGACGGTTTGAAAACCATCTTCGCCCTTTGGTGTCCGTCAGCGAACAACGAAGTCGTTCAAGGTTTTCAGCTCCGTATTCCGGACAAAACTACCGCCCGAATCGTGCAACTTGAGGCAGGCGAATCAATGGGTAAAAACGCGACCCTCCGTATCCAAGACAGTCTCGCTAAAATCGAAGTGACCGAGCGTCCTGTTTTTGTCGTTTGCTAACAAAAGTTGTAACGCAGAGAGTCAACAACTTGCTTGAATACAGAACACTTGGTCGCCCCGGGTGGGATGGCGACTTTCACGAATCCCCCCAGCGCCTGGCCCGCTCCTCCTACAGCACAACAAATTGCTTAACGGCTCTCACTTATCGCCCTACACTCCGAGCGTTCCTTTTATGAAATTGCAAATCTGCCTCACCGCCATTGCCAGCTGCCTCCTTATTATGAATACCGGTTGTCGAAGTTATTCACCGACCGCGACGACTTGGGAGGTGTTGTTGGACCGCAAGCATCCCGAGCGCTACGCGGAGAATTTTCGCGGCTACAAACAACCGGGATTCCCGGCGCAGGGCTGGACGCTGGACGGCGATGCGCTGAAGACGGTTCCCGGGTTCGGCGGCGCGGACATCATGACGCGACAGATGTTCGCGAATTTTGAGATCGAGTTCGAATGGAGGGCGTCCTCGGGCGGCAATGGCGGGGTGATGTATAATGTGGCGGAAACCGACGGGCCGCCGTGGGCAACCGGGCCGGAATATCAGGTGCTCGACGATGCGGGTCATTCCGACGGCAAGGAGCCCAAGACATCTTCAGGCGCGCTCTACGCGTTGATCGCCCCGAATGACAAAAAGGAGTTGCGGTCCATCGGCGATTTTAACAAGAGCACGATCGTCTTCAACCGCGGCCATGTGGAACACTGGTTGAACGGCTGGAAAGTCGTGGATTATCAGTGGGACAGTCCGGAACTTCAGGAACTGATCAAGCGCAGCAAGTTCGCCGGGTTGCCCGGCTTTATGAAGCAGAAGCACGGCTACGTCGTCTTTCAACACCACGGCGAAGTTGTCTGGTATCGTAATATCCGAATCCGGCGTCTATAGATTCTCAATCACCCAAGAAATATGAAAAACATTCGCACATTTCTCCTCGTCTCGGTTTGCGTCGGTTCGCTGATTGGCTCGCCCCCTCTACTGGCGGACCATCACGAATCTCACGACAACCCGCTTACCAAAGAAGAACAAGCCGAGGGCTGGGTGCTGCTCTTTGATGGCAAGTCACTTGATGGCTGGCGCAACTATCGCGGCGACGACAAGATCGCCGCCGGCTGGGTCGCTGAAGACGGCGTTCTCAAGAAGCAGCGCGGCGTGAAAGCGGGGAACATCATCACCAAGAAAAAATACAGCGACTTCGAATTGTCCTGGGAATGGAACGTGGAATCAAAAGGCAACAACGGCATCAAGTACCTCGTCATCGAAGAACGCAGTGGTGCGCCAGGTCATGAATATCAATTGCTCGATGATGATGGGCATCCTGACGGCAAAGTAGGCGCCAAGCGTCAGACAGCGTCGCTCTACGATATCTTTCCTCCGGTCGCTGACAAACCGTTGAACAAGCCCGGCCAGTGGAATCATTCGAAGATCGTGATCAAGGGCATGGACGTTCAACACTGGTTGAACGGGAAACTAGTTCTCGAATACACGCTCGAAAGCCCGGAGCTCAAGGCCGGTATCGCCACGAGCAAATTCAAGAATGAAAAGGGCTTCGGCGACAAGGTAGACGGGTTCATCATGATCACCGATCACGGTGACGAGTGCCTGTTCCGCAACATGAAGATCCGCGAGCTTTAGTCCCGGAAACTCATGGCTGCGAGAAAACACAGAACACGCAAAAGCGTTCTTGTTTTCGCGGCCTTAATGGCCTGTTGCCTTGGAGCGTCGGCAGCGGAAATCATCACCATTGCCGGGATCGGTGGCCCAGGAACGAAGGATGGTCGGGCGCTTGAGGCCCAGCTGAACAATCCGTTCGGTGTCGTTCGTGGCCCCGATGGTAATCTGTGGTTTTGCGAGTACGACGGGCACACGGTTCGTCGCCTCAACGCAGACGGAACAATCGTCACGATTGTCGGAAATGGGACCGCTGGCTACTCGGGCGATGGCGGCCCGGCGCTCGAGGCGAGCCTGAGCAAACCGCACGAGATACGCTTCGATTCCACGGGCCGGCTCTACATTGCCGATATGGCGAACCACGTCATTCGGCGGGTCGATCTCAAGTCCGGGATTATTTCCACCGTGGCTGGAACCGGTGTGGCCGGTTTTTCAGGCGATAGAGGTTCAGCGAAATCCGCGCAGCTCAATCAGCCCCACAGCATTCAGTTTGGTCCGGACGGACGCTTGTTCATCTGCGACATTAGAAACAATCGCGTCCGCGCCGTCGACATGGAGTCCGGAGTGATCGAAACATATGCCGGGAACGGTGAACGCGGTCCGACGCCCAACGGCCACGCATTTGCAAACGTTCCGCTCAACGGCCCGCGCACACTCGACTTCGACGCCAAAGGAAATCTCTGGCTGGCGTTGCGCGAAGGTAATCAGGTGTTCGTCCTCAATCTGAATGCCGGCACGATCCATCACGTGGCAGGCACCGGGGAAAAGGGGTTTACAGGCAACAGCGGCTCCGCCAAACACGCGACGCTGTCGGGCCCGAAGGGAATAGCGGTTGCGCCCAATGGCAACGTCTACCTCGCCGACACCGAAAGTCACAGCATCCGCATGATCGACATGGAAACGGGCAACATCGAACTGATCGCCGGCACCGGCGCAAAACACGATGGACCGGACGGCGACCCGTTGAACTGCGGGCTCGCCCGACCGCACGGCGTGTTTGTGGATGCAGACGGTTCGATCTTTATCGGCGACAGCGAGAACCACCGGATTCGAGTCGTTCGCCCATGACCAGGTGGCGTGGATCGAGCAAAATTTCTCGCGAGATTGCCGATGGCTTGCGAGAGTCCATCCCACGTTCAACTCATGATGACCTTCAAAGAACTTGCCTGGATTGCGGGAGCCGGGGCCGTCGGCACTCTTTCGCGATTTGCGATTGCCGCCCTGGTCCAGAATTTCAGCGGCAGCAAATTTCCGTGGGGCACGCTGACCGTCAACGTCGTCGGCTGTTTTCTGTTCGGACTGGTGTTCATTCTCGCGGAGGAAAAGAGCCTCATTCCCGCACAGGTGAAGGTCATTGTGCTGACCGGGTTCATGGGTGCGTTCACGACGTTTTCAACGTTTGGTTTTGAAACGACAGCGCTGATTCACTCGGGCGACTGGGGCTCTGCGATCCTCAACATCGTGGGCCAGAACGTGGCGGGCATCGTCGCCGTCACGATGGGAATTTTCCTGGCGCGCCAGTTTTAGCCGGTACCCGCCGACGGTAATCTGCAGGATTGGTCTGAACAGATGGCAACTTTGCCGTTCTTGTCGGGGTTCGAACCTTGGCACAAAAACCTCGTTTTAAGACGGGAGGCATTTGCCGATGTTGATTCCATGATCCAGGCAATACTTGGAATTAACCACGTATTTTTCCGCCCATGGGCGCAGGTTTTTTCGCTCAACTGGTGACAATTGTCGCACCACTTTTGCGGGTGAGCCCAGCACCATTGAGCCCGCCGGTACTGTCATTCCCGTCGTCACCAGTGAGTTTGCTCCGACGATGCACTGGTCGCCGATCTCCGCGCCGTCGAGCACCGTCGCGCCCATGCCGATCAGGCACTCGTCGCCGACGGTGCAGGCGTGCAAGATCGCGGAATGCCCCACCGTCACAAACGAACCGAGGATGCATCCGTAGTCGTCAGAGAGGTGAACGACGGAGTTGTCCTGAATATTGGAACCCGGCCCGATCACAATTCGATTGATGTCCCCGCGCAAAACGGCGTTATACCAAACACTGGATTGATCCCCCAATGTCACGTCGCCGAGCACCACCGCAGTGCTCGCGATATAAACTTCCGTGCCCAGGCTTGGTTGTTTGCGAAGGTGGCGGTTTAATTGTTCATCGAGTTGGCTCATGTGCCGATAGTCAAAGGGATGGACAAATTCCGTCAAGCAATGGGTTGTGTGCCGGCCGGACTTGCTTTCTAATCATCGCCATCGATGAGCACCAATCGATCAGGTAAAGACCACAAGCCCCCGGAGACCACCCGGCGCAAGCTGCCGCGCAAGTTCAAGGATCTCACTCCCACGAACGCTTTCAATCCGCGTACGTTTTTCCATGAAATGGTGTGGAAAGCATTGCTCACCAAACGCACCGGCGACCACAAGAAGCCGTCCTTCCCCAAACTCGAATACGGTCAGGTCGCCATCACCTGGATTGGGCACGCCTCGTTCCTGATCCAGTTCAACGACCTGAACGTCCTGATCGATCCGAACTTTGCGAACTGGTTGTTCTTCCTGAAGCGCATCAAACACGCCGGACTCAAGATCGCAGATCTGCCGCCCATCGATCTCGTGCTGCTCACGCACGCGCATTACGATCACTTTCACAAACCCAGCATCCGCAAACTACCCGCGCCCAAGATCGGTGTCATGCCGTGGGGCATGGGCAAGCTGGCGAAGGGGCTCGGCTTTGATCGCATCCTCGAACTGCAGTGGTGGGAAAGCTTCGTGCGCGGCGACTGGAAGGTTTCGCTGACACCGTGCAAGCACTGGGGCGCGCGGCGGCTGCACGATCATCATCGCGGTTACGGCGGATTCGTGCTCGAACATCAGGGGCGCAAGATCTTTCACGCCGGCGACAGCGCCTACTTCGAGGGCTTCAAAGAAATTGGTGAACACTACGAACCCGAGATCGCGCTACTCCCTATCGGCGCCTACTACCCTGACTCTTTCCGCAACGTTCACATGGGCCCCGACGAGGCGCTGCAGGTCTTCAAGGATCTTGGCGCGAAACAAATGATCCCGATGCACTACGGCACCTTCAAGCTGTCCTTTGAAGACGTGGAGGAGCCCCCGCGCTGGCTTGGCGAACTCGCCGAGAACGACGGCCTGTCGGACAAGATTCACGTCATCGAAGAAGGCGTCCCGACGGTGTTTTGATTCAGTCCGAAACAGAAGAGCCTGAGAGACCAGTCCAAAAGCCAGTGCTGCATTGAGCCGCCGCATTCTCCAAACGCTGCTTCATGCTGAATCATTACCCATCTCTTTTCTCTTCGCGACGTCAGTATGGCTCTTTTGGTGAATGGAATCGGAACGATCAGGGGCGGTTCAGCTGGCCAGCGTATCACGGGCGACTTCCCTCTCTCTTCAGACCCCGTCCAGTCGTCCATTACTGTCAGAAAAGGAATCGGTCTCCACTCCCAGCCGTTGAAGCATGGCAACAAAGAGATTGGAAAGTGGCAGATCCTCTTGAGTTGCTTTCTTGGTCCAAGGTTCCGGGTCTCCGGGCGCCCAACCTCCCCGATAGGCATTGACTCCGGCGAAATCGAGGAATTGACCGTGCTGGAATCCCATGTTTTTTCCACCGGCCAGAATCAAAGGATAATTCCGGGAGAGATGGAACGCACTCGACGCCGAACCAAACAGCAGGAGAGTGTTGTCCAACAGGGATCCTTCGCCCGCCGGTTCAGGCGTCTCTTTCAGCCTCATGACAAAACGGCCGTACTCTTCGTGAAGGAAACGACAGTACGTCGCGAAGTTCTTCCAACCGCCAGGGGTCTTCGTCTCGTGGGACAACTGATGGGCCGCCGGAAATCCGATGGCGCGCGACAGATGGTCGCTGATGCCGACGCCATTCTCCCGGCCGATCTGATACGTGGCCACGCGGGTCACATCTGTCTTAAACGCCAAATAGATCAACTCGAACATCGTCTGCAGATACGCCCGGGGTTCCTCCGGTGTGATTTCCAAGTTGAGATGATCCCCATTCACCGAGGGAAGAGGTGTGTTGACCCATTGTTTCGCTTTCTGCACACGGAACTCCGCTTCACGGACGGATTGCAGGTATTCATCCAAACTCTGCTGATCGTGCGCCGAGAGTCGCTTTCGCAACCGGCGAGTGTCGGTCAATAGATCGTCCAATGCACTTTGGTTGAGCGCCAGCCGGCGAGCGGCATCGGCACTACTCTTGACGAACAACATGTCGAAGATTCGCTTCGGACGATTCTCTGCCGGGATCGGTCGGCCATGCGGATTGAAGGATACCGTGTGAGTACCTCGCACCGTCCCCGTCCCTCCGTCCGTGGACATGACCAGCGAAGAATATCGTGTCTGGTTACCGACATGCCTCGCAAACTCCTGGTCCAGCGAGATCGAGTTCTGATAATCGGTATCCCCGCTGCCCGTGGCCGCCCCGGTCAGGAACTGATCCGCGTTGTTATGACCATGAACCGTGCGTCCTGCCGAATGGGATAAGCCTGAGAGCACGGTCATGTCGTTCCGTAAGGGCTCCAGCGGTTCAAAGCATTTCGTAAACTTAAAGTCCTTCGCGTTGCCGTGCGGAAACCACGCCCAATCCTGATAGGCCGGATCTTCCGGAAGCGGCATGGGAACGCCATCCGGAAAATAGAAACATCCGAGGCGCTTTCGATTCTCGGAACCGGTGGATGCCTTTGCCGTGAAAACCGGGAAGGATTCGAACAATGGAAGGGCCAATGCCCAGCCCGCCCCGCAGAGAAAGCGACGGCGATCCAATGACTTAAAACTCGATGAAGAAGAAGATTTCATTTTGACCGAAATATTTCACTCGTAGCCACCTGCATGATCAAGTCCGCCAAACCATCCCCTTGCTGACGAACCTGGGCGGTAATTTCGTCAACGTCAGATCGATCGGCAAAGGTCAAGGGTCGCCCCAGGGCATACACGACCATCTTGTACACCATGGATTGAACGAATTGGTCCTGACGGTTCTTCAGAATAAATCGCTTTAAACCGTCCATACCAGTCAAGGGCTCATTGTTGAACAAGAGACTCGTCGCGTCAACCGGCTTCCCGTTGATTTCGTCACGCCAACGCCCCATCGCGTCATAGTTTTCCAAAGCGATTCCCCAAGGATCGATCTTCGCATGACACGACATACAAGCAGGATGATTCCGGTGATCCTCCATGCGCTCTTTGAGAGTCATCTTCGCGATCTCCGGATCGGCGAGATCAATTTCCGGAACGGCCGGTGGTGGTGGTGGCGGCGGATCGTTGAGGAGGCTTTCCAGCACCCAGATGCCGCGTTTTAGCGGATTGGAATCCGCACCACTGGAGTTCATCGCCAACAGCCCGGCCTGAGTCAGCAATCCTCCGCGTTGGTGACTGGGATCGAGTTGGACCCGCCGAAAGTAATTTCCCAAAACCTCAGGCAACCCATAGTGCTGCGCGAGCCGTTCGTTCGCCATCGTGTAATCCGCGTGGATGAAATTCAAAACGCTTTCGTCGCGACGCAGCATCTCCTGAAACAATCTGCCGGGCTCCTCCTGCATGGCATGCTTCAGGAGCGGGTCAAAGCCTGGTTGGGGCTTGAGGAAGTCCAGCAGTTGCATGTTGAGCCACTGGTGGACGAAGTGTTTTGAAAACCGCTGGGAACGTTCATCCGCCAGCATGCGCCTGACCTCGCCGGCCAGGATGTCTGGACGGGTCAATTGACCAAGGTCCGCCAGCTCCAGCAGTCTGTCATCTGGCACGCTGCACCAGAGGAATACGGAAAGGCGCGTTGCCAGTTCGTATTCGGAAAGACGCTCTGGCCCGGACCGATTGTCGGAACTGTCAGCAATCTCGTCTTGAACGAGATAGAGAAAATCGGGAGAAGAAAGAACGGTCGCCAGGACTTCAACAACAGCCTCCTCGAAGGTATCGCAGAACTCTCGCGATGCGTGAAACAGCCGGATCTTTTGCGCGACCTCCTCTTCGGTTATCTGGCGTCGCCAGGCGCGCGACATGAAATCGGTGACGATCTCCCTCGCATAGACCGATTCATCATCGCTGTTTTGGCTGTCAAAAAAGATTTGTTGGTGCGACACTGGCGGCCATTGGTCGTGGACCGGAGTCGCAACCTCCACGTAATCGATTTGAATGTCCCCACGCGAGGCCGAGCTGTTGACGAACCGGATGTACTCGGAAGGATTTGGCATCGATCCCAATGGCGAAGTTTTTCTTACTGAGTTGCGGGGATAGATATCGCCCAGCGGGATGTCCCATTGATAGAACTCTGGATGATCCGGAAGTGCAGTCACAGGAATGTCCTCCGTGCTCACCGGTAGCCGCGCTCTTCCCTCATTGCTGGCCTGCCAGCCGAATTCCAACTGGAGACTCGGGATGTGGTCATCTTCGGCTGACTTCCGTGATGCGCGAACACGAACACGCAGAATGCCTTCATCGGGAAGCTTTTCTCCCAATTCCACAATCAACGTCTGATTCCTCCCCTGAGGAAGAATGGCAACGTGATCAAAAGATTCGGGAATCTCCGGGCGGGAGTCGGACGGCTTGAACGCATACTTGGCGCCGCCGTAGCTCCAGTTGTGACGCGCGGTTCGACCGGTTGAGAGGTCCTTAAAATAGGTGCCCGAATGAGACTTCTTGAAACTGGCCAGGAGCTGATCAACCTCACGCTCCTGCTGCTCCGGATCTTCCTTGAATTTCTCCCTTAGCTTGTTCAGCTCTTCCTCCTGATTTGCCCATTCAATCTCGGACGCCTTCTTCATCGAAACACCCCAATGGAGCACGGAGGGTCGCGGCCCCTGCACGATCACCCGCGACAATGCGTTCCTCGCAAGCCGCCGATAGGTTTCGAGCTGCGTGACGGACATTTGCAGCGTTTCCGAACTGTTCTGGAAGCCGTCTTCGGAGCGAGCTTCCGGAGGCAGGTCCCGGGCGAAATCTCGCTGAAGCCCGAGGAGATCTTGCACCGCATAGTTGTACTCATAGCGAGTCATCCGCCGAAACGAAGAGTGCCCTCCGGTTGCCCGCCGCACCTGTGACGCCATCTGGATTTCGCCGGACAACCACGCAATCACCCTAGCCCGGTCGTGGTCTGACAATTCGGACTTTTCTGGGGGAGGCATTTCCCCATTGCCCAGCACCGCCATTACCTCGAGCCACCAATCGACGTCTCCACCCTCAAGCAAGTTGGGATTTAGCGTGTCGATCCGAAGATGGGCCTTCGTTTTCTCGGGGCCGTGACACGAGACACAGTGTTCCGTCAAAATCGGTTTCACTTCCTTGTCAAACCGGCCAAGCGCCGGCTCTGGCGCCTCCGCGTCAACAGCGAGCATTGATCGATTTCTGTAACTCGATTGCCGGAAACCAGCCGCCTTCAGTTCATCCAATGTGGGCAACGTCGACGCGGCAAAACCACTCTGCACCGGCGCAAAAACAGCCCCGAGAATCAGCCCGAGTGGCAGCCAGCGAGTATATAATCGTTCGTTTTGAAACATGACTGTTTCCTGTTGCTATCATGAAGCCGCAGCAAAGTCACGAGAACCCTGACTCCAACGACGTAGGCTCAGAGAATGCCACACGAGGGAGAGGACAGAAAAACCGTGAATCTAACGTGGTACCGGTGGAGGGGCTTGAACCCTTCGTTGGCGACAAAGTGTACGGAATTCGGCTCGAGACTCTGGCGGGAGATCAGAAGTCGTTGAAGAAAAGAGTGAGGTGGTGTGCACGGCGGGGGTCGAATCTGCGCAGGCGATGTTCCGTAAAAGTCCGAATTGTTCCCTAAGAGCCTGTCCGAAAAACCCGGAGCGCGGCGGTGTCGTCGTCGACTAGCCGCGCTCCTTTTTCAAACAGGCTCTAAGAGTCCGAACACCCTGTCTTTATTGACCGAAATGGACAAACTGGCCAATGAGGCAATTCAAGGGCGATCACGCGAAAGGCACGTAACGGACACCCACGGCACCAAATTCTTGCCCCCAAATGGTCAACAGATGGGTTCGGATTCCTTCATCCTACCTCTCCGCATGTAGCGCCGTCCTGAATCTCCGACCGTGGGGGGCCTGTTGGTTGAGGTAATGGTTCCAGTTCGCCGAATACTTCGCCGCCAATTCACTTTCACCAACGAGGTTTCGCTCAGTGTTTAGATGCAATCATATTTCTCCGAGGTAATTGGATCTTGAGGTTGCCTTGAATTGACGGACAGAGATTTGGTCAACC
>JBDNGP010000319.1:0-3212 GCA_041689265.1 Verrucomicrobiota bacterium
CTCCGAACCCGCTCCAAGAGCAACTCAACCACGAATCAAAACACCCAAAACCAAAAAGGCTACGGTGTCCAGGTTGTGAGGCAATGGAAGCCCAATCCATGAAACCCTTCGGTGTCCTTCAGTTATGAGGCAACAGGGGGCACAACGGGGCGCATTCTGGCAAAACGCCTACATCTTCCCCTTGACACATTTCCATTGTGTTGCAGTCTAAATTACAATAATTCAAGGGTTGTCTGATATCAACTTAGCTAGGCATTCAAGATAATGCACGATAAGATCAAAAACGGATCCATATTTATTTGGAGTTGCGCTCTAGTTCTCGCGTCTACAGCGTTCTTAAAAATTCCTTTACTCGCGAGAGAAGATGCCAAGTTTTTGAGCGCGGACCCTCTTATATATCTTCTTCGAGGGCGGGATGTTATTCTTATTGCCATTGTTATAGAGGTGTCTGTTGTTGTTTTTCTGGTTCGATCAAACCACTCAAATCTGACCAAACTGATGGCAATCGCTTGGATTTCAGTCATTTTCCTTTTGTATAGAGTTGGATTGCACGTCATCGGGAAAAATCTCGCGTGTGAGTGTCTCGGCGTGGCCGGCAAATTACTGAACAGTTCCGCCCCACTTTTTTTGATTCTCTACATGCTTGCGGGAGCGATCACGTTCTTTACGTGGAATGTTAACGTGACAAGACGGACGGCTGTTTCCGGTGTCGTTACAACAATCTAATGATCACGCTCATTAACTCCAATTCTAGAGACAAACTATTTGTAAACCGCTTGTTTTTCAGTGTTGGATCCCTAGGTGAGTTAATTAATTGGTGCATCATGATAAATTGGGGTATGAGTTTGTTTCTTTTGATTATAACAAGTAACGCATCTGCTGCCGAACTGGGGATACTCATCCGTGGCGAGAGCACGATGGAAGGGATAGATTCAGGGGGAAATGCGTTTGGAGGCACCAGTTCCACGTTCTCCTTTCGTGTTCAAAAGCAAACATGGCTAATGCGTCTGGAAACCGGACTTGTGGGAACGGGATCTACACCGACAAATGCGACGTCGATTTCCGATATTGGGTGCGACGGTGTAAATATCTATACTCTTGTCGATTCAGGAGGGAACTCTGGGACGGTTCATTTTGATAAGACATCTCTTATTACGAAGGGCGTCGTTCCGATGTTCGGATCATCAGGTGCCTTAATCTGGTTGGGGTTTGGCGCTCAAATGCCACACGATTCGAATACCAACATGCCAGCTATGTATAGCTCCAGTTATGGGCCGCGGGATTACTTGCCCGTCATGGTTGGTTTTACATCGGGCGCGCCAAGAGTAGTTAGCAGTCTTGATTTTTTGAGACGAGATGCAATTTCCGGATCCGTATTTACGAATGCAACGTATTCCGTATTAACACACACGAATGTAGGCGGCGTAAGAATTCCCACCAGGGCAAATCTCCTAGTTTATCAGCGGTATAAGGGGAACCACCGGTTGATTGAGCGGCACGAATTAATTGTAACTGAGGTATCAGTCCAACCGCTTAATGAACCATTGCCTGACATGAATGGTTCGGATACTTACATTATCGACACCAGATTTACTGATAGTTCCGATGCTTCTTTGGGATTCGACTACACTAGTTCTCGGTGGCTATCGAAAAGCGAAGTGATGCAACTGGAATCGTTTGCGTCGTACAAAAAACGTATCAAAGGTCGTTTGTCCGCCATTGACCGCACGTCGGAGAACAGCAATTTTAATTCTAGATTATTTTTCTGTTTTATCGTCGCGGTATTCTTGGCGCCCATTGCCGTATTTTTTAGAAACAGATTTAGAGGGAAGAACGGTTAGGGGTAACTAAAACCGAAAAATATGAAAAACAAATACATAAAAAACCTCGCGATGTTCGCGATTGTAACATCCATTGGACTAAGCGCCGTCGATGCGGAAACAACTTGCGGAAAGTCGCCGTCCAGTGCCTTTATAAATGGATGCACGGGAATTCTCTGCGGATCTGGTTGTAGCTATCTCTTTGCCTATACAGATATGGCACAGACCACACCGGCGTTAGTGTACTGTGTGGACGCCGGTCCGACAGATGGATGCAAAACGGACGGAAGCTACGCCGACGTTTACGAATTCATCAAAACCGGCGATTGCTCCGTAGATTGGTTCTCTTGCTTATGCAGCAATCTGTCCTCGCTTACTTTTCACGCTCATAAAACAAATATCACCAAGCACAAAGGCGATGTTTGTTCTTCCAGTTAGATTATTGAGTTGTTATGACGATCTTGGAGTGAGTCCAGACAAGTGCTAGATGGCTCCGTTTCACGCGTGCTTGCGTTTGGCTCCGATTTCCGAAAACCGAAGAGATCTGAAACTGGGTTGGATCCCTGTTTTGCGGTTTGTTGGACGTTGGTTGGCAATGAAGTTTGTGATTCGGTTTTGATGAACCACGATGCTGATCGGAGATTTGTCCTTCAGGTCGGCCTCGAGTTCGGGCAAGGTGGTTTTCAATGCTGCAGCCACTCCAGTGGGCACGTGAATCAACAGCACGCCGCTGTCGAACAACACCTGCGCGGCGGCGATGTCCTGTTGCAGATTAAAATCCAGCGCGCTCTTCCATGAATGCGGCTGGCCACCAATCCAGACGAACACAACGTGATTGGTGATCGTTGGATCCAGCAGGAGGGCCGAGGCCAGGTTGGACGCCGCGCCCAGTCCCACGACGTACAGCGGTTTCTCGCGAGGCTCGTGAGCCAGCTCAATGATCCGGCGTGCGGCCGCACTGTCCACCGGTGTATTGCGATCTGGCAGAAATTGGTCCGAACCACGGAACACAAGACCGGCCGACGGCACGTCCATCAATTTTAACACACGAATCGTTTCGTGGTAGCTCTTCTCCATTCCGTCCCCGGCTGATTTGGAGCGTTGATTTTTGAATGGCGCGGCGCTGACGGCTTTTAAATTGATGCGCTCCGGTGAACGCACCGCAAGAGCGAGCGCGAACTGATCGTCCACCTCGTTAAACATGTCAGAGTCGAGAACCATGTCAACGCGGCCGGTCGGAGAAGCCAGGCTATCGGCACACCCATCGCCGAAATCAGCAGAATCCCGAACATCGCGAGGTAGCGATAATTTCGGATCAGTTCAATGAGGGTATCGATGCCAAACATGGCTGTTAACGAGGTGCAAAAGTGCGGCGCTTATTGCCGGTTCTGA
>JBDNGP010000320.1:0-3932 GCA_041689265.1 Verrucomicrobiota bacterium
ATCGGGCCACCTCAGACTTACCAGGTAAACGCGGCAGGCGTCCTCGGTCGGGAACCAATCACGCATTTGAACCACCGTTCGGGGATATTCTGCCATGCCCAAACACTACCTGTAGTGGTCGGGGGCGTAAAGTGCATACCAAGATTGTTCTATTTCGGCGTCGTGCAGATTCGGCATGATGACCTGCTCGTCAGAACGTGGGAAAAACAAGAGCAGACGCAAAAATCAGGTCCTGCTGCCTCCACTCAAACATCGCCCGACGAGTAGCCACGTCCTTTGTGCAGAGTCCGCGCCACAATACGGTTCAAACACGGAATGGGCTGAATACACGAAAATCTGGTTTCTGGTCATTCCGTGTCTTCCGTGGTTCAAGTTCAGATTACCTGTCCGCGACTCGCTGATACCTTGAGCAGGTACCGCCCGCCCTGCTCCACCGGTCGAACCTTTGCTCGAAACGCTGCGGTCAACTTCTTTGCCGTCAGCATTTCCTTTTTCTTCCCGGTCTCCAGAACGGTTCCGGCGCGCAACATCATCACGTGCGTAAACACCGGCATGATCTCTTCCACGTGATGCGTTACCAGCACCAACGTCGGCGCGTCCTTTTGTCGACCCAGCCGGTTGACGAATTGCATGAAATGTTCGCGTGCCACCGGATCGAGTCCGGCGCACGGTTCATCGAGAATCAACAACTCCGGATCACCCATCAGCGCCCGACCAATCAACACTCGCTGACGTTCACCCTGCGAAAGAACACTCCACGGCCGACTCGCCAGATACGCGCAATCGATGGACTTCAAAATGGATCGCGCCCGTTTTGCATCCGCCGGTTTCACTTTGCCCCAATAATCGATCATCGCGTATTTTCCGGTGACCACCGTTTCCAGTGCGGTCTCGGATTCTTCCATCATCAAGCGCACAGATGAACTCACCACGCCGATTTTCGTCCGTAACTCACGCCAGTCGGATTCACCAAACTGTTCACCCAACAACGCGATTTCGCCCTCCGTCGCCGAGAAATAGCCGGTGAGCGCACTGAGCAAGGATGTCTTGCCCGATCCGTTCGCGCCAAGAATCACCCAGTGCTCGCCACGGTTGATCTGCCAGTTCACGTTCCGCAATATCTTCGTCGTGCCGCGGATGATGCTCAGCCGTTCAATCGTCAGCACCGGTGGGTTCTTTTTTGAAATCGCCATTTGCTTCAACCAGTTCTTGCCGTCCGGGAGAACCAGAGGCAAGACGGAATCTGACTTTCCTGCAACTGTCGTGACACCCATCGTGTTCTATCCCGAACAGTTTTAGCCACAGATGAAACACGGATCAACCGCAGATAAACAATCGACAATCCTAACAGTGAAGCTCCAACTACCGCGGCATGCCGTTTTTAATTCCGCCCACACGCAAATGAACTCCAACATATGAAAGACCTCTTGTTTCTGACTTTGTTCACAGTCACCTCCATACACGCGCAGGTGGAACCTGCGCCGCTTGAGGAAGCCCAGAAGGCCGCGCTGACTCTCAACAACGCGCTCGGTGAACCTGCCGATGTCCCGTTTCAGCTCGCGACTGATCTTCGGAAGCCTTACGCCATCAAAGCGGGTCAGGCCGCGATGCTCGCGGTGCCGGTGCATTCGTTGAAGGAGAATCTCAAAACGGCCAAAGACGGAGAGATCATCCCGGTCGGCCAGCTGTGGTTGCACAAGGTCGTGCTCGAGACGGACGGCAAACCCGCGAAGAGCAGCGGGCTCAAAATCGTAAGTATCGCGACGCCTGACGGGGAAGACTCTGCGACGCTCTATTTGCTCGCGATCAGGAAAAGCGGCGACACGGGCGAACTCATCATTTACGGAAATGGATCCCAACCACTCGCGCAAATCCCGCTTCGCAAAATGGACGTCCCACAGGAGGCTCCAATCGAACTCGACGGTAAAAAACGCGACGATCACTCCGGCGAATTGATCCTCTATCTCGGGGATCGGTTTGAAGCGCGGATCATTGTGCGGCGACCGGATCCCAAGGCGAATTGAACGGCCGATATACGGTGAGTCACGCAAATCGTCGGAAGGGCATTCCGAGCACGCCGACGGTTTCTTAACTCAGCTCCAATCATCAACGAGCGAAATCCTCCACACTGAATTGTGGCGGCCGTGCCTCCACAAGCTACTAATCTTTCCGCACCAGGGTTCGGACTTCTCCACATTCTTCACGGCTTCGGGGCATATGTCGCGCCCAGATCCTTGATCAGGGCGTTGAAGTCATGATTCTCCTTCAGTAGATCTTTCGCAGCTTTTTTCAGTTCGTCGACGACGTGGTTGAATAGGTTGAAGGACGTCGGCAGACTGAGGAAATACTCCGCGAGGGCCGGGTTGGCGAACTTCTTGAAATCCAGTTCGATGAAGTAGATCTCCACCTCTCCCGTAAGCTTCTGCTGATTCTTGAAGTCGTTCAGCATCTCCTTGAGCCAGAGCACAGTGTCCTCCGAATATCGCTCCATCGTGCGGGCGTCTGCGGCGGCGAGAATCGGAATCGCGTGGGGCGAGGATGCACCTTTGTCCCAGCTGGTCTCATGTTGCACAAACGTGTTCGAGAGAATGAAGACGACCTTTTTTATCCGGCCAACCGCAGCCTGACTGACCAGCTGCGGATCGGCCTTCGCCATGGCGACATTATCGAGGTACAGACGGACACCGAGATTGTCCGACACGCCGCCGTCGCTCAGATGCAAATAGTGAAAGTTGGTGGAGTTCAGATAGACCTTGAGACGCTGATTCAACGCGAGAGCGGAATACGCGTCCGCCGGGTACTACCGCGTGAGCCATGCGGGTGCCGGCTCGGCGGAACGACCCGAATAATTGTTGAGGGTGATCGGAGCCAGAAGTCCCGGCACGGCCGACGATGCGGTGGCCGCCATGGACAGCGGATACGGCCCCACATCCGACGAAAACACATCGAACATATATTGTGTGAACGGGATGCGGTTTCCCGTCGCAATGTCCGTTCCGTTCATCACGATGAACGGCGTGTTATTCGTCAGGAGATTGGCGAAAGTGGCGTCCTTGAACAGAATCCGGTCGCAGTATTTCGCGGCGAGATCCGACCGGCTGTAATGCGGTGACCACAACGCCGACCAGTTGATCAGATTCAACGTGCCGAGCAACAGCCCTCACTGCAGGTTGCGCTTGAGAAAGCTCGGTTCATAAACTTCAAAGATCTTGTCGCCGTGCAGTCCGTAGGCGGCGGCCGTGAAACTCCCACCCGAGACGGAGGAGATAACGTCGATCTCGTCGAGCAAGCGCCTCGGTTTCCCATCCACCTCGTACGTCGTATCCCTCAGCGCTTCCAGCAACCCGTAGGAAAACGAGGCCGCCCGGGTGCCGCCACCGGAAAAGGCGAGGCACATGAGGATCTCCTCCGAATTGTTGGTGCGCTTGTTATTCGGATAGTATTACCCCTCGGTGCTCGCCGTTTTCTTGGGGATGTCCGGGCTGTAATGTGCGCATCCGGCCAGAACCGCGGTGGCGGCCAATGCGATACCTAGTTTGAAAGAATCCCGGTTCATGATTGCCTTGAGCACCGACCGTAATCTGCGGCTGGCGGGGCAGACATTACAAGCCAGCAAAAATGTGACCGCCATCGCTGCGGCGGGTGGGAGACGGGACAGCAGACGTCGAAAGCAGGTCCGTCGGAATTTTTGCATTACTTCGGATTTCCAACAGCTCAACAGAGCCGGACAGGAAGCTCATCCCTCAGTCATGTCAGCTCCGGCAGTTCGACGTCATCGGAAAAACGATTCATCCGCCTGTTGCCTCATAACTGAAGGACACCGAAGGGTTTCATGGATTGGGCTTCCATTGCCTCACAACCTGGACACCGTAGCCTTTTTGGTTTTGGGTGTTTTGATTCGTGGTTGAGTTGCTCTTGGAGCGGGTTCGGAG
>JBDNGP010000321.1:0-3970 GCA_041689265.1 Verrucomicrobiota bacterium
CCAAAACGGGAACCAGAATCGCTGCGGACGCCAAACTTGGCCAAACCTGGCCAGCCCGTCCGTAGCACCCTAACGGTCCGGAATTCTTCTCTTCTAGGCTGCATCACGGCCTATGAAAACTCGATATCGCCTGTTGTACCGCAGCGAACGCGGAACCTATTTCTGTTTCGATAAACTCACGAAAAAGCGGACCGGACTCAATACCAGGGACCGTGATTCGGCGGAGCAAATTGTTCTGGCCAAAAATCAGGCCCTACGTCAACCCGTCCTCAATCTTCAAATTGCGAAAGCGTATTTGTCCGGCACCGATTCCGGTGCCGCCACCCGGAGCTGGCAGGATGCCCTGAACGCGCTGCTTGAAACCAAAAGCGGTTCGACCAGGGATCGATGGGCGCGGGCGGTGCGAGACCGGGCGCTTGACGGCATCCGAAACAAGACCATTATCGAGACGCAGGCTGAGGACCTGTTGCAGGCGTTGAAGGCGGGCACGGTCAGCACCAACACCCACCTGCGCAAAATTCACAATTTCTGCCTTTCGATGAACTGGCTGCCGTGGCCGATCATTCCGAAACGCCTCTGGCCCGAGATCAAATTCAAGGACAAGCGGGCGATCACACGGGAGGAGCACGACCGGATCGTCGCCCGTGAAAGAAATCCGGAGCGGCGGGACTTCTACGAACTGTGCTGGCATCTGGGCGGGTCGCAATCCGACATCGCGGGCTTGGAGGCGGAACAGATCGACTGGAACAACAAGGTCATCGGCTATGAGCGACAGAAGACCGGAACGCAGGCATTCGTTCATTTTGGAGCTGAGATCGCGACCGTGCTTCGTCGGCTTCCGGCGGACGGTCCGTTGTTTCCGAAACTTCGCCGGGTCCGATCAGGCGACCGGGCGACGGAGTTCAAGCAACGCTGCAAGGGGCTGGGCATCGAAGGCGTCACGCTCCATTCGTATCGATACGCGTGGGCCGAGCGTGCGCGCAAGGCGGGCTACCCGGAACGGTTCGCGCAGGAGGCGCTCGGGCACAACAGCAAGGCGGTCCATCGCGCCTACGCGAAGCGCGCCCTGGTGACCCTGCCGTCGTTGGAGAAATACGAAGAGAACGCATTGTCCGGGAATATCATTCCAATGATACAGCAAACGGGCGCATCAACTGTATCGAACAATCATCACGTTCGTTGAAAAGGTGGGGTGCCCGGTTTGTCGGGCCAACTGACGGAGAGCGTTTGAAACGGGAGAATCGGGATGATACCTCCCGGCACGGTATCGAATTTGAATCAAGCGTTGATGAAGCGCGCATATGCGTTTGAAGGTAACTTCAGAAGTGATTCGATTTTGATAGTTTTTCCTGTTTACGTAGCGTGGTCAGTTGGACACTATTCCGCAATCTCGTATGGAAAGTAAATTATCAGAGGAATACTATGCTCAGACGTCTAATTGCCCACCAAGTCATCAAGAAAGCGCACAAAACAAAAGTTGATTTGCAGCTACGTGACACGGCGCTACCGGTCAAATCCGACGTCGCCGATGATTTATTCGAACAGTTACGCGATTCGTTTCAGAGACGGAACCCCGTTGCCGGAGCGTTTCTAACTGTCGGAAATACTCAGCCTCGATTCCAACAGATTCTTGGCCGATACGTCGCGACGGACAGCGAAAAGGCGTTTGTCGAGTTTACAAAAGATGCCATGACGATTCTGGGCGAAGAAATTGCAAACCAACAAGCGGCAACGGGTGGATACGTCGTGTTTGCCGAGTACCTGGCGGACGGGACGACGTTCTTGTTTGCCGCATTGCTTGGCACCACAGCAAAGCCGAATTTTGACAAGAAATTGAATCTGATCGCGAGCCCCGGACTTGATCTGGATCATTTGAGGCACGGTGCAAGGGTTCGATTTGACAAGGTTGAAGATAACGAGACCGGCGTGGTCCTGTTCATCTCACAGCAAAGTTCAGGCGCTTCAGATTACTTTGTTAAGTTCATTGGATGCGAAGAAATTACGAGCCCTGAAGAACAAGGCAGAAATCTTTATTCGGCATTGGATTCATGGGCGGTCAAGAATGACTTCAGTCCTGAACGACGGGGGAAGCTGCTTCAGGACGCTTATACGTATTGGCAGGGCTGTCACAAGAATCGCAGCGCTATGACCTTGACGGCCATCGCGAACGCTCTCAATCCACAGGATTCCAACGCCCTCCTATCGCATTTGGGGGCCGAAGGCAATCTGTTGGCCGGAGAGTTCCCGGCACCACCACCGAGCGTGATGAAGCGATTTGTTAAGTTTGCATTCAACAAATCAGGACTGAAACTGGAATTTGACCGCAATACTTGGTTGAACAAAGTGATTGTAAACAAGACAGCGAAAACACTCACTATTTCCGAAGTGCCAGACGAGCTGATCGAAGCACTTGTTGGAGAGCGTTGAGCGATGTCTCTAAATCTACTAACCGGTGTTTTTGGTGCCTGTTGCACTCCAAATTGGAGCGCCGACCGTGAAGCTGTTGAACTGGTCGTCGAAACCAAGTCCATCTCTTTTGAGACATTGCGAGAATTGGAGAAGTGTGAGGTATTTGCTGAACGTCTCACCTCAGAGTCAAATTCAAAGATCCAATCCGCTTTTAATTCTGGTAAGCCGGGTGAGCTCCCCAAGGGAACACAGTTCATGCTTAGATTGCCACGGATCGTCAGCGGGAATGTGGTCGCCAAGGATTTGAAAGATCTGTTGTCGATTGCGTCCACTACGTACCAAACTCCCAAAGCATACTATTTGGTCAGCGTTGAGGACTCGTCAAAACCCTTCTGCTTTACAGAACAGAGCTCATTGTCGGCGGCCACTCCGTACGTTCGACGCTATCATGATGCTGTCGCTTTGTGGGGAGCGCTTGAAGCTCAAGCGGAGCACTCAGTTTTAGACACACGCAATATATTATTTTTCGGAATTCGAAGAACGGAGCTGTCCCCTAAGTTTACGATAGCAGAGTTGAGGGAAGGCGTTGCACTGACTCAGATCTCGGGATTCATCAATGAAAGTGATCGGCAGGAAACTCGTAAGGAAATCTTTCAGTCAGTGATTTCGGAATTCTTGCAGGATCAGAAAGCGGATCGTGCGTTCGGATATCTGCTCCGTCAAAGCGCCTTGTTTGCCCGGCGCCTCAAGGAAGGATTGGCAATATTTCTGTCAGAACACTCTCCGGAAAAGCTGGCACAGGAAGCACAGTCAAGATACCTGAAACTTGCGGAACAGCTCGAACGAATTGTCGGAGGAATGGAGGCGAAGAGTTTGAGTATTCCGGCAGCGGTACTTTTTGCGGTAAAGGAAGCAGAGATCGGTGCACGATTTACAACGCTGAATTTCGTCATCATTATTGCCACGTTTCTGTATCTCATCACGATGTTAATCATGTTCCTGAGCCAGCGTGTGATACTGAACACGCTCAAGACAACGATTACTAAAACGACTGGTGAACTGAAAGAAAAAGGACTGGATGAAAGGAACCCGATACTGGCGGACTCGTTCGCAAAACTCGAATCCAGGCGTCGCCACACTCAGATCGGATCAAGGTTCATTTTGACGTTTAGTTTTGTTCCGTTGCTGGTCGTCGTGTATTCGGTTTTCTGGGCGACGCCTCCAACAAGTCATCGGAATATGATCGAACTCACGTCGACAAATTCGATTCAGATTATTCAAAGCCCAAATATTCCAGTAATACCAATGACGGAAGACACGAATCCGGAACAAGTCGTAGACTTGCCAAAAACAGTTTTAGTCCCTGATTCAACTCAATAACGCACTGGCTGCCTCAAATGAATTCCCAACACTGATCATCACATTATTGATGCGATTTCCGAACACTCCGATTGGGAAGGCTGGATGCAGTACTTTCTGAACAGCATTGCCCGGTAGTCGGAAGACGCGCTGAGTCGCGCGGAACGAATCAACCGGCTACTCACCCGCTGGCGGGAAAAGC
>JBDNGP010000322.1:0-19472 GCA_041689265.1 Verrucomicrobiota bacterium
AGAAGGTGAGAATCGCACAGCGGTTGCGGAAGGAAACGGTGCGTTCGATGGAATGGATCGCGAAACGGCTGCATCTGGGGAGCCGTAATTACGCCAATCACCTGATGTGGAAGGCGGGGCTGTAAAGTATGCAAGATTCTGGCAAGTGCCCTTCCTTTTTTTTGGCCGACTTCCGCCGCTGCTCAAGGTTTGATCACGAGCACGTTGAAGGCGCGACCGACCGGCATTGGTGCCGAAACACCTTTTTCGTGGAAGATTTGCCATTGCCCGGTCGAGATACTGGACTCCGAGCTCGTCGCTGCGGCTGAATTCGTCCGCCCCGCCACCGCTGATCGTGGCTCCGCGCGCGCCGTTGAGCACCTCGTTTGCGCGCGCATCTTGAACGACGTTCACGAGATTGGAAAAAAGCCGTTTGAATTAACCGGCAGGGTGGACGCGTCAATGTCGGCGAATGTCTGATAATGAAAGACCTTTTTTCCGTCGACGTAGGCGTTTATTTGGTCACTGGCCTCCGCGTCTAACGTATTTGCGGATTCCGCAAAAACCGACGTCAGCGCGAAGGGTGTCCGGGTCAGTTCCTGGCGCGGCGAGAGCGTCGTGAACTCGGCGGGCTTTCCAGTCGGCCGGACGCCGATCTCCAGCCAGCGCGCGGCGATGACATCGAAGATGATCAGATCCATCGGCGTGGTGAACAGTCCGTCGACCACCTCCACTGAGAGGTTGGTGATAGAACTTCCCTGCTGCACCCCTCCAGCAATCTGATCGGACAGGGAAAACTTCAGATCGAACGTTTCGGTGGGGAGGGAGCCGCTTTCCGAGAGACTCCCCTGTTACGTGATGCGAACCCCCTGACTGAAAAGGTCGCCAACGTTCAGAACAAGTAAGAGACAGATTGCGATGCAAACACTAGTTGTCTTTGACATTTTGGAAAACTAGCTAATGCGGACGAGCTGTCAAATCGTGATTGGCCGCAGAGAACTGCAGAGTGGTTGACCGACGAAGAAAAACCTTCCGTTGAGAACGAAACTACAGGCCCATCAGTGGGGCGGGCACCATGAAGGCGTGTTGTTCGAGAAGACTGGCAGAGCCGTTCCAGGAGAGGTATTGCGTGAGAAAGATGAAGAGCACGTAAAACATGACTACTGGCACCAGTGCGAGACGACTTGTCCAACGAAAGAACCAGTGTCGGGGTTGATCGTGGCGCATTGCGCGACTGACCGCCCAACCGGTGATCAAACGGGCCGGAAAAATGAAGAGCACGAACAGGAGGCTCGGCAGCCAGGCGATTTCGCGTGGCGGCAGCTCGATCTTCAACAGATAGAGCGGCAATGCGAACAACAGTGTGATCAACAGCGCCAGCCAGAATGCCACCGGTGCGCATTTGAACATTTGCCGGACCTGCTTCACTGCAAACAGATCCCGGAAACGTTGTGTCACAGCAAAGTACGTTTGCAGAAAAGGCAGGTAAAGCACGACGAACATTAACATGAGCATGCCGACAAAATTGAGGAGGATGCCGCCCTTTTCCGGATCGAGTCGGGCACCGACGATCAGCGTGCTGACCGGCAGGAACAACCATGCGAATGCTCCGAAGAACCCTCGCGCACCGAGCCAGAAATAATAGGGCAGTCGCAGGCTGACGATGTAATCGACCACGGCATTGCGCATGGTTTCAAACTTGTCGGCAGTTTTCAGCCATCGAAAAAACCGGACGGGCGCCGGCCAAAGGAAATGCCGGATTCTCCCGCCACGAATGCAGGCCCATACCACGTGCAATACTGCGAGCACCGTGAGGATCAGCAGACCGAGGTGCCAGGCGTTGGCGTTCGGGCTGCCGGGGGCCACGAGTTCCGCGTCCTTCCACATTCCAGAGATGAATCGGATCGGCAGAAAGATCAGCCACGTGCCGACGATGAAACTGCCGAGGATCGACGCCTTGCGGATGCCGACGAAACCGTTCCGCAGTTTTCCGGTGTGCGCGACCCGTCCGCTGGCGTGGAGAAGGTAGCCGAGGCTCAGGAAATTCAGGAAGGGCACGATCGAAAGCAGCGCCAGACCAACAACCAGCGAGATCAACCCGAACCCCCAGTCGATCCCCGAAGCCGTGGCGCGGACGCCACGTCGCAACGCGGACGCGCGTTCGATCACAGGCGGCGCGTCGGTCGATTCTTCTGCGGTTAACGGCATGTCGATGGTGGCGGCGTGGCTCATGGTTCTACTTCATCACTATATTGTTTCGAAACAAATCGGGGTTGCCGATATGGATAATAACCAGATAGTGCAGGGGAATGTTTCAAATATCTGAAACATTCCAACCTCAAACCGAGTCCTAAGACCGAATGAAACTCTGGGTACGCAACTTGATCTTCTTCGGCTTCTGCCTCGTGCTGGCCGGGCTGGTTGCCGGCCGGTTGTTGAAACAGGAGCCGTTCGTCAAGCCGGAGCACCACGATTCTGATGTGGTGGCGGATGCCGGATTTCAGGCGGCAGTTCAGAATGTTAATGAATCCTTTGCCACCGACTGGTCAGAATCCGGGCTTGAACCCGCTCCGCGTGCTGACGATCTGGCGCTGGCGCGCAGACTTTCGCTGGCGCTGACCGGCAGCATTCCGTCGCTTGAAGAAGTGCGCGCTCTGGAATCGGTGGAGGCGGCGGACCGCGGGCAATGGTGGCTCTCGCATTTGTTTGAAGACCGCCGTTACGGTGATTATCTGGCCGAGCGCATGGCCCGCATGTCGGTCGGCGTCGAGGGCGGACCGTTCATTGTCTACCGACGCCACCGTCTCGTGAGCTGGCTCAGCGATGAGATTATGGAGAACCGGCCGTACGACGAACTCGTGCGAACGTTGATCACGGCGGAAGGGATCTGGACCACCAAACCGGAAGCCAACTTCGTCACCGTCACGATCGATCCGAACAACGATGAGGAAGGACCGGACGAGAAGAAGCTGGCAGGACGAGTGGCCAAGGCCTTTCTCGGAGTCCGGCTTGATTGCGTCCAATGCCACGATGATTTCATGGAGGACAAGTGGACACAGAAGGATTTCCATCAACTCGCTGCCTTCTTCGCGGGTGCTGAAATGAGCATGACTGGTCTACGCGACGACGTGGACAAGGAGTATGAATATCGCTACCTCGGCAAGCGTGAGGACGAGCCGGTGCCGATGGTGGTGCCGTTCCGAAACGAGCTGCTGCCCGGTGAAGGGAAGCCGCGTGATCGAATCGCGACGTGGGTGACGCATCCCGAGAACCGCGCGTTCGCCCGCACGCTCGTGAACCGTACCTGGGCGTTGCTTTTCAATCGTCCACTGAACTTCCCCATCGACGACATTCCGCTCGAAGGGCCGTTTCCGCCCGGCATGGAGGCGCTCGCTGATGACGTGATCGCGAATGGCTTCGATGTGCAACGTTTGATCCGGGTCATCGCGGCGACGGATGCGTTTCAGCGTGACAGTCGGGCAGCAGAAGGCGAACACCCGGTCACCGAGGGCCAGGAACAATTATTTGCCGCGTTTCCCATCACGCGGCTGCGACCCGAGCAGATGGCGGGGAGTGTTTTGCAGTCGTCGAGCTTACGCACGATTGACGCGGAATCGCATGTGTTTAAACGCGTACTACGGTTCTTTCAGCAAAACGACTTTATCAAGCGCTATGGGGACGCCGGCGAGGACGAATTCAAGGAGCTGGGTGGAACGATTCCCCAACGATTGATCCTGATGAATGGCGAACTGGTTCACGAGCGAACGTCTGACAACATCGTGCTCAACGCGGCGACCCGGATCGGTGCGGTGTCGCCCGACAACGAGACCGCCGTCGAGACCGCTTATCTCACCACGCTTACCCGACGTCCAACGGATGAAGAATCAGTCTACTTCGTCGATCGACTCAAGAGCCGCGCGGAACAAAAGAAGGCCGAACTGATGGAAGACCTTTTCTGGACGCTCATCAACTCCACGGAATTTTCCTGGAACCATTAGTGAATTTCAAAATTCCAATGACTAAGCTCCAGCCAACCAACAAACCTGAACGACGAACGAATAGCGGCAACGTAGGACAGGCTTCCAGCCTGTCACCGTCGGTCATGGAAATGGCCCGGGCTCGCCGTGCTCCGGAGACAAGGTGTTTCCGGCAGCTTGCCGGAAAGGTTGCACTCGCGGCGTTGCCCGGGGATTGGGAGCTGGCAGCGTCCCGGCACTCTGCCCTGACATCACCCGTTCCACTCGGCGAATCGGGGAGCAAGATGTGCCCGTCGTTCGGGGCTCAAACAACGCGCGCGAGCTGTTCTCAAATTGAAGTTTTAACTCAACGCTCGGAGACAGGCAGGATGCCTGTCCTACGATTATGAATAATTCACCTGAATGCGCCTGCGGAACCGCCGATCATTTTTCGCGTCGCACGTTGTTGAAAACGATTGGAGCCGCCGGCGTCAGCGCGTGGTTGACCCCCGTCTCGCAGTTGCTTGCTCGGGCCGATGAAGCGGCTCCCAAGGGCAAGCCCGCGCAATCTGTCATCATTCTTTGGATGGCCGGTGCGCCGAGTCAGTTGGAGACGTTTGACCCTCATCCGGCGAGCAAGATTGCGTATGGCTCGAAATCGATCAAAACGGCGGTGGCGGGAATCGAGATCGGAGACGGGTTGCCTCATGTGGCTGAAATGATGGGCGACATTTCGCTCGTTCGTTCCGTGGTGAGTGGCGAGGCAGATCACGAGCGGGCGGTCTACAACATTAAGACGGGTTACCGGCCCAACTCGACGGTGACCCATCCTTCGATCGGCGCGATCATTTGTCATGAGCTGGAGGACTCCGGGGTCGACATCCCCAGGCACATTTCGATTCTACCGGATCAATGGCCTGCGCGCGGTGGCTATCTCGGTGCGCAGTATGACGCCTTTCAGATTGGTGATCCCAAGGAGAGAATTCCAGATGTCATCCGGCGCGTTCCGCAGGAACGAATCGATCAACGATTAAAAGATTTGTCGGTTGTGGAACGCGCTTTCGCCAAAGGTCGGCCGATCGATCTTAGCGAGCGGACGACGTTGCACCAGTCCACGATCAACGAAGCGCTCAAGATCATGAGCTCCGATCAGCTCACGGCGTTCGATGTTAATCAGGCGTCCGAGTTGCAGCGCGCCGCGTATGGCGACACGCCGTTCGGGAGAGGTTGTCTCGCTGCGTTGCGTTTGATTGAGACGGGGGTGCGCTGCGTGGAAGTCACGCTCAGTGGATGGGATACCCATGTCAACAACCATGAACTTCAGGGCAACAAGATCAAGGTGCTCGACCCGGCGTTCGCGGCGCTGATTCGTGATCTGAAAGAACGCGGTCTTCTGGACTCAACGATCGTTATGTGCGGTGGTGAATTTGGTCGCACGCCAAAACTTAATCCGCTCGAAGGCCGCGATCACTGGCCTTACGGGTTCAGCATGGCGATGGCTGGGGGCGGCATTCGTGGCGGGCACGTCATCGGCGAGACCGACCCGGAAGGTGAGAACAAGGAACCGGATCAACCCGTCCGGGTGCAGGATCTTCACGCAACGATTCAGGACGCACTCGGCATCGATCCAGAGAAGGAGATCATCACTCCCGTCGGGCGCCCGATCGCATTGAGCGACGGTGTGCCGGTGAAGGAATTGATGAAGACCTCTTGAGCCGTCGGACAAAACGGTCGTGGCCTGAATCTCGCAAATAGAACGGGAGCGCACGCGTCTAGTGCTCACCGTCCCGGCGAGGGCGTTCGTCTGACGCTCCCACGATTTATCCGAGATTTCTTGTCGGACATTTGATCTGGTCGGGGGTTATATGGGTGAGCATGACGATTGATGACGCTGAACTTTTGAGACGCTTTGCGAAGGACGGTTCGCCTGAGGCGTTTGAGGAACTGGTCTCCCGACACTCGGGGTTGGTCTATTCCGCGGCGTTGAGACAGGTCCGAAGTCCTGAACTGGCGCAGGAAGTTGCGCAGTCCGTATTCGTGACGCTCGCACAGAAGGCGGCCCGTCTTCCCGGCGATGTGATTCTCTCCGGCTGGCTGTATCGGGCCACCTGGTTTTCCGCGACCAAAGTTGCCCGAACGGAACGGCGTCGACAACTTCGCGAACAAGAATCGATTCCCATGAACGCCCACGCTCACTCTCCCGAGGAGGAATCTGTTTGGAAACAAATCGAACCCCATCTCGACGACGCAATGGAAAAGCTCGGCGAGACGGACCGGACCGCGCTGGTGCTGCGTTATCTGGAAAACAAAAGCCTGCGGGAAGTCGGCTCGGCCTTGGGAACGAACGAGGATGCCGCGCAAAAACGGGTCGCCCGCGCCTTGGAAAAACTTCGTGCTCTGTTCACTCGGCGGAAGATCGGCGTTTCCTCAACGGCATTGGCGGGTGCCATGTCGACGTTCGGAGTTGAAGCAGCTCCGGCGATGTTGAATGGAGCCGTCGTCGCGGCGGTGACATCGGCGGGCGTCGCCACCGTTGGCGGTGGATTTATCACCACAACCCTCACCAATATTATGACGATCACAAAAGCGAAAATCGCAGTTGCCACCGGCGTTGCAGTGGTGGCCACCCAGTTCGCCATTCATCAAAACACCACCCGCGAGTTGCGGGATGAAACCGAAGCGTTGCGAACGGCCAATATACAGCTCCAAAGCCGGGAACCCGGGATCGTGGTGGATCCCGATCTGGTGGCCGAGGTGGCAACGCTGCGTGGCGAAATGGCCCGACTCCGCGAAGACGCCGGGGAGTTGCTCACGCTTCGTGGTGTCTCGACTGTGCTCCGACGGGAGAACGACGAGCTGAAGGCGAAAATCAAGGCCGGGTCCGGCGACGACACTCCGGAACCGGGTGCCGATGTGCTCAACAATCCGATGTCCCGCATGGAGCTGGCGAGGGAGTTGGTGAAAAACGGGAACTATGAAAAAGCGCTGGAGCATCTCGTCTGGTGCTTTGACGAGGGGGCGAAAAACAATCCGAGTTTTGTCGGAGTCCGGTCCAGTTTTCTGCTGAATCAACTTGCCGAACTCGGGAAATCCTACCCGCCTGCGAAAGAGGCCCTGATCCAGCGGCGGGACGCAATGGAGGAAAAATTGAGGACAGGATCCGGTGACCGCATGCTGGCGCTTGATGTCGTTCGATTAAACGGTGCGCTTGATGATACGGACAGAACCGTGGAACTGTTTGACGAGATTCCTGCCGGTGATCCGCAACGAGGCGTCATGGTGGAGGTCGCCTACGACGAACTTCTAAATGCGAAGCGGTACGATGCGATATTCGCGGCAATCACACCGGAATCATTTTTTGGAAAGAGAGTGCAAATGTTTAACTCGATTCGGGACAACCCTCAGATTACCAACAACGAACAAGCAATGGCTTCCATGCTTGATTCAATGATCGGAGCCGGCGGCAAGGCCGTCGAGACGCTCGCCGGTGCGGGCCAGACCCAACGCGCGATCGGCTTGATTGATCAGGTGTTGCAGCAAGATTCGACCATCGAGACAGTCGAGGATCTGAAACGACACGCTCAGCGCGCGGAGAATACTGATGTGGTTCGATATCTGGAGAGTTTTTCCGGCCAGGCCCAATAGAAATTGAAAACATGGGGGCGAGCGAGTGGATCTCCGGGCCCATTGAGAATTCACGTTGAGACGAACCCGACGAGATCCTGGATTGAATCGACGATCAGGTCGGGCTTGATTTCGGACGCGTTGAAATAGTCCTCCCGAAACTTTCCTGTCTTCACGAGTACGCCAGTCATCCCCAGTTTCTGCGCGGCACCGATGTCGGTGTCGACGTCGTCGCCGATCATCGCGACCTCGTCAACGGTGAGACGAATGCGGGAGAGTGCTGCATCGAAAAATGCCTTCTCGGGCTTGCCGATGATGGTGGCAGTTTTTCCGGTGATATATTCCAGACCGGCGATGAACCCACCGATGTCCATCTGGAGTCCGGCGCTGGTCTGCCAGAATTTGTTACGGTGCAGCCCGATCAGTTCAGCTCCGTTCATCACGGCCCGAAAGACACGGTTCAACAGGTCGTAGGACCAGGCGTTTCCGATGTCTCCAATCACCACGGCCTGCGGGTCTCGAGCGGTGTTGTCGATGTGAGTGAAGTCACCCAGCACATCATCGTTCAACAACAGGAAGCAACGGTGATAATTCATTTCGGCCAGGTAGGTTTTGACCGCTTCAGTGGCGCTCAAGATTTCACCCGAACTGGCGGGAATCCCCAGCTTGTAGAGTTTCGACCTGAGTGCGGCGACCGACTTGGTGGTGGTGTTTGTCAGGAAACAATGAGGGACACTGGCGCGCTGGATCGCCTCCACAAACTCCCCGGCGCCGGGCAGGTGAGTCCCTCCGACGTAAAGGACGCCATCCAGATCGATCAACAGTCCGCGAATTTCTCGACCGGTGATTTTCATGCTTCAGAAAGTTAACCCTGAACGGGAAAATGAAAACCACAGATTGCACAGATCAACACAGATGATCAGCGAGTTGAGTGCATCTGGTGGGACACCCGGCAGGAGAATGGTCCCGTAGTGGAGTGTGTCAAGCGGTCGGTATTTTCAGTGCATTCCGAGGTTCTCATCTCCGAATTTGGATTAATGCAACTGACACGAACGACAATGATCAGGGTGATTGGACTCAAGTCTTCGGCTTTCCTGCCGATGACGCATCCGGCGGCCACGGTCATACGGACCGGATGGCAGGCTTAATCATTTCTGCCCATGAAGACATTGATCATCGACGACGATCGGGTGAGCCGGACCATCATAGTCAAGCTGCTCGCCAAGGAGAATGATGTTGAGTTGACCGAGGCGACTTCTGCCGAGGAGGCGCTCGAAAAGCTGGCGGAGGGGCTGACGCCCGATTTGATCCTGCTGGATCTTCTTCTTCCCGGAATGAATGGCGAAGACTTTCTGAAAAAACTGCGCCAGGAGCCTCGCTGGGATGGATTGCCGATCATGATTTGCTCCTCGTCCGCTGATCGAAGCCGGATCGAGCGGGTCGCCCGTTTGGGAATCGACGGCTACCTTCTGAAACCGATTGCGGCGAGTCGACTGCGGGAGACCTTCCGCGAAGTGGCGAAAGCTTGCGTCCGCCGTGAAGTCCTCGAACCCATCGAGAAAACCATCCGACGGCTTGAGTTTTCCCGTAGCGACTATCTGGAGTTGCTGACCGTGTTTAGCGCGGAGGCTGATCGGATGGTGGGCGAGATTCAAGCATCCGCGAAAGCGGATGAGAAAGACAAACTCAAAGACCAGCTCGAAACCCTGCAGGCGACGGCCGGAAACATCGGGGCGATGGCGATTGTGTTCGCGGCCGAAAAACTGGAGGGAATGGTCGATTCTACGGAAGCCAGTCAGCTTGCCGGAATGATTTCTCAACTCGTTGCCGACAAACGACGGACCGATAAAGAAATCAAGTGGCGGACGGAAGCCGCAAAGCCTGCCGAACCGGAAGCCGTTGTGGCCGATCCTGAGAATGTCTGAAAATGTTTCATGTGGCGGTCTGAAAAAACCACCCGTGCGCTCATTGCCGTGTCAACACCGCCAGCCACAACCCTTCATCGGGTGCGTCGAGTTTGACGACCTGATCGCCGGGAACGGACTGGCCACGGCTCAGCATCGCCTTTCCGACATTCAACCATTGCAAATTGAACGAATGGTTCTGGCCGATGAGGTTGACACCCACTTCGCCACCGTTGGTGAAGAGGATCACGTAAGACTGTCCGGGTGCCGTCGCTAGATAGGCTTCGTTCTCGTCGCGTTCACTCAGGAGGTCGTTGCCGGGGATCAGGTCCCACAATTTCACTTTTGTTTCCAGCAGGCGGATTGATTTCAACGTCGACTGTGCTTTCGCTGAAAGACCGAGCCCGGAGTCCGGTCGATGGAATCGCACGGCTGCCGCGCCGCCGAGAATGTGCCGCCAGACCCGCTCGAGACCGTCCTGATCCGTATGGCTGAAGGCGTTGCCATCGGCTCCGTAGGTTTTGACGGTATTTACCGGGCGCGGTGTGTTCTTGAGATATTGCTTCACCCACTGAAAATTGTCCCAGTGCTTTTGCCATTTGTGGTGATTGTTCTGCGACACGTCCACGAAGTCGTAGAGCTCGGGGTGATCGAACGTTCGTTGATGCTCCTTCTCGCGGAGGTTCCACGCGTCCCACATCTCCGTGACATAAACGCGTTGTCCGGCCGAGGTCGCCGCTTCTTTGATGTAAGTCGCCCACCAGCGACCCCATTCCTCGGCCCCGTTTGTTTCGTTGTCCATGCAGTAAAGCACGTGTCCGTGCTGCAACGTATAGGAGAGCATCTTGTCCACGAAACGCTTCTGAAACTTGAAGACGATCTCGTTGTTGCGAAGTGTCGGGAAGGTGTAGAAAAACGGCTGTTTGTTCGCGCCGGGATGATCGGGATAAGTCGCCGCGAGCCCGGATGATTCGTGGGTGTAATTAACGTTGTTTTTTGGGTTGTACGGATGAGGGTCCCAATTGTTTCGCGAATAATCGAAGCGATCCCACACCTCAATCTGTGCGATCACATCACGTTTCCCGGTTTCGTTAAGGAAGAATTCGAAACGCTGCCAGTAGGCATCGTTCCATTGTTCGAGATCGTATTTGCCATCAGGCAGTTGCTTGAATGGGGATAGCTCAAATCCCTTATCCTGACGATCACTCATGGTATTGCGAACGTAGTTGCCGCCGACTGACGCAAGCAGGTCGAGTTGTTCGGTTAATTGATCCTCCGGCCATTGAAACAAATTGTCATCGTCCGTGCCGCCGGCGAGGAAGACAGGTTCGCCTTTGAACTGCCAGTACCACGAATTGTCCGGCCAGGGACGGATGGCGGCATCATCATCGTCGGCGTGAGCGCACGGCGCCGCCTGGGAAAATCCGACGAGCGACAGCCCGATTGTCCCGGCGAGCGAGATTTTGGTATGGAGGAGCATCGGAAGATGATACGGCTCCTTGGTCGATAGGTAAAGACGGATACAGATGCACCGGCGCGCACGGCCCTCAATCCTCGCTTGCGTCAGGACGTTGAGTTGATTGAAACTGGCGGTCTCATGAAACCCACCGACCGACCAGATTCGTCGTTCTCCCGCCGACAGTTTCTACAAACCGCCGCCGCCGCCGGGGCGGCGATCACAACGGGTGGTGCGGTCATTGGTGCTCAGGGCGCTGAGGCTGAAGTTCAGCCTCAGTTGATTTCGCAGGAGAACTTGAAGGAAGGCTCGCGCGACTGGCAATTGACTCGCGTAAGGTTGGACGAGCCAAACGGTTTTCGGAACTCCGACATTGAGGGCTATTGCTCGAAGCAATCTGTGAGGGCAGGGGAGATCATCGACATCATGGTCAGCGTCAAACCGGCGGCGGATTTCGTCATCGAGATTTTTCGGACCGGTTACTATGCAGGGCGGGGGCGCGCGGTTGATGAAAACGATCGGTCCACTGAAAGGCGAAACACAGCCGACGCCCGCTCCGGAGCGAGGTGATCACGTGCTGCACGAATGCAAGTGGAAGCCGGCGGTGACGCTGACGATTCCCAAAGACTGGCCTAGCGGCGTTTATCTGGGGCGGTTGACCACCATCAAGGATACGCCGGATTTGGGTATTGGCAGAGCTACGTGGTCTTCATCGTGCGTGACGACCGGCCGGCGGATATTTGTTTTCAATGTTCGGACAACACCTGGCAGGCCTACAACAAATGGCCGTCAGATTTTTCGGTCTACACGCACAAGAAAGGTAATCAGGGGCCGTGGGCGGATGTCAGCTTTGACCGGCCCTACTCCAAGTATGCGCAGATCTATGAGAACCCGCAGTCCATCGGTTCGGGTGAGTGGCTGTGTTTCGAATTTCCATTTGCTTATTGGCTGGAGAAGCACGGGTATGACGTGACCTATTGCTCGAATTCCGACATGACAGATTCGAACTATGCGAGTGCAGGGCGGTTCAAGTCCTTCCTGAGCGTCGGCCACGATGAGTACTGGGACATCCGCCAGTATGAAAACGTAGTGAAGCTGCGTGATGCGGGAACGAACCTGATGTTTTTCTCCGGCAACTCGGTTTGTTGGGTGACGCCACTTTCAGAAAGCACGGACGGTCGGCCGCAACGCATCATGTTTCGTGGTGGTCCGTACGGCGGCGATTACCAATACGCTACTGAGAGGGAAGAACTCCACGGACCGTTTCCTCATCGCGGACCGGACGAAGGCTACCTGATGGGCGCACGCAATGTAGATCCCGTTAATGGTGGAGGGGACTGGGTGTGCGAACGGCCGGGGCACTGGATGTTTGAGGGGACTGGGATGCGCAAGGGCGATTCCATTCCAGGTTTTATCGGCTGGGAATATCACGGTGATCCGCCGACGGATATTGCAGGGCTGGAAGTCGTCGCAAAAGGGACGGCGCTACAGAACGGCGTGACTCCCCAGCAGTGGGCAGCCACGATCTATCCGGGACCCAAAAAGAACTTTGTATTCAACGCTTCCACGATCTGGTGGGCGCAGGGGCTTTCATCGCCGCCAGGGCACATGCTGCCCTGGTCGCACTGGAGCCGTCCCCACGGTCCCGATGATCGAGTGCAACGCATGACTCACAACCTGCTGCGCCGTGGGATCGGCCCTCGCGACTGAATTTTCTGCGAACCGGTTCCGCTTCTTATCGCTGAATCTGCCCGCGGATTTCTCCACCTGAATTGTCCTGAGTGTGCAGGTTGAAATAGGTCTGGCCGTCAATAATGTAACCGAGTTGATCCGGAGACAGGACGACCGATCCGCCGAGCGATCCGGACGTGCCGAAGGTACCGCCGTTGAATGACTGGAGGTTGATCAGAACATTTGCGGAACCAAACAAACTGCTTGGCCCATGGATGTGCGCTCCGGTGGCGACGCCGGTCAAACCCCGGTAGGCAACGACGAAATTCAAAGTGTTTCCCGAGAGGATCAGCACGCCCAAGCCGGTCGCGGGCGAGCTATTGGCGGCGGGCCGTTCGTTGGTGCCGTTGAGGTGGGCGGTCATCAGTGCCGGTGCGATCTGGCCACGAATTTCTCCACCCGGATTTCCGGCGGTGTGGATGTTGACATAGGCGAGGCCGCCCAAGATCTGGTCTCGTTGGGAGGCAGTCAGATTCAAGGAACCGGACAGGGTTCCGCTGGTGCCAAATCCCGCTCCGTTGAACGGTAACAAATTGACCAGCACACCGGTGGATTCAGAGGTGGTGGCCGGTCCGTGAATATGCGCCGCCGTGGCGGGTCCGCTCAGGGAATCATACTGGATGTTGAAGGCCAGACGGGTGCCCTCGAGCATGAACGAACCCGTGCCGGAACCGGATGTGACGAGCGGATCGGGTCGTTCCGCCTGGCCGCTCAACGAAATGGTCAACGGCACCGCCGCCGTCCGTGGCAGAATCTGGCCGCGTATTTCACCGCCGGTGTGCGTGCCGGTGTGAATGTTGACATAGGTCCGGCCTTTGATGACCTGACCGAGTTGCGACGGCGTGAGCGTCACCGGGCCCGACAGGCTTCCATCAATCCCAAACGCGCCGTCAACGAGTCCCGCCAGATTTACCAACACACCGGCGGATTCTTCCTTCGAGGCCGGGCCGTGAATATGGGATGCGATCGCGGTCGCGCTGAGGCCGGAGTAGGTCAGGTTCAGATTGAGAATATTTCCCACCAGAGTTGCGGTGGCCAGCCCGCGTCCCCGCGTGCTCACCCGATTGGGTCGTTCATTGGAACCACTCAGGTCGACTTGCATGAGAACGGGTGCGATCTGGCCGCGAATTTCTCCGCCGGTGTTGGCGACCGTATGAATGTTCACGTAGGTCAGGCCGGACAACATCATGGCCTTCTGCGCATCGGTGAGAAGGAGCACGCCCGACAACGTTCCCGCCGGGCCGAAGCTCCCGCCGTTGTAGGGTTGAAGGTTGATGAGGACCGCGCCGTTAGTGCCAACGCCCGCAGGCCCGTGAATATGCGCCGCTGTCGCGGCCCCACCGAGACCGGAATATTGAAGGCTGAACGTCAGGGAATTTCCATCGAGACTGAACAACCCAAAACCGGTTGCTGCGGTGTTGACGGCCGGATTCTGAAAATCACCCGCGAGCTGTGCAGACAGCGGAATCTCAGGCAAACCGGCGAGGTCGGACACGCGGAAGAATCCGCCGGTGCCGGAGGCTGGGAACGTCTGGGTGGTTCCATCGGTGACCACCGGGTCCGCCCACGGCGCGTCATCTATCGAATTCTTTTGCTGCACCGCAAACGGCCCCGCGCCACCGGTCCAGTCCAGATCGATCGTGCCGGGTTGCCCTGATGAGACGTCGGCGATCTGAATTTGTTCCGGCGCGGGAACAAGCTTGAGCATCCGCCCCGTCGCTCCGGAGGGGCCGAGCGCTTTCGAGCAGAACACGTAAAGTTCTCCGTTCGCATCCTGTCCCCAGCCTTTGAGCCAGAGCCCGAGCGGCCGGTCTTCGATTCCCAGTTTGAACTCCTTCACTGCGTTCGCTTCATCCAGATAAAACAGCCTGCCGTTGGGCGCGGAGAAGGAGCCCCAATCGCCAAACACATATCGTCCGGCAAGCGTGCTGATGGTGCTTCCCCGATAGACGAATCCACCGATGATCGCCAGGCCGTCGTCGTGATCGTACATCGCGATCGGATCGATCAGGCCGGGCGGCACAGGTCGGACGGGGGCGGTCACGACATTGCCCACGCCGTCAAACCAGAAGCCGCCCTCCCGGATGTTCCAACCGTAGTTGCCGCCGCCGGTCACGACGTCCACTTCCTCAACTTTTCCCTGTCCGACGTCGCCGAGATAAATGCCTCCGGTCTGTGAATCAAAACTGAACGAGAACGGGTTTCTGAAACCGTAGGCGAATATTTCATCCACCCCGGCGACGCCGACAAACGGGTTTTCAGCCGGCACGCCGTACTGACCGTTGGCGGACGTTCTTCCGTCCACATTGATGCGGATCATCGAACCCCAGATGTTGTCCGGCTCCTGTCCGTTGCCGCCGGGAACGTGCCCAAGTCCCACGTCGTTTGCCTGTCCTCCGTCGCCGAGAACAATGTAAAGATTCCCGTCCGGACCGAAGTGCATCGCGCCGCCGTTGTGATTCGACTGCGGCTGATCGATGCGCATGATTTCGCGCCGGGTGGACACGTCCACGCTGTCCGGGTTTCCGCCGTTGATCCGCCACTCGGCGATGACCCCGTGGTGGTTGTTTGCCGAGCCCTCGCCATTTTGAAAATCAGCCGTACCGCTCAGGGGTTCCGAAGTATAAGTATAAACGAGCGGATGGGCGGGGAAGTTTGGGTGGACCGAAAACCCCAACAAGCCGCGTTCATCGTAGGCCCCCAATGTCACCAGACGATCATGCACATTTAACAACGGCGCGGACAGTCGTCCTGAGGCGGTGACGATCCAGACGCGGCCATCCTGGTCATAGACGAACATCCGCCCGCTTCCATCGTCCGGGACCGCCATGCCCAACGGCGAGGCCATGCCGTCTGCAATGGTTTTCATGGCGAGCATGATGTCGCCCTTGGGAACACGATCGGGAATCGGGTTGTCAATGATGGTGCTGGTCACCGTGATCTCGACCGGAGGGGCCGTCGTGGAGTCTCCGCCGTTATCGGTGGCGACGGCGGTCAAAGTATGACTGCCGGGAAACAGGTCGACGCTGATGGAATAGTCCGGACCAATTCCGTCACTGCCAAGCGAGAGGGCTCCGTCAAAAAACTCGACCGTGGCAACGGTGCCGTCCGCGTCACTGGCGGAAGCCTCGATCAACACCGTGGCGGGAGCGGGAAACGAGGCGCCGTTGCCGGGACTCGTGATGGCGACGGTGGGCGGCTGGTTTACGGGGGCGGGCGCCGTGTAACCGATCTGCAGCAAGGCGGCGCTGCCCAATTCCCTGGAGCCGAATTCACGCGCCGTCCGGGAGGTCGATTCGCTTTGAGAGACCAGAAGCCAGCCGAAGTTTTGGCCCGGAGAATTCACCCACAGTTGAACGTCGTTCAACAGGACAGATCCCTGCCAGTTGTAATCCCCCAAACCGGTGACAGCGGTGAAAGCGCTCGCCGAAGCGGCCGCGTCTTGTAGCGCGCCCGGCGACGTCCATGCGTTGACGCCGTGCTGGCGGGAATTCCAGGTGGCCTCGCCGGTCGCGGCGGGGGCGCCGTTGTTGCCGGGGGAACCTCCCGATTTATTGCCTTCGCCCCAGCTATTTTGAAGACGAAAAACATCAAAGGTGGAATTGGCCGGGGTGCCCGGAACATTGATAACCGTGAGCCGCAACACCGCGGAGGTAATGGTGGAGCCGGCGGGAATCGTGCTGAGATCGAATTGGACAAGACCCCGCCGAACTCCGAGCGCTCCGTCCCGTCCGGCGGTGAACCCGGCGGTGCCGCCCGTATTGTTGTCCGGCGCGCTGGACACAATGAACGTGTCCGCGACGGGACTGAGATTGGCGGAATCGGCGTTTGCCATTGAAGGCAGCAACGCGAGCGAGCACAACAGCATCAGCCGGGCTACAGCCGGGCGCGGTGATCGGAGCGGATTGCAAATCGTTTCTGAAATCGTCCTGCGTTTGGTCGGAGTCAGTGCGTTGTGCTGGTTCATAGGTTTGATGTGCGAATCGGTTGAAACGTGAGTGGAAAATTTCGAGAATGGCCCGGGTGCCGGCGAATGCGGTGGATGACCGTGACGGTCCTCAATCCGTGAGTCTTCTTGGTGATGCGAAACGATAATTCTTGCCCGTATTGGCGACAGCGAAACAGCCGTTCCTGGGAATGGTTCACATAAGTGGGATGCGACAGGTGCCGTCCGGGTTCCCCGGTTTTTTGACAAAAATTCTGTTCGCCCGGAACGGGTTGCCAAACGATCATCTCGATTGGCGGGAACACAAACAGGCCCGCCGACATCCCATGATTGGAATCGGCCAATGAGCGACGATCTGGAATTCGCAAAGCTGGTGGACCGGCATTACGGCCCACTCTACCGTTTTGCCTTCAGCCTCGCGCGTACGGAAGCCGACGCCTGTGATCTTGTGCAAGAGACGTATTACATCTGGATGAGAAAACGCGGCCAGATCCGCGACAGCACCCGAATCAAGAGCTGGCTCTTCACAACGCTCCATCGGGAATTTCTCCAGACCTGCCGACGGAACAGTCGGCATCCTGCGGTGGAACTTGATGAAGTCGAAGGCGATCTCCAGCTGGTAACGGAGGCGAATTGGAACCAACTCGACGCCCGGCAGATCGCCCTGACCATCGATCAAATCGACGAGTGTTTCCGCGCTCCGCTGGCGCTGTTTTACATCGAGGATTTTTCCTATGAGGAAATTGCGGGGGCGCTTGGGATTCCGTTGGGAACCGTGAAATCCCGGCTGTCTCGCGGGATCACCCAGCTGCGGTCGCAGCTTGCCCAGGACATTCAAGTGCAGAAAGGAACTGGGGATGAATAACCGAAAGGCACAGGAAATATTGCTGCGTTACCGGCCGGGTTCGGTCGACGAGGACGACCGTGAAGTGCGCGACGCGCTCAAGCTCGCGTCTGCTGATCGCGAACTTGCCGGCTGGCTCGAAGATCACCGGATATTTCAGGAAAAACTGAAACAGAAGCATCGGGAGCTGCCCGTCCTCGAGGGATTACGCGAGCAGATTCTTTCGGAAATTCCCGCGCGCTTCAGCGCGTGGAGATCAAGGCGTCGCCGGGTTACGACCGCCGTGATGGCGGGTGTATTACTTCTGTTCGGCCTGGTGTTTTTCACGACAAGGGACGGCGTGGATGAGAACAGTTTTGCGACGTTCCGGCTGCGGATGGTCAAGGCCAGTTTGCGAGGCTATTCCATGGACATCGAGACCGGCAACGCGGCGGAGCTTCGGACGTTTTTGGAAAACCGGCGGGCCCAAGCCAGCTGGGAATCTCCGTCTGGCCTGGGTCGCTGGCCGTTGCTGGGCGGGGCCGTTATGAAATGGCAGAACCAGCCGGTCACGATGATTTGCTTCGGCAGGAATGAGCAGCCCGAGCGATGGCTGTTCGTCGCGAGCAGTAGCTCAATTCCGGACCCGCCGTCGGGCTCAGAACGGGTCTTCAAAAAGGTGAACCGGTTGAACACGATGAGCTGGAGCCAAAACGGGCTCACTTACGTTCTCGCGGGTGAATCAACGGACCGAGATTTGGAGGCGCTTCTGAACGGACGTGGCTGAGCGGGCTGCCGCGGTTACTTGTAGCTGCCGGGAGATTCGGTTCCCACGCTCATGCGTTCCATCACCCATTTCCAGTCGTCCAGATCGGACTCATACAAATACAGGGGCAGGGGGGCGGCGTCGGGTTGGGCGGGGTGAACCGTGCTGGGCCGGGCCCATTTGCGCAGTTCGGAATGTCCGTCGGCAAATGAGAAGGTGGCGGCTCCGTTGTGATGAGACGCCGGCAGATCGATCCACGAATGTTTGTCGCCGCGGTTCAGAAAATACGCGTCATTGATGCTGTCTGGATGTTCATCCACCAGGACAAAGAATCTTGCGGGAGAGGGCACTTGGTCGATTTTGAAAAATTGGACATAGTCCGGATTGTTGACGTTCGCACCGAATGTCGACGCGGGACCGGCGTTTCCCATCATCGCGTTCATGGAATAGCTCCGAACCCGACCGGTCCATCCGGTGCTCCGCTGAAGCTGGCTGAGCGCCCTGTCGGAGGGACACCGGTAAATCTGGGTGTTGCCGGAGACATACCGACCCAGGCTGCTGTGCAACAACATTGCTGAGTTGGTGTTGTCCGGGGTGAGCTCCCAATCGAGAATTCCGTCAGCCCAGTTCAATGGGCTACGTTCACCGACGCCCCGGCCCGTGCCGGCTCCGCCGATGTTATAAGGCAGTGCCCCGTCGAAATCTCCGGAGTAGAGCTGCCACGCGAGCATGAGTTGGCGGTTGTTTGAGAGACAGGCCACGGCCCGCGCCCGCTCTCTTGACTTTACCAAGGCAGGCAGCAAAAACGCCGAGAGAATTCCGATAATCCCGATCACCACCAGCAGTTCCATCAGGCTGAACCCTGCGGTGCAGTCGTTGTGAACGGGTTGTTTATGTATTCGGGACGGCCGCATGGTTGCGCGAATTTTTTTCAGGGATCGGGAAACGCCTTAAACATCCATACTGCATCGACTCAACCGTGTCAAAAACTGAACCGCTCATCCCTGGCTGTTCCCCCGGCTCATCCCCACTGGCTCCCACCCGCTCGCCTTGTAACACGTGCCCGCGAAGGATTCAGGATCGGTGAAACTCTCGGCAATCAACGGACGGTAACCAAATCGGTCCGCCCACTGCCCGGGCAACTGGCAGCAGGCCGCCGCCAGCCCTTGAGAGGCCAGATTGGGTTCCCGGCCTTTCTCATGAAGCAGCAGGTAACGCCGGTTTTGAACCACCAGTTTCAGCCGCTCGGATTGTGGCGCCAGATTCCACCCGATCCAGTGCTCACGG
>JBDNGP010000323.1:0-28472 GCA_041689265.1 Verrucomicrobiota bacterium
GCCGCGCGTCCAGAGCCACCAATGGGAATGGATCGAGGCGTGCAAAGGCAACGGCAAGACCTTCTCCAGTTTCGACATCGGCGGCCCGCTCACGGAACTGGCCCAGCTCGCCAACCTGGCGACGCTCGTGGAAGGCCCGATTGAATACGACACGCTGAGCGGCACCATCTCGAATTCGAAACCCGCCAGCAACCTGCTCCATCGCGAATACCGCAAAGGCTGGTCGCTCTGAACGGCCCGGAAAGGGCAGGGAGCGACGCTGCCCTACCTGCCGTGAAACGCAGGCAGGAAAAAGCGATGAGACGGAAAGGGGTCGGTTCTGATGTTTGACAACAGGTTGGGATTGGGCGGGCTCCCTTTCATGGCCCTCCGGGCGTCGCAGACTTCCCAGCGCACATCTCGACACTTGCCCCCGATAGGGATAGGGATGACGCTTTGATTGCGCCACCCCTCCCTCCGAACCGGACGGGCGGATCTCTCGTATCCGGCTCTCTCCTGCCGCGACAGGCTTCGTCTTTCGCTCGCAGACTCCGCCAAGCCCCCGGCAACCGAATCGAGTTCACAGCGGTCGCTCCTTCATGGCCGTCCTGCGTTACGGACCGGTCGTTCTCTCCCCATTGCTCCCCACCCGCCTCGCGGCGTCGCAGTCATGGTTCGACACACCACGGCTTCTCACCGCAGGAGAACGGACTTCCACCCTTCTGTCCCGGCACCCTCTCAGGCGCACGAGCGCCGGCCGCTGGCCGGCAGCGCTCGGCGGCCCGCCGAGCGCTTGCGCCCTCCAAGTTAAGAGAACCATCCGGAGCGCGGGGTCCTGAACGCAGTCAGCGAAGAACCCAGGATGAAGTCGTCGCCGGGCCGGCGACGACTGCCGGCGGGCCGCCGGCGCTCCCCATCGCAACTGCGGGCTCAAGCCCGCGCTCCGTCGGAGTGTTACGCGAACCGCAATCTTCTGAACGGGCAGGATTGCGATCAAGGCGACGGAGATTTTCCGGGGAGACGTTCCCGTGGGCGGAATTGTGTCTTCCCGTGCCCACAATTTCAAACGCCCCCTGCCGAGGCGTTCGACGCTTTACTTCCGGTTGTTTTGGATCAGTTTACCAACAGAGCAGCAAAATGAACCCGCCCAGAATGAGAACATTGCTCCGGCTCGCCGCACTGGTTTGGATGGTGCCGTTCCTCCTTCCCGCCCAGACCGTCAATCGCTCCGCCGTGGTGCGCGAGGCGGCCACACGGATGGTCGTGACGTCGCCCAGCGTCATCAAGGCCCTCACCAACACGACCGGTCGGGCGGCCCGGGTCGAAGTGAAGCTGCCCCGGGATCTGGACCGCTATCACGTTCTGGAGCAGCGGGCGCAATCGACCCGTGTGGCGACGAATCTTGTGTCCAGCTCAAGCAACCGGTTCGACGCGGCCCTCGCGCCCGGCACCACGCTGATGTTCATGGAAAAAGAGTCCCGCACCGACATCGCCACCAACGCGTCCGTGGTGACGAAGCCTTTGTTCTCCACCTTCTTTGTCAAATCGACACCGCCCGAACATCCGGGCGAACCCAACCGCACGGCCACGGGCACTTTGACCCTGCTGGCCGACATGCCGACGGTGTGGGATGTTTCGAGCAACGCCTATGTGGCCCGGCTTTCGGTGATGTTCCTCTCGGAGGACGCCGACGCCGGCAATTCGCTCCTGCCCATGGCCGTGGAATTTCGCGGCAACAATGTGAAAAGCATCGAGCCGCGCAAAGTGGAACTGCAAAAGGCCGGCGTGGACGGCAGCGAGGAGGTCGTCGTCGTGTGTGACCAATACCTCCCGCAGGTCGAGGTGACGGCGTATTATCAGATGACCAACACCACGCGCGAACTGGTCCTGCGCCCCCTGACCGCATCGGCCATGACCCAGATGATCATCTCCCGGCCGATGCTGTTCGCCTCGCTCGTGGGTGGCTTGATCGGCGGTTTGTTGAGGCTGTTCAAGGGACCCAAATGGCGGGCGGGACGGGTCGTGCGTTACCTGGCGGAGGGCGCCGCGGTGGGACTGGTCACGGTGACCATGCTCCTCTCGGGACTGCTGCACGGTGAACTCGCCGGAATGGCCGCCCAGCCCCAGCTCGTGCTGGCCTTCTCCCTGGCCGCCGCCGCAGGATCGGTCGGGGCGCACTTTCTTGATGCCGCGATCAACCGCCTGCGCGGCAAGCCGGCCTCATAAATGATTCGCCGCCACCGTCGTTGACGACTCTCTCAGGAACCGTTGATTCAATCCCGAGACGAATTTGGAAACGCTAATCAGCGCTGATTTTCGCTGATCTTACAGGCATGCGCTTCCAAGGATTAGCGCGAATCAGCGGCAATTAGCGGTTTCTCTTTCATGCATGGATTTAATCAATGGTTCCCCACCCCGCCTCGCGGCGTCGCAGTCATGGTTCGACACCCCACGGCTTCTCACCGCAGGAGAACGGACTTCCACCCTTCCGTCCCAACACCCGCTCAGCCGGAACCATGCAGTTGAATCGGGGAGCGCTTGCGCCCTCCAAGTTGAGAGAACCATCCGGTGCGCAGGGTCCTGAACGCAGTCAGCGAAGGACCCAGGATGAAGTCGTCGCCGGGCCGGCGACGACTGCCGGCGGGCCGCCGGCGCTCCCCATCGCAACTGCGGGCTCAAGCCTGCGCTCCGTCGGAGTGCTACGCGAACCGGAATCTTCTGAACGGGCAGGATTGCGATCAACGTGACGGAGATTTTCCGGGGAGGGATTCCCGTGGGCGGAATCCTGTCTTCCCGTGCCCCACAATTTCAAACGCCCCCGCCGACGAGTTCGGAACGGTGTCGGTTCTGAATGGCGCTTAGTTAAGGCAGGGATTCGATGGTTTTTGAGATTGGTTTCGGGAGCGTTCGACGATCATCTGATGACGTGGTTTTGTCATCAATCGAAAGTTCTTCGGTCTCCGTTTGACGCCCCCTTTACGACCCCTTTACGGCGATTGAAAACCTCGGCAACTCTCTGCCTGAGGCGCACTGCGCCCCGCGTTCCTTGACCGCCACTTCCGGGTGCACCCCTGCCGTTCGGGAGCGTTGACAGATCAAGGTGGGGCTCGTATCAACTCGTCACCGTCTGGCGGAAGTCAAAGTCGCAAGACGGCAATGTGTTATGCGTGCAATGAAACTGCTGACTTATTTCACTGCCTTCGTTTTGACCTTGAACGCTGCGCACGCCCAGCCCTTGGAGATCAAGAAAATCGAGCTGAACAGTGGAAATGTATCCATCGACGTCAATTCGGTGCGGGAACTCTACTACGTCCTGGATCGCGTCGACCACCAGTCCGGGAGCGCGAACAGTCCGCTTGATGTCAAACTGGGAGATGTGGGAACCAGCCGCCTGGTCGATGCCAATCCGCCGTCCACCTTCAGCTTCTACCGGGCGCGCGGAATCTCTTCTGAAAACCCGGGTGACCTTGATGGCGACGGCATTGATGATGTCTATGAACTGACCCAGCCGGGTTTGAATCCGTTGAATCCCGCCGATGCTGGCAACCAGATTCCATTCGACGGAGCCAGCACGACGGAACTCGAGGCGTATTTGAACAACTACGAGATTGGTCGGGGCATGCACGATGTCACCGGCCAGGCGGCAGGAGGGGGCATGCAGGGCTATGCCCACGGCGCCCAAAAATCGACGGGCATCCACGACCGGCAATGGGCGCGGGCCTTTATCGTCCGGGATCGCCGGCCGCCGAACCAGCGGATTGTTTATGTCGTGGTGGACAACGGTCAAGTGACCCAGTCGATCACCCAGGGAGTAAACGACAAGATCAAGGCGGACAACGAGCTGAACCAGTTCTATTCGTATCAAAACATCGCATTGAGCGCCACGCACACGCATGGCGCGGCCGGCGGTCACTCCCATTTCGCCATCCTGCACGCCACGATCGGCGGCTATTCCTGGCGCACCTACGATGCCCTCGTACACGGCATCTACATGGCCATCAAGAAGGCCCATCGCGATCTCAAGCCCGGAAGCATTCAACGCAATCGGGGCGATCTGTTGGACGCGAATGAAAACCGGCGCCCGAACGCCATTCTCCAAAACCTCGAATTCACGCACTCCCAGCTGGTCAACCCCTTCGCCACCGACAATCGGGATGTGGAAATGTCGTTATTCCGGTTCGAGCAAAAGAATGTTGGCCCCGTCGCGATGTTCAACTGGTTCCCCGTTCATGGCGTTTCGGTATCGAAGGAGAACACGCTGCTGACCGGGGACAACAAGGGCAACGCCGCCTACCTATTCGAAAAGGCCAGGGGAGCGATCTACCCGGGTATGCCGGGCTACAACACCAACACCCCCACCTTTGTCGCGGGTTTCGCGAATTCCAATCCCGGAGATTTGACAGCGAATCGCCGCACGCTCGAGGCGCCGTGGCCGGATCACGGGGTCGACGATTACGGTCGGGCCAGCACCATCGGCGGGCGGCAACACGCCAAGGCGATGGAACTCTTTGACGGGTCCGCCGGACAATTGTCGAGGGTCACGGGCAGCATCGATTATCGGCACCTCTACGTGGACTTCAGCGCGGTCAACGTGAACCCGCCTGCGCTTTATCCTTACAACGTTCCGGGCGTGGCGTTTCCCGCTTTTCGGACGCCGGAGCAGCAACCCTGGCGGACCTGTCACGGCGGTTACGGCGTTGAGTTCGGCAAGGGCACGCTGGACGGGGAAGGTCTGCTCGGTGATGTCATCGCCAGTCTCCTGATCCTCTACCCCGACATCGATGACTTCGATCCCGAACTCGTGGCGTGTCAGTTTCCCAAGGACATGCTCATCCGGACGACCGGCCCCGACGGCGGACTCGGTCCCAACTGGCTTCCCCTCTCGATCCTCAAGGTGGGTGATGTCGTGATTCTGGCGGTGCCCACCGAGTTTACCGTGATGGCCGGGTCGCGGCTGCGCAAGACGGTCGAAGACGTCTTCGCGGCGCATGGGCAACGCGTTCGCGCCGTGCTGTCGGGGCTCTCCAATTCCTACGCTGGCTATGTGACGACGTACGAGGAGTATTATTATGAGGAGCTGATCTTCTTCGTTCCGAACCAGGGCTACGAGGCGGCCTCCACGCAGTTTGGTCCATTTACGCTCATGGCCTACCAGACCAAGTTCGCGCAGATGGCTGAAGACATGGCCGGCGGCGTCAACCCGCCGTCCTCAGCGATTACCGTGCAGATGCCTGCATATGTCAGACCCGATGTTCCGTTCGTGAATCCGTTCGACATGGTTCCCTTCCTCGATGGGACCCCGCCGCCGGCGATCCTGGCGGCGACGTATCACGAGCAGGCGGGTTGCCCGACCGGCCAGTTCAACGACGTGCTGTCGGGCGATTGCTGGAGCTGCCCGGGCGGTTACAACCGGACGGTGTTCGCGGTGACGGCAGCCAATGCGTGTGAGCGGCCCGCTTTTTCGCAGTTCAGTTCGGCGTCCCAGCATGGCGCTGCCGGATGCGCAGCGGGACAGTTTTTTGATCTGGGGACCGGCGATTGCTGGAGTTGCCCGACCAGTTACAACCGCACGGTCTTCGCAGTGACGGCGCCCAATGCGTGCGAGAAACCCGCCTTCTCGGAATTCTCCGGCTCCCAAAGCCAGGCCGTTTCGCCCATCTGCCCCGCCGGCTACGCGTATGACGCTTTGCTTAACGGGTGTTATCGGTGCCCGAGTGGATATTCCAGGAACGTCCTCGTCGCCTGGAATGCCTCCAACGCATGCAGCAAAGGAGTATTCGACCCTCCCGTTCCTGCCGAGAGTGTGGCGGCCACTCCGCCATGTCCGGCCGGGTACGTGCAGGATCTGATTCTCAACGCGTGCTACCGGTGTCCCACTGGATTCAACAAGGTCGTGTTCAATCCTTGGAACAGTGCTCAAGCTTGTGAAAAGGTGAACCCCGCCCAGTTCGCTTCGGCCACTAATCGCGGGGATGGCGGGTGTCCCGTTGGCCAGTTTCTTGATATCGGTCTGGGAACCTGCTGGAGCTGCCCTTCCGGGTACAATCGAACCGTCTTCTCGGTCACCGGCAATACCGCCTGTGAAAAAGTGAACCCCGCCGTTTTCTCCGTCGCGACCCGGCATGGCAAGTTTGCCTGTGAGGCGCGCAACCCCAGCTGGTTTCTCGATATCGGACTCAACCAGTGCTGGTCCTGTCCTTCCGGTGCAGATCGAAACTTGAACCCGGTGAATGGGGGGCAAGCCTGTAACCTGCCCAAGAGTTTCGGTGACATTCTGTCGGGTCCCAACGCCAGCTATCCACGAACCGCCACCGCCCAGGCTCGTTTTTGGGCCGGACATCCCGGCAACGTGTTCGGCACCTTCAACGATGACCTCACCAACACCATCGATACGTTCTTCCAGGTGCAGCAAAACATTGGCGGAACTTGGGTGACGGTGAAGACCGACGCGGACTGGGACACGACCTTTGAATGGAAGGAGGAACAGTTATCCGGTGCCGCCACCATCAAGTGGGTTATTCCTGCCAACGTTGCCACCGGTAATTACCGGATCCTGCACAAGGGATATTCCGGTGACCTCTTCGGAACGCTGACTCCTTACGAGGGCACGTCCCCTGAATTCCAGGTGACCCCTTAGTCGAAACAAACCTTTGCAGCTTTAAGTTACGATTCCATGAAGAACGCGATCGCTTTCGCCACCCTGCTCGGGCTCGTGCCTGCTCCGCTGCCTGCTGCGCAACCCGGGCATGCTGATCACTTGGATCATGCAGGTGAACAGCAGAAGGTAGTCGTGGTGGAGTTTTCGAGCTTCGACTGCGCACCCTGCGCCGAAGTTTCGGCGCTCCTCGATCAATTGGTGACCGAAAAGAAGCTCTCGCTCCAAGTGTTGTTCAAGCACTCGCCATCGAACCCGGAAGCCCTCGTCGCGCACGAGGCGGCCCTTGCCGCCGGACAGCAGGGCAAGTTCTGGGAAATGCACGATCTCCTGTTCGCTCATCCGAAGGCGAACTACTCGGAGATTCTCGACCTGGCGAAGTCGTTGAAGCTCGACGCAAAGCGATTTCAAACGGCGCTCGACGAACGCGAATTTCGCGAACAGGTGATGACGGACATCGTGGAAGCGCGAGGATTGGGGATTCAAGTCACGCCGACGTTGTTCCTGAACGGCACCAAGATCGAGGGCATCGACCAGCTCCGGGCACTGGTTAAAACCGCGACCGCCCAACCAGAGACCGCCACCGATCCCGACCGGATTTACGCGTTCGATCTTGCTGGATCACCCTCGTTCGGACCGGCCGACGCTCCCGTGACCATTGTCGAGTTCTCCGATTTCCGCTGCCATTTTTGCGGGGATCACTCGCGCACAGTGTCCGAGCTGGTTGCCGCGTATCCCGGCAAAATCCGCAGGGTGTTCAAACACTTTCCCATTCAGGTCAGTGCCGAAGGGAAACTTCCGCACCAAGGTTCGATGGCCGCCCTGGCTCAGGGGCGTTTCTGGGAAATGTATCGAGCGCTGATGAACAAGCCGCTCACTGGACGCGATGATCTGATCTCCCGAGCGGTGGCGCTGGGTTTTGACATGGCCCGGTTCGAGCAAGATCTCGCCGCCGGCGAAGGCGCGGCCCTGATTCAACGCGATATCGCCGAAGGCGACGGTGCGGGAATACGGATGACGCCCACGAGCTTCATCAACGGCCGGATGTTAAGCGGGCGACAGAGCCTCGATACTCTCAAGGAACGGGTGACGGCGATACTGTCTCCGGGCGCACCGCCCGCGGGTGGAGGCCAATCGCAGTCCAAGTTGGACTTGATCGCTCCCCAGGCGGAACGCGTCCCCGCTTCGGCAGATGAGCCCAAGTGCTGCGGGCTTTGACCACTGGCGTCGTCCGGCTGCCGCTTTCCGTTGCTCCTTTTGCGTTCCTTCGTGACTGCTCCAATTCCGGTTTCCAGGTTTAAGCTTTCCCGTTCTCTTTCCCGGCGTTGTGTCAGGCCCGCTTCCACCCCTGAGTGGTCTGCCTACTGTCGTTGATCTGGTATTCGACACCATACCGTCTGCGATCGCAGGGCGTTGATTTCCTCCACTTCACCCCGGTGCCGGTGCGTTCAGCCACGCGGGCTTTGTGTTCAAGGCAAAAGCTCTCCATCTTCCGCCCCGTTCCCGGCAATTAATGACTATGAAAATGCGGCGAATGTTTGGTGGCGTGTGTTTGATGGCCATCATTGGCGTCGGCACCGCATTGGGGCGTGGTGGAGTGCGAAGTGCCGGATCGCCCCGAGCTGGTGCTGCCGGTGGGGGAATTCAGCACGGTCGAGTATCCGGAGGATCCGGCCGAGCTGGCGCCCGAGTTTGGCCGCTACGGCGGTCGCTCTTTACGGCTGCTGCAACTCGACGCTACTCATTTCGATTTCGTCCTGGAATCAGCCGACCCGGGCAATGCCACGATCCGCTGGCCACGGGCGGACGCCAGTTTGTTTGCGGTGGATTGCCCGGAGTGGATCCGGGACCATCCGGGCAAACAGATCATTGCGCTGGTGGATCGGGAGTGGAACCGACAGCAGGTCAGTTTCAGCGCTGCCAGTAGTCGGGTGCAGGTGACGGGCGGGGACGGCTGGCCATTCGTCGTCAGCCCGGTGGTTTCCAGCTCTTCACCGTAGACGATCCCGGGGCGGACGAGTTTGTCATCGAGTTTTCAACAGACTTCATTGGTTGGGACGACGTTGGTGCGTTGACCCCGTTGAACAATGAATGGAGCGTTGATGATCCAGAGATCTCGCCCGGATTCACGTCGCTGCCCAGCTCGCTGTTCGCTATGCCGAACGCCTTGTGGTAGACGATCTTTCCGTTGCGCGCGACCAGCGCCACCGCGCCGGGGATTTCCTTGTCGTCGATCGCCTTCTCGATCATGTCGTTGATCCGGTTCAGCCGTTCGTTCGACATCCCGGCCTTGTCCGGCGAGGCGGCCGTCAGTGGTTTGGTTCGCTGCGACGATCGGGTCTGGGCGGCGGCGGAAAACGGCAATGTGGCAAACGCAACAGCCAGCGTCAGACCGGTGATTGCTTTAAAAGATCGTGCGCGGCGGCAGCGATTCAAGAAACGGGAGTTCAGGGGCCGGACATTATCCAGCCGCACATCCGAAGGGAAGCCTGCACAGAGGAGTTCAAGTCCCGCCAAAATTCCGGCTTGGTTGCCGCACCGGATCGGTTCTAATGTGCTTCATGCCACCGCGACGACCCCGATTGCTCCGTCATTTTGAACAATTGCTGTGCTCAATCGTTGTGATCGGAATCAGCGGGATGGTAGGTATCAGCGCCCTAGGTCAGGAAGTCACCAAGCCGGGTAATATCGCGTTCGCGGAGGACGTTCAGCCGCTGGTGAAAGAGTATTGTCTGAAGTGTCATTCCACTGAAAAGCAGAAAGGCGATCTCGATCTCGAACGATTCAGTTCCTTGGCGGAAGTTCTGAATAGTCCTGACGCCTGGCAACGGGTGGTCGAACAGATCGAACTTGGTGAAATGCCGCCCCAGGACAAACCGCAACTGACAACCGACGAACGACTTCGCCTGGTCCAAGGTGTGGACGCATTGTTGAACGAGGCCGCCCTGGCCCGCGCGGGCGATCCCGGTCCAGTCGTTCTGCGTCGGCTCAACAACGCGGAATTTACCTACACCATCCGCGATCTCACCGGGGTTGGTTCGCTTGATCCCGTGAAGGAATTCCCGGCGGATTCCGCGTCCGGTGAGGGTTTCATGAACGTGGGCAATTCGCTCGTGATGTCTCCGTCGCTCATGACGAAGTATCTTGATGCCGCCAAGGAAATCGCAAACCACGCGGTGCTGCTGCCAGATGGCATTGCGTTTTCTCGAAGTACCTCACAGCGCGATTGGACCGAAGAAAAACTCGCCGCCATCCGCGCCTTTTACAGCCGGTTCTCAAAAAAAGGCGGAGGCTCCGCAGTCAATCTCCAGGGCATCAAGTTCGACACCAAAGACGGCGGGGTGTTGCCGCTGGAGAAATATCTGGAGGCGTTGATTCAGCTACGCATGCAGAATTGGGGATGGGCGAACGAACACTTGCTTTCGCAAATTGCCGCCGAACGTGGTCTCTCGTCAAAGTATCTCACCACGCTCGTGAATGCGCTCACGGCAACCAACACTTCCCCGCTGCTGGATCCCATCCGTGAACAATGGCGCGCCGCGAAACCCGGTGATGCCGCCGGTATCGCACAAAGCATCGCCATCTGGCAACAAGCCCTGTGGCGCTTCACGCAGGTCGGCCACATCGGCAAACGCGATGGCCCAAAAGCCTGGCAGGAGCCGGTGACTCCACTCGCCGAAGCACGCGAAGTGCGATTAAAGATTCCTGCTCCGCCGGATGGAAAAGATGTCACGTTGTATCTCGTGGCTTCGGACGCTGGCGACGGAAACGAGAACGATTTCGCGGTGTGGGAGAACCCACGACTTGTCGCCCCCGGCCAGCCGGATTTGCCGCTGCGCGAGGTCCATGCCGTCATAAACACGCTGACAGCTTATCGTAAGAAGGTTTTCTCCAGCGCGGCGAAATGTCTGGCGGCAGCATCGGAAATGACCGGTCCGATTGGCCCGGATGGGATCGCGCAGTTGGCGCAGAAGCACGGAGTTGAACCGGTTGCGTTGGCGGCATGGTTCAACTGCCTCGGCATCGGTTCGGGTGAAGCGCAAATTGATTCGTACATCGCGGGGAAGACGGAGCACGCGGAGAATTATGACTTTATCAAGGGCTGGGTTGGTGACGATGCGTTGAGCGTTATCGCGAATTCTTCCGACCAGCACGTGCGCGTTCCTGGCAACATGAAACCGCACGGCATCGCAGTTCATCCGTCGCCAAAGCTGCGGGTCGTCGTCGGCTGGCGCAGTCCCGCTGCCGCCACGATCCGTGTTGAAGGTGCCGTGCAACGCGCGCATCCGGAATGCGGTAACGGCGTGACGTGGGCGCTCGAACTGCGTCGCGGCAGCACCCGGCAACGCCTCGCATCAGGCACGGCACAGGACGTAGCCGTGGTGAAGTTCGTTCCGGTCGAAAATCTCACCGTGCAGTCCGGCGACATGATCTCCGTGGTCGTCGGCCCGCGCGATGGCAATCACTCCTGCGACCTCACTGCAGTCGATCTCACTCTTAGCGACGGCACCAAAACCTGGGATCTTGCGAAGGATGTTTCGCCAAACATCCTCGCTGGCAACCCGCACGCGGACAGTCTTGGCAATTCCGGTGTCTGGCATTTCTACAGCGAACCGGACAGCGGCGGCGGTGCAGAACCGGTGCTGGTGCTGCCCGCGGGTTCATTGCTGGCCAGATGGCAGTCGAGCAATAATATTGCAGAAAAACAGGAGCTCGCGGATGAACTTCAAAATCTGCTCATCGCCGGCGGTGCAGATCTCACGAAGGACGCACCCGATGCGGCGTTGTATCGCCAACTCACTTCGCTGAACGGCCCGCTGCTCGCGTCGATTGTTGGTAGCAGCCAACGTGAAGAGGCTCTAACTGATCAGAACCTCGTTGCCTCGTCCGCTACGAACTGGGGTGTCGACCCCGCGCTGTTCGCGGGGTCGAGCCTCCCCGTTCACACGCCGTCCGTCATTGAAGTGCGGTTGCCCGCGGAGTTTGCCGAAGGTTGCGAGTTTGTTGCCACGGCGACGTTGAACAAGCAAACAGGCGCCGAGGGAACCGTCCAGATGCAGGTGCTGACCACCAAGCCGAAGTCGATGGACCTTGCTGCCGGCGTGGTGAGAGAGCAGGGGAGCAAAAGCACATGGTCCGACGGCGAACGTCCCGTCGTGTCCGACTCACCAATTCTTGTAGTTGATGGCTCGGTGGCGCAAATGCGTATCAAGTCCGTCTTCGATGAGTTTCGACAACTGTTCCCGGCCGCGTTGTGCTACACGAAGATTGTTCCGGTTGATGAAGTCGTGACGCTCACGTTGTTTTACCGGGAGGACGACGCGTTGCGCCGGTTGATGCTCGATGACGAGCAGGCGGCTGAGATCGATCGATTGTGGGCGGAGCTTCATTACGTCAGCCAGGATCCTCTCAAGCTGGTTGATGGCTTTGAACAACTCTGGCAGTTCGCCACGCAGGACGCGGATCCGAGCGCCTTTGAACCTCTGCGCGAACCGATAAAACGGCACGCCGAGGAATTCCGCAAACTGCTGTTGGACACCCAACCGGCCCAACTGGAAGCGGTGCTGAAATTTGCCGAACGGGCGTATCGCCGTCCGCTCAGTGACGGTGAACAGAATGAACTGCGCGGCCTCTATCTCAAGCTGCGTAGTGAAGATCTGCCGCACGAACACGCGGTCCGACTCACGCTCGCCCGCGTGATGGTTGCCCCGGCCTTTCTCTATCGCATCGAAGAACCTCCGCCCGGTGATCGACCCGGGCCGGTGAACGACTGGGAGCTCGCCACGCGCTTAAGTTATTTCCTCTGGTCCACCGCGCCCGATGCCGAGCTCCTGGCTGTCGCCGCCACTGGCAAAATTGGCGAACCCAAGGTGCTTACGGCGCAGGCAAAAAGGATGCTTCAAGACCCACGGGTGCGGCGGCTGGCGACCGAGTTTGCGTGCGCGTGGCTGCATGTTTATGACTTCAACGAACTGGACGAGAAGAGCCCGCAAACTTTCCCGACCTTCAACGGCCTGCGCGACGCGATGTATGAGGAAACGATTCGCTTCTTCACCGATCTCTTCCGAAGCAACGGTTCGGTGCTGGACATTCTTGACGCGGATTACACGTTTGTGAATGCGGAGCTGGCCGCACACTATGGAATTCCCGATTCCGTTCTCCGTGGCAGCGGATGGGAGTCCGCTCAAAATCAAGTCCGGGAAGATCAGAGCCGACTTGCTTCGGCTGCTACACTATTGGACGACGGCTGGCACCGCGTGGAAGGGGTCAAACAGTACGGTCGCGGCGGAATTCTCGCGCAGGCCACGACGCTCGCGAAGCAGTCCGGAGCGTCGCGCACCAGCCCGATTCTCCGCGGCAACTGGCTGTGCGAAGTCCTGCTTGGAGAAAAATTGCCGCGTCCGCCCAAGGACGTCCCGCAACTTCCAGAGGACGAGGCGACTGAAACATTAACCGTCCGCGAGCTCACGGAAAAGCACACCATTGATCTGAAGTGCTACGGCTGCCACAAGCGCATTGATCCCTACGGTTATTCGCTCGAAGCGTTCGATGCCATCGGCCGGCATCGTGATCAGGATCTCGGCGGTCGCCCGATCGACACGCGTGCGAAGACGATGGACGGGACCGAGTTCGAGGGGTTGGACGGGCTGCGCGAGTATCTCCTGACCACCCGTCGCGACGCGTTCCTGAAACAATTCTGTCGCAAACTGCTCGGCTACTCGCTGGGTCGCGGCATCATGCTCTCCGACGGCCCGCTAATCTCCGGGATGCAGGAGCAACTCAAAACGCACGACTACCAAATCACGGCCGCCATCGAGGCCATCGTCCGCAGCCAGCAATTCCGGGAGATTCGTGGGAAGGAAATGGCGGGGGAAGAATGAGCCTTTGATTTGTTGTTGGATCGCCTGGGGGCGACGTTTCCGATGCGGTGATGATTAATCATGCCCTCCGACGCCCATGTCTTTGCGATTGAGCATGGCGATGTTGATCACCACGGCGGCTCTGGCGCGGCGCGGACATCGGATTGAACAAATACCAGACAAGAGAGCCGCTACGAGGGAAGGCTGTGTTTGCCCGGAATTGTTTGTTCTTGGGACACCATCTGGACGGTGCGCGACAATTTTTGACAACCGCCACGCGGGTAGCGGGTTGTTCCTTCTGGAAAGATTTTCCAAAAATTTTCAAAAGTTTCTCCATGTTTTGGTCGATGAACTCTGTGCGGATCGGTGATTCCGCAGCAGACCGATAGTTGGTTTCCGGTTCAGGCATGGAATCTGTTTAACGAAACCGTGCGTAATCTACGGTTCATTGTCTGACAGGTGCCTCGGTGATAAAAAATTGGCTGTCGGACGCGTCCAAAGGGAAATAAGCAATCTGTTTGTTTTGGCCTGAAAAGTGCGAAGTGTCCGACTCAGTGTCGCGGGTCGTTGGGCGTATCACGGTCGGTATTCAACTTGGTCAGGTTCAGCCAAAGGAACATCATGTTTGGCCTGTTTAAAAAAATATTTAAGAAACAAGGGACCGTTGGTTCTGTCATCGCTCCCGTCTCACCCTCCGCTCCGGCCTACTCCCGGACGGCGACACCGGGCCAACCCGACCGCCCTGCTAGCAATCCGTTTTCAGGCGGCCGCGCCGGAGCCGCGCCGGCTGCCCCCGCTCCGATGAGCGCGGCGCGGACCAAGACTCCGACCGCCAAGCCGACGGTGACGGCCTCCGCTGGCAAGAATCCCCACGCCGTGACGCTGTCGCTGGACGAGATCGTTCCGGGGTTGACGCATGAGTTCCAAAGCCTGTTTGAGGTCAGGGATAATGCGGAGGTTTCGTTCCCGCTGCAGGCCATCCTTCCACAGTTGAGCACCGGACGCATCCGCATTTCGTTCGGCGACCTGCGAAACGCCTGCCCCAACGGTTCCTGCAACGCCGGCCCGGAACACGACGCCAAGCTCGTCGATCTTCCGCTGGCGAAAATTCTTTCACGCGTCAACCCGGCGTTCCTACCGCGGAAAACGCAGCGTGCGGCGATGAATGTTCCGGATGATGTTACGGGATTATTTGGTACATTGGGTGAACCGCATCCAAGCGTCGCGCCCGCCACCCGCACCCCGCAGCCGGTCGCTCCGGTGAAACCGCCATCCGCCGCCGCGCCGTCCATGCCGCCACCAGCGCTCCCGAAACAAAACGGAAACCGCAAAGCGGCGATTACTGCGGCGGATCTTGGCAACATCCCTTCTCTGTTCAATTTCCAGAAACCGGCCGCCGAGGAGGAAGTGCCCGCCGTCATTCAACCGGCCGCTCTCGAGCCCGAGGTTAATCCAGCCCCGGCGGCAGTCCCCGTGCTTGAGGATATTCCGAAGATCAAGTTCAACCTCAGCCCGCCGGCTCCCGCTCCAGTCGCTGTTGATCCGGTCGCAACCGTGATCCCACGGGCCAGCGCAGCCGCTCCCGAGCCGGCGGCCGCCGCTCCGGCGAGTCAGGACGACAATGTCATTCTCCTCCCCGTCGCCCAGGTACAGAACGACTGGTCGGACTCGGTTCAGGACGAGATCAAGCAGTATGATCTCGGCGACTCCCATTTTTCACTGCCCTACGGTGAGGTCGATCTGGCAATGCGCAAGGGCAAGATCGTGTTCCCTTGGAAAACGCTCCGCTCGTGGATCACGCCCGCCGGAAGCGCGCCGAAGTCGACTGCGTGCGACAACGAAGAAATGACGCTGCCACTCAAGATGGTCGCCCCGCTGTTCCTGAAGCAACGCCAGCCGCGCAGCAAACAGCGCAAGGTCTCGATCGAGGAAGAAATTCCGGATCTCTTTTCGGGCGGCCCCGGCGATGAACCTGAAGCGGCTCCGGCCAAACCTGTTGCAGCAGCCCCTGCCCCGGCAGCACCGAAGGCCACCGCGCCAGCGGCCCCGGCTCCCGCGCGCAACGGTGCCGCGATGCCCAAGATCAGCGCGTCCAATCCGGCGGAGCTGGTGAAGCGCACGGCGGGCATGCCCGGGGTGACTGGTTCGCTGGTGGCCATGAACGACGGTTTGCTGGTGGCGAGCGAGCTGCCGAAGCCGCTCATCGGCGAAACGGTCGCCGCGTTCCTCCCACAAATTTTCGGACGGCTGACCCAGTTTTCAACGGAACTCAAACTGGGAGATCTGACCAGCGTCATGCTGGTGATGGACAATTCACCATGGATTATTTTCCGCACCGGCAAGGTTTACTTCGCCGTGGTCGGAAAAGCCGGGGAAGCGCTACCTTTATCTCAACTCACAGCGATCGTCGCCGATATCAAACGGCAAAACTTATAAGGTTTCCAGCATATGGCCATCATTAACCAAGCCACCAAAGAACTGCAGGTCAAGGTTGTCTACTACGGCCCCGCCCTCTGCGGCAAAACGACCAACCTCGTGCAGGTGCATTCACAAGTGCAGTGCAACCAGGGCAACAAGGGCAAGCTCGTCTCGCTGGCCACCAGCTCCGACCGGACATTGTTCTTCGACTTCCTCCCGATCGAAGCCATGACCATCAAGGGCTTCAAAACGAAATTCCAGCTCTACACCGTGCCCGGCCAGGTGGTTTACAACACCACGCGCCAGCTCGTGCTGCGTGGTGTCGATGGCATCGTGTTCTGCGCCGATTCACAGTACGACAAGATGGAGGAGAATGTCGAAAGCTTCACCAATCTCCAGGACAACCTGAAGACGCTGAAGATGAACATCGATGAAATCCCCTACGTGCTGCAGTACAACAAGCGCGATCTGCCGAATGTCGCCGAAATTGATTACATGGAATATCTTCTCAACAACCGTGATGTGCAGGTGCCTTCCTTCACTGCCTGTGCCCACAAGTGCGAGGGCGTGTTTGAAACGTTGAACATGATCACCCGCATGTTGCTGCACAAATTCATCAACGAATCGTCACGCAAAACTGCCTGATACCATGTCCACCCTGCCTCAACTGCTGGAGGAAGACATTGCCGCGATGGATGTTTCGCTACGGGCAATGTTGAAGAAAACAGAAGCGGACGCCGCCATCATCATCGACCGCGGCGGGTTCCTCATCACCCAGCAGGGTCATGACGATGAGCTTGATCACGTCACCCTGGCCGCGCTTTGTTCCAACACCTACGCCGCATCTCAGATGATCGGCGGGTTGATCGGCGAAGACGATTTCAGCAGCGTGTACCAACAGGGCGAACGGAACAGCCTGCTGGTCGTTAACGTGGATGAATACAGTCTGCTGGTCATTGTCTTCCCCGCCAGCGTCAGTGTCGGCGCGGTGAAATACTACGTGCCTGTCACCATCAAGAAAATCGCCTTGCAGATGAAGCTCGCCTACGAGCGCGATCCTGAAGGCGGCCTCGACCTGTCCGTTCTGAACATGGCCGATACCAGCTCGTTGTTCACTGCAAAGTCGTAGCCTCGCTCTTCAGCGCTACAGACCGGCGTGCGAGCCGTCGCAGAACGGCGCGTTCTTGGAATGCTTGCATGCGCACCAGGCGACGTTTCTCTCTTCGGTAATTTCCACTTTCTTCGGCGAAAACTCCGTCCCCTTGTGCGACCCGTCGCAAAAGGGTTGCTTTGCTGAATTGCCGCAGCTGCACCAGAAGTAGGTTCCCGGCTGGACTTTTCCGACGATCGGACTTTTTTGAGGAATAGTGGGTTGGCTCATATCGGCGGACAGCTTATCGGCAGATTCCAACTCGGCAACCACTGCTTTTGATCGACACCCGATGGAAGCGCCCTACGATTTCGCCGACCAATCAAATCATGCGAAACGCTGTACTACTCACGCTGTCGGGCCTGCTGGCCGTTTCCTCCACCGCACCTGCGGCGAGCGACTGGCCGGAATTCCGCGGACCGACCGGTCAGGGACATTCCGAATCGGACAATCTTCCAACTCGTTGGAGTCCGTCCGAGAACGTTGTCTGGAAAGTCGAAGTCCCCGGAGCCGGTTTGTCGTCGCCGATCATTTACCGCGACGTCATCTACCTGACGACCGCGCTGCTCGACGAAGCCGGCAACCCGACGACTCTTCGTCTGCTTGCGTACTCGAGCGCCTCGGGAAAACTTCTGTGGAACCGCGAAATTTTTGAGGCCAAAGAACGGCAGACCAAGCACAAGAAGAACAGCCACGCCAGCCCCACACCCGTCGCAGAGAATGATCGAATCTACGTTCACTTCGGACCGCTCGGAACCGCTGCGGTGGACTTGAGCGGGGGAGTGATCTGGAAACAGGAGACGCTCGACTACCAGTCCGTCCACGGAAATGGAGGTTCCCCGATCATCGTCGGTGACAAACTCATCTTCAGCTGCGACGGCGCCAAAGATCCGTTCATCGTCGCGTTGAACAAGTCCGATGGAACCATTGCCTGGCGTGTCCCGCGCGTGACGGATGCCGACCGGACCTTCTCTTTCAGCACGCCGCTGCTAATCAGCGTCGGCGGCCAATCACAGGTCATCAGTCCGGGCAGCGCGATGGTGGGTGCTTACGATCCGGCGGACGGCTCGGAAATTTGGCGCGTGAACTATGACCAGGGTTATTCGGTCGTGCCCCGTCCCGTGCTCGGTCACGGCATGGTTTACATCAGCAGCAGTTTCGACCGGCCCGTCGTTTACGCGATCAAGATTGATGGCAAAGGGGACGTAACCGACTCGCATGTGAGCTGGTCGATCTCCCGCAGCGCGCCGAATACGCCCTCGATGTTGCTGGTCGGGAACGAATTGTACTTCGTGTCCGACAGCGGGATCGCCACCTGCGCCGATGCGCTTACCGGTGACGTTCATTGGAACGAACGACTCGGCGGTGATTTTTCGGCGTCCCCGGTCGATGCGAACGGCGTGATCTATTTCACGAACGAACGCGGAAAGACCTTTGTTGTCCAAGCATCAAAAGCATTCAATGTGATTGCCGAAAATGATCTGAAGGAAGACACGCTGGCTTCGCTGGCGATCAGCGGGCCTTCGATTTTTCTGCGAACCGAAAACCACCTGTTCCGCATCCAGCAACCGACCGAATAACCCGGACACTCCGTGAATAATTTCATGCCTCATCTAAAATCAGAGACCAACCGTTTTGTCGCCGTTGTGATCGGCTGCGTCGCGCTGCTTTTCATGGGTGCGCCGTTGCTCTCGCAGGAAAGCAAATCCGCCGATCAGTTCAGCACGGAATTCATCCGCTTCGTCAAGACCGGTAAGAAAGAGGGGCATGTCGACACGGCGGTGAAATCCTACTTCCGGGAAAATGATCAGGTGGTCGTCACGCTGGCGTCGGTCGTCCACATCGGCGACGCCGGGTACTACGATAATTTTCAGAAACTGTTCGAGAGCTACGACGCCGTTCTTTACGAGATGATCCGGGATGAGAACACGCTGCCGTCCACCGAGATCGACACCGATCATCCAATCAGTCAGTTGCAGATGGGGATGAAAAACATGCTCGACCTCGAATTCCAGCTGGAGCGGATCGACTATGGGAAAACCAACTTTGTCCACGCCGATCTCAACCCCGACTCGTTCGCCGATCTCCAGGCCGAACGCGGCGAATCACTGTTTGGAATTTTGCTGCGCGCCGCGCTGGAGGAACAGTCGCGCCAGAACGCCAATCCCGAACAGGCGCTCAATCCGTTCGAACTGTTGTTCGCGCTCACCAGCGATGATCGCTCACACCAGTTAAAATTTCTGCTCGGCCAACAGATGGGTAATGTCGAGGCCATGCTCGGCGGTCTCGATAAATCGGCGGATGGCAAGGGTTCCGCGATTCTGAGCGGCCGCAACGAGCACGTCATGAAGGTGCTCGACGAACAGATTGCTGCGGGCAAAAAGAGGCTCGTGATTTTCTACGGTGCCGGACACATGCCCGATCTGGAAAAACGGCTGAACGGCGAGGACTTCAACAAAGTGACGGAACACTGGAACGTCGCCTGGGACATCACCAAAAAGAAACCGGCGGCGCCCCTGCCGGTTTCCGATTGAGCGCCGGCGCGGCGTTCAACCGAGCCGAATCTCCGGCTCCATAGGAGCCACCTGTTTATGGAAGAAGCGGGGTGGGAAAATCAGCTTCAGCGGAACGGCCTGTTCGGCGGGATGGGATGTTACGCCGGTCATACAGAGCTCGCTCTTACAGAGCCTGACCATTACCCACATTTTTGCGATGTTGGGGAATCGAATCCCTTGGGATTGGCCAGAAGAGCATCCACAATTGCGGGTAATGGTCAGTACGGAGCATGGGGTTGAAAGGGACGGAGTTCAAAAACGGGTCGGCCTCACGGGCCTGAATACGGCGCAGTCACGGAGCGCGGCAACCCAGGGTGGCAACGTTGGGAAGTCGACTCCAACGCGTTGATTGCCCGGTCGATCTTGCGTTCCGAACTGAGATGGAAACTGGCTGTGGCGCCGATTTTCAGGGCCATGAATCAAGTTTCAATCCGGCAACACGCTGAAATTCTTTTACATTGCTGGTGACCAATGTGAGACCGCTCGCCAGTGCCTGTCCGGCAATCAAAAGATCGTAGGGACCAATTGGCACGCCCCGCTTCTCCAGATCCGTCCGAATTCGCGCAGAGTTTTCCGCCGCCGACCGGTCGAGCGGCAATAGGGTTAAAGCGCTGACGAAGCGTTCCACCTTGGCCCGTTCCTTGTCCGGATTTTGCGCCTTGCCGACGCCACAGAACAACTCGTACACCGTGACCATCGAAACAGCGCAGTCAGCGGGAGTGATCTGGCTGAGTCGGTTCACCATTCCTGGTTTCTGACGAAGCACATCGATGCAAGTGTCAGTATCAAGAAGGTAGATCATCGACTGCCTTTACAGCTTTTTTACCGGAGGCAACGCGCCCTGCTGGGGACGTTCAAATGCGGGGTCATCAATCCGAATGGAATCAAAGAACCCAGCCGGCCACGTCGTGGCCTTGGTGGGTTCCAGCACCACCGAACTCCCTTCCTGCCGGACAAGCACCGTGGGCGTCGAGAGGTGAATGCCTTTGGGCAGACGAACCGTCTGGTGGTCTCCATCCTCGGTTACAGTCGCAGTATCCATGACGGAAAATTAGGCGCGGGAACGATGAAATCCAAGTTTTAACTTGGTTCTGACGAGTGGGCCAAAGAAAGAAACACCGCGACGAATACGGAAAGCCACGAAGGAGCAGATTGCAAACGAACGATCATGATCGTTCCTACGTCAATTCTTCGTAGCCCTTCGAGTCCTTCGCGGTTTCTCAGAATCAATCTCTCCGACAAACGTATGGAGTGCGGGGGCAGAGAGCAGCGGCGACACCGCTTTAGACGTGACGAGAAGGACCTCGGCATTCTGTGAGTCTCCAGTGCGGTCGCGAGGTTGATGAATGACGCAACCTCACCTTGCGTTCGAAAGCGCCGTTGACGCTGCGCTCTGCCGGCGCACACAATGGGCGCAGGATTCGTCGTTTCGCCCTGGTTTCAGATGCATTCCATGATCACGCCTTCGCCAGGGTGCGGGCGACGATCTGGTTGAGGCTTTCGCCGGTGGTCACGGCTTTCAACGCGAGACGTTGGTGGATGGCTGGATCAACGCGCACCATGAACTTGCCGCTGTAATCGGCGCTCTGTTTCGCCTTGGGCAGGGAAGCTCCGTCCTTGTGCAAAATCTCCACCCATTCTTCGGCGGTTTCGCACAGCTCGCGATAGACCTCGGCTTCATCGTCGCCATGAATACCACCGGCGAACAACAACGGGCAACGACCGAGGAAACACGCGTCTTGTTCGCTCCATTCCACGAACTTCGGATATTGCGCCGCCAGCTTTTTGATCTCTGCCTTTTTCATGACGTCAATGGTTTGTCGTTTCGATTGCCTGCGCAACATCGCGCTCCTGATAGGGTTTTGCTTCAGTGCCAGGCTTTCCGCTCAATGTCAGCCGGGGGCCGCGCGCATGCGTAAAATTGCGATGACTGCCCTTGCCGCCGCGATTCACGAACCCCGCCCGTTCAAGGTCGGCAATCAATTGGCGAATCTTGCGCGGCATATAGTGCCAGTTTGATACTATGACAAAAAGAGAAAGTCAACTTTTCAGGCAAACGACTCAGCGCTTGAAATGGTGTAGCTGTTTCGAAAATATCAAACACTCGTTGATGTAGGAGCGATCGGGTGTAACAAAGCCTTTCGCCAAGGATCACGGGTTCAACGTTCGGAACATGCAATCAGTCATGGGATGAGGCAAACCAAGGTAGGGACCGACGCGCCCCCCGTTCAGTGGAAGCCGGCTACGGCGAAACTGCGCGATAGAAAAGCCGGGGCTCGGTCTTTGCCGTCGGATCGTTTACTTGGACCGAGGTGCCTGTCGGAACAATCGTATCGAGGTCAAACCAGTTGGTAAAAGCTGACGTCCACTGTATCCGATAACGAGTTTGAGGTTCAACTTGAAGAGTGGCGCTAAAACCGGTCGCCGCATCCCAGGATGGAGACGCGAAAGCCGGAGGCGTCGTGGCGATCAGATCAACGACCAACGTCGCCGGATTGCTCGTGATCGGTCCAGCTGCATTGCTCACTCTTACCGAATAGTCCCCGGCGTCTGACCCCTGAACATTGGAGATCGAGTAGCTTGAAAGCGTGGCCCCGCCGATGTCGCTACCATTTTTTATCCACTGGTATAAAAGCGGAGCCGTTCCAGTCGCCGAAACTCCAAATTCTACAGTGGCTCCCTGGAGGGCGGTCAACCCGGTGGGGTGCGATGAAATGGCAGGAGGAATAATTACGGCCAGCGTCGCAGGATTGCTCGTTGCGGAACCCGCGGCATTGCTGACCCGCGCAGTGTAGTTCCCGGCGTCGGTGCTTTGAACATTGGGGATGGAATAGGTGGAGAGCGTGGCCCCGTTGATGTCGTTGCCATTCTTCTTCCACTGATACGAAAGCGGCGCGGTTCCAGTTGCCGTGACCCCAAAATTTACTGTTGTTCCTTGAACGGCATTTGCTCCTGTCGGATGGGAAGAAATTACAGGCGGTACCACGACTGTCAGCGTTGCTGGATTGCTTGTTGCCGATCCGGCAGAATTGCTGACGATTACATCGTAATTGGCAGCATCTCCGACTTGAACGCTGGGTATCGTGTAGGTAGTTCCGATTGCATTGGGAATGTTCTGTCCGCCTTTTCTCCATTGATACGAAAGTGGTGCCGAGCCGGTGGCAGCTACTGTGAACGAAGCGGTTGCACCAACATTTTTCGACAGGTTCGATGGGTGTGTTCCGATTGCCGGGAGAGTGGTCACAAAAAAGAGACCCGTTTGGTAACCGGTGCCTCCGGCCTGCCACAAGAGCACCGAGCCAGTGGTGGCGGAATCGAAACTCAGATGCGAACTCATGCCGGGTCCCGCCACCGAATCAGAAAATGAGATCAAGCCAGTCCACGTCGAGTTCTTGGTATAGGAATACGTGCCGGTGCTTCCAACAGTATCTCCCGCGAGAGCTTCGACGACATAGCCATTTCCTGTCAAATTTGGACGGAACCTGTAGGTGCCAAACTCGGCAAATGGAAATGCGCCGCTGGTGATCGAAACCGTAATCGCCGTGCCCACCAAGGTATCCAGGGACGTGCCAGAATACATGACGAAGCTTCCGGTCTGTGATGATCCCGGGGCTGCCGGACTGGTGATCGAGTAGGTGCCCGACGTCGGCGTCGTAAACGTGCAGTTTGCCGTCAAACTGCCAAGATCATTGTCCACGAGCGACAGCCGCCCGGTGCTCGCGTTGAGTTTCGTATAGGTATGAGTTCCTGAACCTGCGGCGATATTTCCAGAGAGAGGCACTATCGCGTATCGACTGTCCGTCGCTGCCGGGAGGAACCGGAAGGAGCCGCTTGATGCGAACGGAAAACTTCCGCTTGAAACCGTCATTTGAAATGTTCGCCCATTGATCGCGGTTGGCGCTTGTCCGTTTACCGAAACGTTGAACAGCAGCAAAAATCCGATGATCGTCCCAATCAATACTCCTCGTGTGTTATTCATCTGCGAAAAGCTACTTTCCGGACGCCGAGCTTGGCAAGCCATCGTGCAGGCTCATTCATGGCGAGAGCCGGTTTGGCTTCAGGCTGTTCCATTCCTGACTTCATCGAGTTCCGAAGCCCATTGTTCCTGGAGCAAAAGTAAAGTTTTCAAACGTGGTCTTCCCCGCGTCGTGACCGCCTCCGACGAGGAAGACGTGGCGGCTGATCCTTTACCCCACCAATTTCTCCACCACTCTCCCATGCACGTCCGTCAGGCGGAAGTCGCGGCCTTGGAAGCGGTAGGTGAGCTTGGTGTGATCGAAGCCGAGCTGGTGCAGCAACGTGGCGTGCAGGTCGTGGACATGCACCTTGTCCGTCACGGCGTTGAAACCGAACTCGTCGGATTCGCCGATCGTGATGCCGCCACCGGCCATCCACATCGAGAAACAGTTCGGATGATGATCGCGGCCGTCGTTGCCGCCCTGGACCATCGGCGTGCGACCAAACTCGCCGCCCCAGATCACCAGCGTGTCCTCCAGCATTCCGCGTTGTTTCAGATCCTTGATCAACGCCGCGCAGGCCTGGTCGGTGTCGCGGCAGTTCTTCTTGAGACCGTTCGTGAGATCGCCGTGTTGATCCCAGGCTTCATGGAAAATCTGCACGAACCGCACGCCGTTCTCCACCAGCCGACGCGAGAGCAGAACGGAATTCGCGAATGAAGACTCGCCCGGCTTCGCGCCATACAGATCGAGAATGTGCTGCGGTTCCTTGGAAATATCGACGACCTCCGGCGCGCGAAGCTGCATGCGATACGCCATCTCGTAGGAGTTGATGCGCGTGGCAATCTCGGGATCGCCCACGGCGTCGAGGTGCATGCGGTTCAGGCTGCTGATCGAATCAAACGAGTTGCGCTGTAACGTGTCGTCCACGCCGTCGGGATTGGAGAGGTAGAGGACCGGATCGCCGACGTTGCGGAACTGCACGCCGTTGTGAACGGTCGGGAGAAAGCCGCTGCCCCAGTTCGCGTTGCCGCCGCTCGGTCCCTTCGCGCCGGTGCTGAACACGACGTAGGACGGAAGGTCCTGTGATTCACAACCAAGGCCGTAGGTGGTCCACGCACTCCTTCGGGTCGGCACCATAGCCGACGATGTCACCAAGGCACGCCATGTGGGTGCAGCCTTGTGCTTTCTGATCGCGCAACACCACGTCGAGCGCCTCAAGATTCGCGTGAATATCAGAGAGGATCGCGTATTTCATGAAACCCAGAATCAACCTGCCATCAAAACCCGGATTTTCCAGCCCCATTATATCGAGAATAACCGCGAAAGGCAGCGCCCCCCATCCGTGTTTGATCCGTGTGAATCTGTGGCTAAATCGTCTTGGAAAACTTCGATTCCTTGCGATCAGTCGCGTAAGCATCAAACTTCATCGCGATGTTGCGGATGAGCAGGCGACCGAGGTTCGTGACGGTGAGGCCGGTCTCGCTGCGCTCAATGAGACCGTCGGCTTCCATGTCCTTGAGCGAATTGATTTCGGTCTCGAAATGTTCGTGGAAGTCGGTGTCGATCAGGTTCGACATGTGTTCGTAGTTGAGTTCGAGATCGCACATCAGTCGCATGATCGTGGTGCGGCGCAGCTTGTCCTCGTTGGTCATCACGTAGCCGCGATGATACGGCCAATCACCTTCCTTCACCGACTTCTGGTAGTCAGGAAGCTCCTTGAGATTCTGCCAGTAAACGCCGTCGGCCTGTGAAATCGAAGACATTCCGAACGCGTAGATATCCGCCTGGCCGCGCGTGCTGTAGCCCTGAAAATTCCGCTGCAACGTCTTGTTCTTCTGCGCGATAGTGAGCTCGTCCGTCACTTTCGCGAAGTGGTCCATGCCGATGTAAACGTAGCCGCTGGACGTCAGCTTCTCGATGGTCAGTTTGAGCAGCTGCATTTTCACTTCCGGAGTCGGTAGAATTTTTTGCTGAAGGATCTTCTGCGCAGGCTTGATCCACGGCACGTGCGCGTAACTGAAGATCGCAAACCGATCGGGAGAAACGGTGAGCACTTCATCGATCGTTTTTTCGAACGATTCAACCGTCTGAAAAGGCAGGCCGTAAATCAGGTCGATGTTCAGCGATCGGAACTCCATCTCGCGCAGCCATTCGATCGCCTGTTGCGTCATCTCAAACGGCTGGATGCGATGGATGGCCTCCTGCACCTTGTGATTGTTGTCCTGCACACCCATCGATGCGCGGTTGAAACCGGCTTCGCGTAACGCTTCGATGTGGAAGCGAGTGAGGCGACGCGGATCCAACTCGGTTCCCGCCTCAATGTCATCAGCAATTTGGAAACGTTTCTTGATCATGTTGCCGAGGCGCAGGAGTTCCTCGGGCTGAAGAAAGGTCGGTGTTCCGCCACCAAGATGCATCTGGACCACCGGCCGGTCGTGATGCAGCCGTTTGCGCATGGTGTCCACCTCCTTTTCGAGGAGGTCGAGGTAGGGAGTGCTCTGTTTGTGGTCGGTGGTGATGACTGTTGTGCAGCCGCAGAACCAGCAAAGTGACTCGCAGAAGGGAAGATGAAAATAGAGTGAGAGGTCGCGTGGCTTCGTGTTGTTAGCGGCGATGGCGTCGGCAATCGCGTCGCGATTCGTTTCGTCAGTGAACTGGGTGGCCGGTGGATACGAGGTGTATCGCGGTCCGGGCACATTGTATTTCTGGACCAAATCCAGATCGACTTTCAGTGTTTCACTCATTGTTCAAATATATGGTAGGGCGGCGCTCCTGCGGAGCCCTGACTAAAGCGCTGAAGGCGCATAACCAACTTTAATTCTTTAGGGATATTGAAATGGGCTCCGCAGGAGCGTCGCCCTACCCGGTTGCCTTAAGACCAACTGAGGTCGTGGAGCATGCCTTGGAATTTCCATTCGTCGGCATTTTCAATCAGGCCGTGCCGAACGGGGTTATTCCGAATATACAGCCATTTCTCAGAATAGTTTTCACCGTCACGCAATCGGTGATGGAATTCATCTGTCTGCCATTGCCAGTCAATGCGTGCGGGGCTTTTGGTGAACTGACTTTTCCAGTAAGTCACCCAGCGGTCGAACGGAAAATCAACATCCTGTGGGGCGACGAGACAGTGCAGATGATCTGGCATCAAAACTTAATTGGCGACCAGCCATTTGTTCGCCTCCAACCAGATTTCGCGCAACAGATTGTGCGCTTCATCACAAGCGAGCCATGGTTTTCGATTTCGCGTGCAGGCGTTGAGCAGAACAAATGTTGGTTCGCCAACATTGATTCAAACACCCGCCGCCGGATGTTTACGTCCGGGTTCTGTCATCATTGCCTCAGTTTCCCGTTTCTTCATTCTACTGGTAGGGCGATCCCGATTCTTCGGGATCGCCCTGATTAAAGCCCCAACGGGGCGGTTCCCATCAGCCGAGTCATCCCTTCGGGATTCTGAAGTGGGCTCACCGGGAGCTTCGCCCTACCGGTTGGGGGTCATTTGAAATTTTTTACCGTATCGACCACCGCCTGCATGCACTCGATTTTTGAGCTGGGGCGGACGCCGTGGCCGAGGTTGAAGATGTGTCCGTCGAGGCCGCGCATTTCTTCCAAGATACGCTTCGTTTCGCTGGCAGCAACTTCCGGGTTTGTTTCGATCACAGCCGGATCCAGATTTCCCTGAACGCCGATGTCGGCCTTCTTCGGACCGTAGGCATCGCGCAGGTATTTTAGATTCTTGCGAACTTGCGCGAGGTTTGAAGTCCAGTCGACGCCGAGCATATTCGCACCGGTGTCGACCAGCGTTTTCCATTCGTTCGTACCGCGGGAAAAAACGATCACCGGCACTTTTCCACCGAGACCATCGATGATCCGTTTGATCCATTTTGCGGAAGCATCATTAAACGCATTGTCGGCAAGCGTGCCGCCGAGCGTGTCGAAAATCTGCACCGCGTCCACGCCGCATTCAATCTGCATCTTGAGATACTCCGTCACCGCGACCGTCAGTTTTTCACAGACTTGATCGAATGTTTTGCGGTCCGAGTAGAATAGATCTTTGGCTTTCGAGTATTCCTTGGCGCTGCCCCCTTCGAGCATGAAACACGCAAGGGTGAACGGCGCTCCGGCAAAACCCAGCAGGCCGGTATTGTCACCGACTTCTTTGCGAATCAGCTTCAGCGCGTCTCCGACATAGCTCAACCGGTCAGCGGCACCGTCGGCATTGAGCTTTGCGATGTCCGCAGCTGATCCAATCTTTACGTCCATCTCGATGCCGCCTTGTTCGCGGAAGCTGTAGGGCTGTCCGAGCGCCTCGTTGATGACGAGGATGTCCGAGAACAAGATCGCTGCGTCGAATCCAAAGCGGCGGGTTGGCTGCATCGTGACTTCGCAGGCGAGATCCGGAGTCTGGACGAGTTCCAGGAAAGTATACTTCTCCTTGAGCGCGCGGTATTCGGGCAGGGCGCGGCCGGCCTGGCGCATCATCCAGATGGGCGGTCGATCGAGCGGTTGGCAGCGCAACGCGGCGGCGAGCCGGTCGCGGGAAGTCGGGGCGGCCGCAAGGCTGGCGTTCGGATGAGATTGCAGGTCTTTCATCAGGTGCCGAGAGCAAACCGGATTCTCGCTGCCATGGCCAGCCGGATTCTGTCCTTTGTGTGACAAGGACTGACGATTGTTTCCGTAAATTGAAGTGGTGGAGACACCAATACGTTGCTCCCAGTAAGTTTTGTTCAACCCGAAAGGCACGTTGACATGAAAGTGAGCCCGCCGTTTCTGAGTCCGTGACCTCAAAGGGAAGAATCAATACACTACAAGGCATGAGGGGGAGGGACTGGTGGAGGGAGCCCGAAGGGCGACCGGAACCAGTCCCTCCCCCTGGCGTTCGCAAAATGAAACGGACAA
>JBDNGP010000324.1:0-5889 GCA_041689265.1 Verrucomicrobiota bacterium
GCTCTACGATCTGGCCGAAGTCGAGAAAATCCAGCGTGAAGGAATCCCAGCACTAAAGGAGGTTGTCAATGTCTAAGAGTGAAACGGAAAAAGGCCACGCTGCGAACGTGGCTCAGGGGGGGAGAAACTTAACTACGGACATCATACCAAAACGCGGCAGGGTTTCAAGCCCAATAACCGTTTCACTGGACGCGAACGCCGTCGAGGAAATTGCATTGCTGGCCGAGGTTCAGCTGCTTCGGGCTGCGGGGTCAGACGTGGAGCGCGCCGCAGTCCGGCAATACGTCGTCCATTTGCTGCGAGCAATTTCTAAATTCGGCGGAGGTGCGCAATGACCCCAGCAGAATTTATTTCACGGCTGGGCCACAAGGCGCGTCCAGTCCAAAAAAACGGCGCATGGATGGCCTGTTGCCCTGCGCACGAAGATAAAACGCCGTCACTGTCCGTTTCGAGTGGCGCCCGTGGTTTACTTCTTCGGTGTTTTGCTAATTGCTCAACCGACGCGGTTTGTCAAGCGGCGGGCATCAAGGTGTCCGAGCTGTTTTACGATGCAGGCAAGCCAGCGCGGAACGGCGTGAGCAGGCGTGAGCATCACGGGCACCCCGCACAGGTGAATTCACTTTCGATAGTGAACGTGCCAAAAACCAAATCGCGGGTCGTTGCCGAATACGACTACCGCGACCATCACGGCGAACTCAGGTTTCAGGCAATCCGTTTCGAGCCGAAAGATTTTCGACAACGCCAGCCGGACGGCAACGGCGGTTGGATTTGGAATCTTAAAAACGTCGAGATGTTGCCATATCGGTTGCCGGAACTTATCGCGTCAACTAATGGTGCCGTTCATGTTGTCGAAGGCGAAAAAGACGCGGACCGGCTGGCCGCTGAAGGCTTCGTTGCGACGTGTTCACCTATGGGCGCGGGTAAGTGGAGTGACAGGTTCAACCATTGGTTTGAAGGGCGGGCGGTTGTCATCGTAGCCGACAAGGACGAACCGGGACGCAAGCACGCGCAGGACGCGGCCGGACAGCTTCACGGCGTTGCCAGTTCGGTTCGCGTTGTCGAGCTGTCCGGCGATGGAGTTAAGGACGCATCAGACTGGTTTGACGCGGGCGGCGACGCGGCGACGTTTGACGAAATTTGTCAGGCGGCACCGGCTTGGGAATTATTACCAGAGGGGGATGTTTCAAGTGATGATTTATTCTCTAATGACGTGTTTTACGCTGACGCGTTCGTCCGAAATCATAAACAGAGAATCCGCTATTGTTCAGACGAAAAGTCATGGCTAATATATGACGCGAAAAGCGGCTGGTTGCGGGACGCTGCCAACGGCGTCCGAAAACAGATTGCCGACTATGCACGAGGCCTCTACGTGGACGCACTCGAAGCCGCAAAAACAATGGAGCCTGATAGCGGCAAGAGGCATATCGCGTCACGCATCGCGCTGGGCAACAAAAAACGAATTGAGCCCGCTTTGTCATTCGCGGAAGCGGACCCGCAGGTAACGGTCAAAGCTGAGGATCTGGACGCTAACGAATTCCTGCTAGGCGTCGAGAACGGCGCCATTGATTTACGCAACGGTTCATTCACCGGCCACAACGAAGGCCAGTTAGTCACGCGCAGGTGCGGCACACATTACGACGCGAAAGCGACAGCGCCGACGTGGGAGCGGTTTCTAATTGAGGTCCAACCCGACCCAGAGGTGCGCGGCTTTCTGCAACGGCTAGCTGGCTATTGGTTCACGGGGAGCACGCGAGACCACGTCTTGCCGTTCTTCTATGGCACAGGCGCGAACGGTAAAGGCACTTATCTAGAACAGGGTATTTTGAAGTTGGCTGGCACCTATGGCGCAAAGTTGACGGACGCGTTCGTCTATTTATCAGGGCGCGGGACGCTGCCACAACTTGAGATCGCCAACCTTTGCGGGACGCGGTTTACACTGGGCGAGGAAAACGCCGAGAACAAAAATATCAACGAGCAACTCCTGAAATCAATCACGGGCGGCGACAAGGTTAAAGGCCGCTTCCATTACGCGAACTTCACCGAATACTTCCCAAGCTACAAGGTCACTCTGGTAGGGAATCACAAGCCGAAAATCACCGGTTCGGACGATGGGATTTGGCGTCGGTTTGTGTTAGTTGACTGGCCGGTTCAGATCGCGCCAGAAAAACGCGACAGCTTGCTTGGTTCAAAACTCGCCGGTGAGATGCCAGGCATTTTGAATTGGGTGATCCGAGGCGCGATTGAATGGCAGGGGCGCGGGCTAATAATTCCAGAATCTTGCAACGTCGCCACGCAGGAATTCAGACAGCAATCAGACGAACTGAGCGACTTTGTGAGCGAACGGTTTGTTACCGAGCGGGGCTCCTATTGCTCCAAGTCTGACGTGTTCAAAGAATATCTCGACTGGGCCGACAAAGAAGGCATCCACAAGCCGGAAACCAAGAGGGGGCTGGGGACTCAGCTTATTAATCGGGGGTGGCACGACGCCATTATCGGCAACGCAAACACGCGGGTTTGGATGAATCAGGCTCTAATTTCTAAAATGACATGAAAACTACGCTCGCAACGCTCGCAAGTTTTCAGGGATACGCTCGCAAGAAAAACGCGAATTCCTTAATGAATTTACTATTTGCGAGCGTTGCGAGTGCAGTAATGACTTTTTCCCATAAAGTGTCTCGCGGAAAGAGCTTAAGGAAAAGTTTGGGGAATTTTTCATTCTACGCTCGCAACGCTCGCAAGCCACAAACCGAAAGCTGAATGAACCACGCATATCCAAAATATCAAGGACACCCGCCATCCCCGGCGCAAGGCACGTTCGATGAACTACGGCCACTGCCGGAAGCGTTGATCACCAACCTGTATTCACCCCGCACCAGACACGCCGTCGCGCGTGATTATCCGAGAAGGTTACGCCGATGAAAAGCGCATCCCATCACGAGAGCCTGGCCGAACGCGAGCGAGTGGCTGTCTGGATATTCAGCGAGGCAGATGATCTACGGATCGCCGAGCTTTTGTCGCAGGGCTTCGCTGAGATAGACCGCCGACAGCTCGGCCGGTTCATCCGAGTTGAGCTGCTGAAAACGGCACCGAAGGTCGAAGAGCTCGCGCCGTGGCCACGCGAGGGCCACCGCTGGTAACCCCCCTACCCGGTAAGGAATCTTTTGCCTAGTGGTGGAAGTCGGGTTAAGAGTCATTTACGAAGGTCTCTGACCGAGTATACCAAAAACTTTTTTGCCGACGGTTGGCACAAACCCAATTTTATGAAAACGAAATCCCAAAAAACGAAGCCCATGACGACGGCTCAGGTCGTCGCAAAATACAACGTCTGCGAGCGCACGGCGCGCACCTGGCGGAATGAAAACGCCCCGCTTGAATCGATTCAAAAAATGAAGCGGTGGCTGGCCGGTCGCAAAAACATTCCACCGGGTGTCCGACTCGGTGACGCTGGCCGGGTGTCGATCATGCCGGATGGTAATGAAGATGCCCCTTTGCAGGAATTAGGCGCGGCGGCAGCGTTGAACCGTCTGGAAGCGGCGGAAGCGTCGGCATACACGCGGCTGGAAGAGGCCATCGAGCAGCGCGACCCATTGGAGGTGAGGTTGACCCGGAGGACATGGTTGGATATCTCCAACTCACTCAGGCAATACGACAAAGCCATCCAAGACTCACGTCGAGAACGTGGCGAGCTGGTCAACCGTTCCGAAGTTGTGAAGGGACTCGAGGTGCTCGCGATGTGGTTAGATTTCGCACACCTGAAGGCGGTCGATTGCGAGCTGCTGAACTTCACGCCGGGAGACGTTCCAGGATTCCGTGTCCTCATGCGGAAACTTGGATTTGCAGAATCGATCTGTGCGAACGCGATGACGGCGATCGGCTGCGGCGTGCCGAGTTGGTTCATCGAGCCTTTCAAAAAACGTCTGAGCGACATTTGTGGCGCCCGGGTAACCGATGACACGGATCGCCTTCAGAAAATCGCGGAGAATTACATGTCCACGATCGTCCCGCAGTTGAATGTGTGAAATTCAAAACGCAAAAAGTTTGACAAGCACACAATGATTGGTGCCTTACGTTCATGCGAAACGAACTACTCTCAGCCTCACAAATCAGCCGATTGGCCGACGTGCCTGTCGGCACTATCATCAAACTGGCAAACGCCGGAAAACTCGATCCTGTTGCGGTCAACCGAACCGGCAAATTGAAGAACTTGCTTTTCAATCCATCGCAGGTTGACGAAGTTAAAAAACTCGTAGCAACCGACCTTCAACCCACCTGCTAAAAAAGCTATGGATACATTTATAAAAAAACACCTTGAGCACATTGGCCGAGCCGAGGCCTCCGACAACCAACGCGGAAACTCACTGAAAAGACTATCCGACCGCTCCCCGGACGCACTGAAAATTGCAGGGGTTGCGAGCAAACCAAGCACGCGATCAGAGCTGGACGCGGCTGGTGCAAAAGTCCGCGCAGGCGGGCCGTCATTGATTAAACGCATGACGACGTTCTTCGCTGGATGGAAGCGTCCGCAGGCGAAAATCCAATTGACCGGCAACGTGGCTGGCTCACGCACGCTCACGGCGTCAAGCCCGAAGCCTGGCGCCGCATCTAGCGCGTTGCCGTTGCCGAGCGTATACGAACTTCAAACGGAGAAATCGCGATTGCGTGGTCAATTGAACGCGATGGCCGACGGTTACAAAACATTGGCCGCCGAGTTTGAATCTTTCAAAGCGAATCCAAGCGAGCAAGTCAAAAGTGAGGCATCGCGAAGGGCCGCGACAATCCTAGCGGGAACCGGTTGCAGGCCGCTTTCAACGGGCGCAGGCGATCTCGAAAACGGCGACAAAATTATGGCCAGGACGAGCTTTTCAAGGTTGTCGCCGCAAGAAAAAGCCGATTTCATGCGGCGCGGCGGAAAACTCACAGACTAAAATTTTCAACAAAAAAACATCATGTCAAACGAACTGAAATCGATGGCCGAAATGACGCACATCCCAAAAAAGAAACACGTCGCGGTGGATACACAGCCACCGACCGAAGCTGAGCGCCAAGCTGCCGAAATTCTGGAACTGGAAACCCGGTTCAAATCTGAGCAGGAGGCTCTTCGGGGAAAAAACATTGAGTGGCACGAGTCACGCCGACCGGCGACTCAAGCGGTTGATGCTTGCCGAAGACTCGCTGAGCGACTTACAAACGTGCGCGAGTATCACCTGGTCGCCAAAGGGCACTCAGAGATATTCGATGAGCGCATTTTGACTCTAGTCTCCGCAGGCGGCACGCCGCCTGGCGATCTGTCGATCGTCGCGAATCAGGCCGCCGGAGATCCTGTTGGCGCAACGGCTGGCCGTCTCGTGAACTACTTGAAAACTGCGCTGGCCGATTTGGAACTGGCGTTCAAATCCGAAGCCGACGAAGCGCGTAAGCTCTGCGAATCTGCGCCGGACCCAGGTCCGCTGCTCGCGGACTTGGATTCGATCATCGCGAGTTTGGGTTAAAATTTCGCCGGGTCTTTCCCCTCCGCGTGGTGGGTTAAAGTTTTTCAGCCTGGCGCGAAAAACCCGGTCGTCGAACCTTGGCGGGTAGCGACGACCGGGACTTTTTTTTGTAGCGGACGAAGCCATGAGATTGCCCAAGCCCAACTGACGCTGTTGCTCATGCTCGTGGGGGTGGGGGGGAGCTTTACTGGAGAACCAAAACACACCCGGGCCGATCTGCGCAAGGGGAAGGTCAAACTGCGATCAATCAACGACGGGCTGGGAGTTTGGGAAAGGGGCGTCTTGGTGAGGGAATTAAGTAAGCCAACGGTAAGCCACTCGTTTTCTTGCTCTTTCTGAACTTCTGTAAGTCGTTGTGGGAGTGGTGGCTGGACCCGGGTTCGAACCGGGGACACGCGGA
>JBDNGP010000325.1:0-14495 GCA_041689265.1 Verrucomicrobiota bacterium
CGAGCTTTTCGATTTCATCGAATCCTACTACAACCACCACCGCAAACACTCCTCCCTCGACGACCAAACCCCGGCCCAATTCGAAGCCAAAAACCCATCTAACAACTAACCAAAGATGGTCCAAAAATCAGTTGCCCCTCATTTGTCGTCATTGGTGTTGTGCTTGTTCTTTACGCCCGACAGCCCCTTCTGGAAATTCACGATCTTCTTGATCTGAACTTGGTGAAGTTGGGAATTCATGGTTGAGAGATGTTACGCGACGTCAGCGATAGATTTCCCTGCGATGGCCAACGGTGATGACGATGATTTGCAAAACGCGGTCGTGGATTTCGTAAATCACCCGGTAATCACCAACCCGAATTCGCCAGGCATCGCGGCCTCTGAGTTTCTTTACGGGTGACGGGCGTGGATTGCTTTCCAACTCGACCAGTCGCGCCAAAATCTGCTTGGCTGCATCCTCCGGCAGACGGTTCAGTTCCTTTTGAACCGACCTCGGCAGGATGACCTGGTATTTCATTTCGCCTTGCGCTTACGGCTGGCGCGGTAACTTGTCAGCGTGGCGGACTGTCCGGCGGCGATTTCCGCGTGCGCGCAGTCATGGAGCGCGTCGTAGTCGCGGATATCGGAAAGTTCCTGTTCAGCTTCGCGCAGTTGCTCGTAAGTCTTCAAATCCAGCACAACGGCGGTGCGCTTGCCCTTTGCGTCCGTGAGGAATTGCTCTTGTATGGCCGCATCTGCCTTCATGCGAAAACTCTAGCGGTTTCAGGAAATTTGGCAATCCCGCTAATTCTACGCCCCTGCCAGCTCCTCCTCAAAATCCACGAGCTCCTTGATTTGAGTCAGGAACCAGCGGTCGATCTTGGTGAGGTTGAAGATTTCTTCGACGGTGAACCCGGCCCGGAGCGCGTGGCGGATGAAGAAGATCCGCTCGGCGTTGGGCTTGGTGAGTTTTTTGGAAATCACGTTCTTCGGGAGGATCTCGCGGTCGCCGTAAACGTCGACGCCCACCCGCCATGATTTTCCGTCGCCGCCCAAGCCGCTGCGCCCGATCTCCATTGAGCGCAGGCATTTTTGCAGGCTTTCCTTGAACGTCCGGCCGATGCTCATCGCTTCACCCACGGACTTCATCTGCGTGTTCAGAGTCGGATCGGCATTCTGAAATTTCTCAAACGCAAACCGCGGAATCTTCACGACCACGTAATCAATGGTCGGTTCAAAACTGGCGGGAGTCACGCGCGTGATATCGTTCCTGATCTCATCGAGCAGATAACCGACGGCCAGTTTGGCCGCGATTTTCGCGATGGGAAAACCGGTGGCCTTGGATGCCAGCGCCGAACTCCGGCTGACGCGGGGGTTCATTTCGATCACGATCATCCGGCCGGTGTCGGGATCAACCGAGAACTGGATATTTGATCCGCCAGTTTCAACTCCGACCGCGCGGATGACCGCGAAACTCGCGTCGCGCATGATCTGATATTCCTTGTCCGTCAAGGTCTGCGCCGGGGCAACCGTGATGGAATCCCCGGTATGGACGCCCATCGGATCAAAGTTCTCGATGGAACAAATGATCACGCAGTTGTCCGCCTTGTCCCGCATGACCTCCATCTCGTATTCCTTCCAACCGAGGAGAGATTCTTCGATCAAGATTTCGTTCACGGGCGAGAGATCGATCCCGCGCTTCACGATCTCTTCAAACTCATCGCGGTTGTAGGCGATGCCACCGCCGGTTCCGCCCAACGTGTACGCCGGACGGATGATGAGAGGAAACTTGCCAATGCGCTCGGCCACTTCCTTGGCATCGGCCATGTTGTGCGCTGTTCCGCTTAACGGCACATCCAGACCAATCGTGAGCATCAGGTCCTTGAAAATCTGACGGTCTTCGCCGCGTTCGATGGCATCCGCCTTCGCGCCGATCATCTCAACGCCGAGCCGTTCCAGCACGCCGGATTCGTGCAGCTTCATCGCCGTGTTCAGCGCGGTCTGACCGCCGAGCGTCGGCAGCAAAACCAGTTCGCCCTTCGCGCCCAGCCGTTTCATCTCAGCCAGTTCGCGAACGATAATTTTCTCCACGCATTCGGGGGTGATCGGCTCGATGTAGGTGCGGTCGGCGAACTCCGGGTCGGTCATGATGGTGGCCGGATTGGAATTCACGAGCACGACGCGGTAGCCCTCCTCCCGCAGCGCCTTGCAGGCCTGGGTGCCGGAATAGTCAAACTCGCACGCCTGTCCGATGATGATGGGACCTGCGCCGATGATGAGAACGGAGTGGATATCAGTGCGTTTAGGCATGTTAAACTGGCCACGGATGGAACACGTTGACCGGCCGGATGTGAAGCCTAAGTTTTCAAGTTTTCCAACAATTTCCGCTTGGCAATGGCAATTCTGGCTTCAGCTTTGACAAAGCAGTCAAGCGCTCGTCCCCTTTTCGAATTTCCGCGTGATGCCCTTCGAGGAACAATCAGGTGATCTTCGGCGCGTCCACCATGGCGGCGACAACTTTGCCGACTGTTTCCGGGTCGCCCACTTCTCCGACTCCGGAACCAAAATTTGCACTGCCAGTTTGGAACGAGACGGCTTCAAGTTGGATTCGTCCCGAAAGTATCACCGCGTGCGCTGCCACCGGACTTTGGCACCCCCCTCCCATTGCGTTGAGAAACGCGCGTTCGGCGCGAATGCAATGCCAGGTATCGGCGTGATTCAGCCGGTCGATGATTTTCTGAATCTCGGGATCGTTCTCGCGAATTTCCAAACCAATCGCCGCCTGCCCGACCGCCGGAATCATTTCGGTCACGGCAAACGGAATCACAAAAATATTGTCCGGCACGTCGGTGCCCCCGAGCTTGCCCGCGTCGTTGATCGAATACCCCAAGCGCTTCATGCCCGCCGCCGCCAGCATCGTGGCATGCAGTTCCGTTTGCTCGGAAAGTTTTCGCAACCGCGTCCCGACGTTTCCGCGAATCTCGACCAGTTTCAGATCGGGTCGCAGTTGTTTAATCTGGGTCTGGCGACGCGGACTGCCGCTTGCAACGACCGCCTCTTTCGGAAGTTCCTTCAACGAACCGAACCGGCCCCGAGTCACAAGAACATCGCGCGCATCTTCCCGTTCCGTGACCGCGCCGAGCTTCAACCCGTCCGGCAACTCGGTCGGCAAATCTTTTAAGCTGTGAACCGCGAGATCCGCTTCGCCGTTGAGCAACGCGACTTCCAGTTCTTTAGTGAAAAGTCCTTTGGGCAGCATCGCGTCCGGGTTCGCGAGCGACGCGGTTTGCAGTTTGTCACCGGTCGTCCTGATGATCTTCAGCTCGAAGCTGCGATCCGGAAAGGCCGCCCGGCATTGGTCAAGAATCTGGTTGGCCTGCACCAGCGCAAGCGCGCTTCCCCGGGTAGCGATGTAAATCGTTTTTGACATGTATGAAATTTCAGGACGCTCCCGCCGCCTGTTGGTTCTGTTGGTTCATCCGGACGTGTTCCGGTTCGCGAAACAGTCCGGCGGCCTTTTCGCGGATGATCTTTTCGCACTGCGCGATCTCGCTCTTGCGTTGATCCATGTAGTCGTCCGCGATCGCCTGCAGGTCATCGATGTTAAAGAGAAACACGTTCTCCATGAAATTGACTTCCGGCTCGATGTCGCGCGGCACAGCAATATCAATCAACAACAACGGTCGTCCTTTGCGGCTCGGCATCAGCGGCTCCAGCTTTTTGCGATCAATTACAAAACGCGTCGCGGCGGTGCTGCTGATGATGATATCCACCTTCGCAAATTCCTCCGACCAGTCGTCGAAACGAATCGCCTTGCCGTCGAGTGCTTCGGCCAGAATTTGCGCCCGCTCGAATGACCGGTTGGAAACGATGACGCTGTGTGCGCCGCGCGAAAGCAGCGCGCGCGCGGTTTTTTCACTCGTATCCCCCGCCCCGATCACCATCACTTTTTTGTCGGTGAGTTTGTCGAAAATCTTCTCGGCGAGTTCCACCGACGCGGCGGCAACAGACACACTCCCACGCTGGATGTTTGTTTCGGTGCGGATCTGCTTGGCCACATTGAACGCACGTTGAAACGCCTTGTTCAGGGTCTTGCCAGTAAACTTGTGCTGCAGCGCGAGATCGTAGGCTTTTTTTAGCTGACCCAGAATCTCCGTTTCACCGAGCAACATGCTGTCGAGCCCGCTGGCCACCTTGAACAGATGCTCCACACCGTGCGAATCAGAGTGGGAGTAAATCTCCGTGCCCACAGCTTCGGTCACGTTGCGGCTGCTCAACAGGAATTTCTGAATCTCCACGACCATCTCGTTCGGATGCAACGAACCTGCTGCGTAGATTTCCAGGCGATTGCAGGTCGAAAGAATCACCGCTTCCTCGACCAACCCGGACTCCCGCATTCGACCAAGAGCATCCGGGATCTCGCGTTCTGCAAAAGCAAACTTCTCGCGCAGCGCGATTGGCGCTGAACGATGGTTTAAACCTACGACGACAACGGACATTTGGTTACTGATGCAGTTTGGACAGCAGATTGGTTCCCCAAAAAGTGAGCATGACGAACACGAACGCTCCGGCCGAACCCCAGGCCAGACGATGCCCGTTCAGCTTTTTCCGCCAGTGCAGAACAATCAAAGAGAGGTACATCGACCAGACAAGCACCGACCACAGAAACTTCGCGTCGGTGAAGAGCTTCGCCGGGGGCCCAGATTTCACGATGAACGGCGCCATCGCCAGACCAAAAGTCAGCAACAACTGGGCGGCGATCAGCATCCGGGTATTCAATTTTTCCAGGCGTTGAATGGGAGGAAGCAGCGACTGGATGGCCATCATCTTCCGATACTTCAGATTGTGTTCCTGACTCAGGTACATCACCGCCGCCACCGCCGCGATTCCATACGCGCCATAGCCCAGCAGGATCATCGCTGCGTGAGCCGAGACTGGTCCGTTGATGTATCGTGGTTCGATTCCTTTCTGATCAAGCCCGGGAAACATGGCGAAGATTCCGACCGCAAACAGCAGGGGCGACGCGAAGGCTCCGACGAAGCGAACGCGCGGCCACCAACCAACGACTAGGTAGATTGCAACAGTCGCCCACATGAAAAAGGAGGTCGCCTCGTAAAGATTGTCGATCGGGCAGCGATCCAGCGAAAGCCCGCGTTTGACCATCGCAACGAAATGGAAAACGAAACCAGAAGCCAGCAATCCGTAGCAGACCCAGTCGTCGCGCCGGAAGCCCTTCCGCCAGAGGAAGAACGTGTACAGTGAAGCGATGCCGTACAGAATGACGGCGATCAGGAACCAGTTCTTGTCCGGGGGCCAGGACACGGGCGGAGCCTAGACGCCCCTTTCGCGGGATTCAAGCATCCGAATTGTCAGGAACTCGCCGGATATTGGCGACCTGCCAATGGTCAGCCGGCCCAATGTTCCCATCAGTTTAATCAATGCACCTGATTGTTGACCTGTGAACAATTGATCTGTAGACATTCTCCCGTGAACAAAAACATCAGTGAATACGGGGCCCGCTATCAGACGCTGCTGCAGCTGCTGAAGACATCGGAAACCATCTGGAACGCCAGCCGCCTTTTCTTCGCACAGTGGGATCTTTCTCCCAGCCAGTTCAACGTCCTCAACCTTCTCCACGGAGTTGACGAAAGCCGGACCCAGATTGATCTGAGCCGCGACTTGATCACCCACCGATCGAACGTCACCGGACTCGTCGACCGGCTTGAGAAGCGCGGACTCGTGCATCGCCGGCCGGTTCCCGGAGATCGGCGCGCCTACCATGTCTCTCTGACAGCAACTGGAAACAAACTGATGGACGCCATTCTCCCCGAGTATCACGAACGCACAGAGAATGCCCTGGAAGGCATTCCGCTGAAGCAGCTTTCGCTGCTCAAACAACAACTCAAAACAATCGAAGAAACCGCGGGCGTTGTCGCCGCAAACCTATCAAAATAATGAACAACAATCGAAATTACCCGCTCCTTTTGGGCAGTCAGTTTCTCAGCGCGTTCGGCGATAATGCCATCCTCGCTGTCATCCTTGGACCACTCACCTTTGCTCGCGCAGCGGGCACCATCACCGAAGCACAGGTCAATTCGGCCAACGCACTCTACAGCGCGGTATTCTTCATCCCCTTTATTCTGCTCGCTCCGCTGGCCGGCTTCCTCAACGACCGCTGGCCGAAGACCCGATGGTTGCTCGGCGGAAACATGATCAAGATTCTGGGAACTCTCTTCGCGCTGGTCGGCCTCTTGATGGGTAGCAGCTGGTTCGCGCTCGCTTACTTGATCATCGGAATCGGAGCCTGCGTCTATTCACCCGCCAAATACGGAATCCTGCCTGAAATCGTCCCAGTGGATCGGCTGGTCAAAGCGAACGGCTCGGTTGAAATGCTGACGTTGGTCGGCATTCTGGCAGGTCTGGGTGTGGGTGCTGCATTGATCGACCACTTGTCGCTGACGACCTGCCTTGTGGTTGTGGCCGGGATTTATGCCGTGTCGTTGGCGCTGAATCTTGCCATGACGCGAACCCCGGAGAACCCAGACGCTCAACTCTCTGACTCCATGAGTTCGTTCGTAATCAGCTTGAAACAACTCTTGTTTCATCCGCGACTCGGGAAAGTGCTGCTGGGCTGCGGCATGTTCTGGTTCATCGGTGCAACCATGCGAACCAATTTGCAAAGCTGGGGACTCGAAGTACTCAATGACGGCACCGGAGACGTCACCAATACCCGGCTGATTTCGATGAAACTCTGGCTCGCCGTGGGCATCATCATTGGCAGCGTGCTGGTCGGTCAGTTTCACAAGACCGGTGACCTGCGGAGAACCCGGCTCTACTCCATCCTGATTGCGATCTTCATCGTCCCGCTGGCGTTCATCAACACCGGAGCCAGCTTCATTTTGATCACTCTCGTGCTGGCGATCATCGGTGTCTTCGCTGGGATGTTCCTGATCCCGCTTAACGCCTCGCTTCAGCACGAGTCGGATCACAGCAAATTGGGCAAAACCATCGCCGTTCAAAACTTCGTCGATTATCTGGCGATGTTGATTGGTGCCGGCTTCGTCATGGGCGCAACCAAACTGCATGGTTCATTGGGGCCGCTATCCGAGAAGATCACCGCATCCCATTTCGTATTCCTCTGCCTGTCGATCGGTTTGGTGTTCCTGACGTTCCTGCTGAGAATCCCGAAATTGGAAGCAGCTGAGAAAATGCACAAGTAATCAAAGAAAATGAGTGGAGAAAACCATGAACGAACAGATCAACAATAACAGCGCGCTGGCAACCGGTCTCAAGTTGTGGCAGACGTTCGGACTCGCTCTCGTCGGCGTCGTCGCACTGCATCTCAGCTACGCGGTCCCGGCGTTGAGTTTTCTGATCCTCGTTTTCCTGATGGGAATGGCCGGCATGTCTCTGGCGAGAACACGTCGCCTGTCATTCTACCCCTCGCTGGTGATCGGCTTCCTATTGTACGGCCCTCAACTGCCGTTCTTCTGGGCCATTTTCGGACCGGTCGCCTTGTTGCTCTGGCTCGTGCTCTCGTTTTGGTTGGGAATGTTCTCCGTCATCGCTTGGTTCGTGAGAACCCGCCTTGGCGTACGGGCGTGGCTGATTTCTCTCCCCGTGCTCTGGACCGGCGTGGAGTATTTCCGGAGCGAACTCTACTACCTTCGTTTCTCGTGGATCAACGCGGGCTACACGTTGTCCGGTAATCCGCAATCCTCCTGGTTGCTCTGGTTCGGGATGTCCGGAGTGAGTTTCATCGTGATGGGGTTGGCGGCATTTATTCTCAGCAGAAAAGGCCGAATCCGCTACGTTTCGTTCGCAGCAATTCTGGCAGTCATGGCCATCGCCGTGAACCTCCCTTCGCGGAAACCCGCGACGCAAGATCAAGACGCGCGGATCTTGAAAGTCGCCGGAATTCAGGCGGAATTCCCGCTCGAATCCTACGTCCCCCTACTCCTCGACAAGGCGTTGGCCAAGTTTCCGGATGCCGACCTCTTCATGCTGAGCGAATACACCTTCGACAAAACAATTCCCGAACCAACCCGCGAGTGGTGCCGAACCCACAAGAAGTATCTCGTCGCGGGAGGCAAAGATCCGGTCGGCGACAATTACTACAACACTGCATTCGTCGTTGACCCGAATGGCGAGATTGTTTTCAAGCAGGCAAAAAGCGTGCCCATCCAGTTCTTCGCCGACGGACTGCCCGCGCCCGAAATCGCACTCTGGGAGTCTCCGTGGGGCAAACTTGCAATCCCAACCTGCTACGATTTGAGCTACACGCGGGTAATCGACGGCATGGTCGCACTCGGCGCGCAGGGCATCCTGAACCCGACGATGGACGTGGTTGACTGGGGTGCCTACCAACACGAATTGCATGCGCGTGTTCCGCAAATTCGCGCCGCAGAACATGGCATCCCGATCTTTCGCATCGCCAGCTCCGGTATCTCGCAATTGGTGAATGCGAACGGCATCACCGAAACCACAGCCTCATTTCCCGGCGATGAAGAGATCATTGGCGGGGAGATGATTTTGGACCAGCCCGGTCGCGTCCCACCAGATCGATGGCTCGCTCCTGCCTGCACATTCGCCACCGCCGCACTACTCATTGTCGCGTTGATTCCCCGACGAAAACTGAAAATCGAAACGAATCCGAACGATGAACCCCAAAATGCAAACTGACAGTCTACCAGAGAACCAATTCCAATTGGTCTCGGCGATTACCAAGAATGCCATGTCAGGCAAAGCAAATCTTGGACTGCGCCGGCAGAGCACTCGCGGCGACAGAGCTTTGGGGCGCTCGAGAAATGCCGTTAGTGCCGACACGTATCGTGGGTGCGAAAGCAGTGTCGCGCTGCGCTTGCCACCGCACTCCACAATCCCCCCCTGTCACACACTCATCAAAGCGCGCTCGGAGTGCTCGCCCCACCTTTTGTGACTTCTGTGCCTTTTCGCGGCAAAAAACAATTTCCTAATCTCATGAAAACGATTCTCCATCTTATTGCCAAATTGTTCTTTCGGTTCCGGGCGTTCAACACCGGCGTGCTCACGACGCCCGGACCGGTTCTGCTGATCCCCAATCATGTCTCCTGGCTGGACTGGATGTTTCTCGGCGTTTTGCTCGATGACGATTGGAAGTTCGTCGTGTCGCGCGCCGTCGGGGAAAGCTCCTGGGTACATCGCAAGATGATGATCAACAAGCGCACGTATCCGATCGACACCGCGTCGCCATACGCGGTCAAACACATGGCCGAACACCTGCGGAACAACGGCCGCCTGGTCCTCTTCGCGGAAGGCCGCATCACGGACACCGGCTCGTTGATGAAGGTGTTCGACGGCACCGGATTCCTGCTCTTCAAAACTCACGCCAAGGTCATCACGTGTTATCTCCGCGGCGCGAACCGATTGAAGTGGTCACGCCAACCGGGACGCCGGCAGTGGTTCCCCGAAGTGACCGCGCATTTCAGCGACATTCTCGAAGCGCCGATGCCCGGTCACGAAATCAGCACGACCGACGCCCGTTATCTCCTGACGAACTGGCTCCGCGACCGGATAGTCGACCAACAGTTCAAGACCGAGATGGAATGCGGCCCGCACTCGTTGCCCGAAGCGATCATTGACACCGCCCGCAAGCAACCGAAGAAAGTGATGCTTGAGGATTTCACCCTCACGGAACTCACCGCCCGCCGGATGCTCGTTGGAGCAGATGTCCTGGCCAATCGATTTGCGCTCAAGATCGACCTCAAACAAGAACGCGTGGGCGTGCTTCTGCCAAATGCGAATGCCATGCCGCTTGCTCTTCTGGCGCTTTGGTCGCTCGGAAAAGTCCCGGCCATTCTCAACTTCACAACTGGCCCAACCATCATGCGACAATGCTCCGAACTCGCCGGACTAAAACAGATCATCACGTCGCGACAGTTTCTCGAGAAAGGAAAAATTGATGTCAGCTCACTCGCCGACGCAGGCATAGAACTGATCTATCTCGAAGACATCAAAGCCGGTGTGACCGCGACGCAGAAACTTGAAGCCCTGTTCCGCATCACCTTTGCCCCGCAATCTCTGATCCGCACCACCCGACGTGGTGACGATTCTGCCGTCATCCTGTTCACCAGCGGATCCGAAGGCGTGCCCAAAGGGGTCAATCTCTCGCACACCAACCTTCTTGCCAACATCCGGCAAATGCTGGCAGTAACAGATCTCGACGACCAGGACCGCATCTTCAACGCACTCCCGCTGTTCCACAGTTTTGGTCTCACGGTGGGCACGTTGCTGCCGTTGGTCCGCGGAATGTACACCTTTCTTTACCCATCACCGTTGCACTACCGCATCGTGCCGACTGCCATTTACGATCGTGCCTGCACGGTTTGTTTGAGCACGAACACATTTCTGAACGGTTACGCCCGCAAGGCGCATCAATATGATTTTCGCACCATGCGCTACCTCTTCGCTGGGGCGGAAAAAATCCAGGACGCGACGCGACGCGTGTGGTCGCAGAAATACGGTGTGCGCATTCTCGAAGGCTACGGCGCCACCGAATGCGCGCCGTGTGTCAGTGTGAACACGCCGATGGCCAATCGCGAAGGAGCCACGGGCCGGTTGATGCCCGGCATGGAATATCGGCTCGAAGCGGTCCCCGGCGTCGACACCGGTGGACGCCTTCACGTGCGCGGCCCGAACGTGATGAAAGGCTACCTGAACGAAGGACCAAACAAAGAGTTTCAGGCGCTCAACGGGTGGTATGACACCGGCGACATCGTGAGTGTCAGCGACGACCGGTTTGTCACCATCCTGGGTCGCATGAAACGCTTCGCCAAAGTGAGCGGCGAGATGGTCAGCCTGACCGCCGTTGAAGACGCGCTCGCCGGTGCTTTCCCGCAGTACGGACTCCGTTGCCAGACCGCGATCTTGAGTCAACCCGATGAAAACAAGGGCGAGAAACTCATCTGTGTCACCAACGAACCGAAGCTGAAGATGGACGAAGTGCGCGAAGCCATCAAAGCCAAGGGCCTGACCAATCTCTGCGTGCCGCGGGCGATCATTCCCGTTCGCGAGATTCCGAAGCTTGGCACCGGAAAAGTAAACCATCGCGAACTGGAAAACCGATTGAAAGAAGCGGGGGCACTATGAAACAAAAAAAGCATAAATTACTACTGTGGTTTCTTGGCACCTCCTTGTTCGTGGCCGCAGGCAGTTGGGTCTGGTGGCAAATGTGGATGGTTCTACCGATGGGATCTGGAGCGGCTGGCCCAGCTGTCGATAGGACCGCGTTTACCCAACCTTGGGGCACGCGTGAGGTGATGCTCGTGGGAATTGGTGACAGTGTTACCGCAGGATTTGGCGCCTCCCCGGGACATTCCTACTTTGACCGGTTGGTAAAGAACTCTGCTGATGATCCATCTGAGATTCACGGGGTCAATTTGTCTGTGGTCTTCCCAAATTTGATTATCACAAACCTTTCTGTTTCGGGGAGCACGTCACCACAACACGCGCGAACGCAGGTTCCCAAATTGACCCGACAGCCGAGGAACGTGGTCGGCGTGATCCTCATGACGACCGGCGGAAATGATCTCATTCACAATTACGGTCGTACGCCAGCAAAAGAGGGAGCCATGTACGGAGCCGCCTATGATCAGGCCCAGGGGTGGGTCACCAATTTTTCCACCCGGCTCGAAACTATGCTTGCTCAAATTGAGGGGTCGTTTCCGGGTGGGAGCCACATCTTTCTTGCAAACATTTACGATCCGACTGACGGCCTGGGTGATATCCATCGAGCCGGTCTGCCGGTCTGCCGGTCTGGCCTGATGGGTTGAGGATACACGCAGATTACAACCAAATAATTACTGAAACGGCCAGGCGACACGGGAACGTGCATCTCGTCGACATTTACACACCGTTTCTCGGCCACGGCATTCACTGCCGCCAGTTCTGGAGAGCACATTATTCCCGCAAAGATCCGCACTACTGGTTTCATGCAAATCTCGAAGATCCAAATGATCGCGGCTACGACGCGCTTCGCCGGTTGTTTCTGAATGAGATGGTCAAGGTGTTTGCTGGAAAACAACCAAACGCGGAGGAAATGCCGAAGTGACGTCCCACAGCCATTCACCCCAAGTTGCCACTCGAACAATTAAGCAACTTCCCGACCTTACCAAGAACGGCAACGTCCCGCTGATTGTCGAAATTTAAACCAACCAACAACTTGTATGAACACAAATGACATCGAACGAATCCGCTCCGCCGGGCTGATCTCCGACGAGCAGCAGCAGTCGATCATTGAATACTTCGGCCTGAACCGGTCGCACAACAAGCTGTTGATGATCTTTTCAATCATCGGCGGTGTGATGGTCGCAGCCGGGTTGATTCTCGTCATGGCGGCCAACTGGCAGGACATTCCCGATCTCGTCAAAATCGTCGCCGGAGTGGCGATCATGACCGGCTGCCATCTCGGCGGCTGGCACTTGAGGAATACCGGACGCCATCTCGCCGTGGCGGAAAGCCTCAACCTGACGGGCTCCCTGTTGTTCCTCGGAAACATCGCTTTGATCGGACAGATCTTTAATCTCAGCTCGCGGCCACAAAACGCGATGCTGCTTTGGGCGATCGGGATCGCACCCACCGCCTTTCTGCTCCGGTCCAAAACACAGCATGTGCTCACGCTGCTCGCGACCTCCATCTGGCTCGCCTACGAGTTCTTCGGCAGAACCGGATGGTTCAACCACCTGCCCGAATATCAGATCTACCTGATCATGTTGCTGTGCGCATTCGCTTTCCTCGTGCTCGGCGTCTGGCTCAAGCGGGACTGGTTCGCTTCCGTGACCGAGAAGCACGGCCTGCTGCTCATCCACCTGACAGCGTTCCCCCTCACGCTCCCGTTCTTCTACGATGAATTCAATTGGACCGGCGGCGCCTCGTGGCTGCTGCCCCTCTCGACATTGGTTCTGGCAGGCCTGTTGATCGTTGGGATTCGACGAAACTTCACGATCATGACGGTTCAATGGCGGTTTACGTGGTCGCTTTCCCTGGTCGCCATTTTGGGAATGGGTTGGCTGGGAATCATCACCGACAGCAATCAGAATGTTGACTATTCCATGCGCGAACTGAACGGATCGGCGTGGCTCGCCTCAGTTCTCCTTTTCAGCTTCTGCCTGGTGCAGGCTTATGTCGGACTCCTTCGACAGACTCCGTGGTTCGTCAACATCGGGATCACGTTTATCGCCGTCCATCTGATCACCGCGTACATAAAACTGTTCGGCACGATGTTCACCACCGGAACCGTCTTCATCGCGGGCGGGGTGTTCATGATCGCGCTGGCCGTCTATCTGGAGAAACAGCGCAGACGCCTGATCGGCCAGATCAACTCCGCGTCCACACAACCCTCAAACTGAGCTCACACCATGAAATCCAAAGCATTCCTTTTCCTCGTCGCAGTGCAGGCCTTCGTTGTCATCGGACTCTCAGCGTATCACGGATACCACCGGGCGAGTGGAATCTCCATTCTGCTCGAAACCGTGCCGGTGGATCCACGCGACATGCTTCGGGGCGACTACGTGATTCTCCGATACAAGATCAGCACGCTTCGCTCGAACTTGTTCGCCGCGCCGTTGCCGTCCGGCAATGAAGCGGAGGGCCGCACCGTTTACGTAACTCTGGAAAACCACGACCGTTTTCACGAAGCGGTCAGCGCCTCTTTTGATCCTCCGGGCCCGGAGCCAGGCCAGGTCGTGATCAGTGGCACGGTGCGGAATTCCTGGACCGAAAACGAGTTGCGTGTCGAATACGGTCTCGAGCGCTACTACGTCGCCGAGGGCACCGGCAATCCAATCGGGAAAATCACCGCGGAAGTGTCCGTGTCACCGTCCGGCAGGGGCATCATCCGGGAGGTTTTTATCGACGACCAACCCTACGCTGAGGTGATGGGAATAGATCGTTGAGGGTTAACTCAATCGCGATGCCGCAAACGAACTCGAATCGAGCGCAATGAACGAACGACTTACCACGAGGAATATCCTGAGCTTCCTGATCGGACGCGAGGACGCCATCCGAAAAGTGGCGAGTTCGTCGTCTGCCATCTGGACTGGAATCGCGCTCACGCTCCTGACTGCTTTCGCGCGGAACTACGACCAGACCTACATTCCGGAGAAACCCTTCCTTTGGTTCTTCGGCCCCCTGCTCTTCTCGCTCGTCTCCGGAACGTGGCTCTACTTGATCTGCTACACGATCTGTGTCCGTAGAAATTTCCCGGCAGATCCACCAATCGACGACAATAGTTGGCGAGGTTTCATGGGGGCATTTTGGATGACAGCACCCATCGCGTGGCTCTACGCCATTCCGGTGGAGCGATTCCTGGATTCAATTGGAACAGCTTACGCCAACATCACCCGCCGTTTCTGAGTCCGTGACCTCAAAGGGAAGAATCAATACACTACAAGGCATGAGGGGGGAGGGACTGGTGGAGGGAGCCCGAAGGGCGACCGGAACCAGTCCCTCCCCCTGGCGTTCGCAAAATGAAACGGACA
>JBDNGP010000326.1:0-5436 GCA_041689265.1 Verrucomicrobiota bacterium
GTTGTCCGTTTCATTTTGCGAACGCCAAGGGGAGGGACTGGTTCCGGTCGCCCTTCGGGCTCCCTCCACCAGTCCCTCCCCCCTCATGCCTTGTAGTGTATTGATTCTTCCCTTTGAGGTCACGGACTCAGAAACGGCGGGGTGGTTTCTTTCATGGAGCCCCCGCCGCTCGGTCAGGGCTGACCCCGCCGCGGGTATCGAAGAGGGGAAGACGCTCATCGTGCTTGGTATGTTGGGGGCGGTTGTGGCTGAAATCACCAAGCTTTCTTCAACCATGGCGTTCGTAATCTTCGGTATCGGGTCGCTCGTGCGTTTCTGGACAGCCTTGGATGATCCCAAGCTGACGGGCAAGGCGATCATGGTCGTGGCAATCGGTCTTGCGTGCGGCATGGATCAGTGGGCCCTGGGCGGGTTCGTCACCCTGGCCGCTGGGTTTTGATTTACTGGCTGGAATCGCACGCGTTGGTGCGGCTCAAGATCGGCGTGAATCGAAAACAAGATGTGCGCGCGATCTACGGCGAGGGGCAGGAATTTCTCCACAACAACCGGTGCCGGGTGAAGACGGCGAACCTCTACGAGGACAAGCGCAGCATGTTGTTTGTCACCCAGGTCCCCGCCGAGTTGAACGCCTCAGAAATGGGAACCGTGCTCCACGGGAAACTGGGCAAGGCGGCCGAGGACTGCGATATCAACGTCCGCGTCTACTGATCACCACCCGCCGGTGATCTGACTCGGGGTGAAAAGCGGCCAGGGATTGCTGCATGCGAGCGCTCCCGGCCACCACGGGTGGTGCCATCCAAGGGTGCCCCAACATCCTGCTGATCATGACCGATGACCAGGGCTTCGGCGTGTCGGGCACGTTTGGCGGCGTCATCCCAACCCCGGCGCTGGATTGCGTGGCTGTTCAGGAGGGTCGGGAGGTGACCAGCACCATGATCTGGTAGGAATCCAGTTTCAGGGTTTCCGTGGCGATCACCAGGATGCCGGCCACGAGGTCGGTGAGTGTCCGGCGCAGGCCGAGCTGGCGGAGGCGGAGGGCTTCGATCTCCTGTTCTTCCTCGCTGAAGTTCGCCAGTACCAGGAGGCTTTGTTCGAGATGCTGCCGGAAGTAGGCGAGCACATGATCGTTGCCCGGATCGACGATCTCCGTTTCCGAACGGGTGAACGCCATGTTGTTCTGGCGAACCTGGATGAGTTTGCGCAGGCCCTGAAAGAGACGCGCCTCGGGGGGGGCTCCGTCGTTGCGGAGTTCGGCCCGCTTCCAGTCGAAGGTGGAGCGGTGTACCCAGCGGGAGTCGGCCTGTTTTTCGTGGTCCTGCTGGTAACTGTAGTCGTTGAGCACGCCGAGCTCGTCCCCCGAATACACCAGCGGAATGCCGCCGATGGTCAGAAGCACGCCGTGCAGCACGAGCATGCGTCGGACGGCGAGATCCACTTCATGTGCATCGTTCAAATTGAGCGCGCGCTCCAGCCCGCACAGTGAGGCCGCCGAACCGGATACCCGCGCGTCGCCGGTCTGCGGGTTTTCCTGGAAGGGAAGGCCGACGGCGAAGCTGGCCTTGTGGATGCCCGTGTAAAAGTCGTTGAGAAACCGTCGGTGGTCGAAGGCGTTGATGCCCTGTTCCCGGGCGTCTTCATCGGAGAACGCCCACCCGATGTCGTCATGGCAGCGGATGTAGTTCGCCCATGCGGTGCGGGCGGGGAGGGTGAAGCGCTTCTGCAGGGAATGCCGGAGCAGGCGCACCTCCCGCGTCGCCATGGCGTTCCAGAGCAGCGCCATTATGTTCGGGTTGTAGGAAATCTGGCACTCTTCGGTGGAGATGTAGCGCATGACTTCGTCGGGGTGCACGATGGCCTCGGATTTAAACACCATGGCCGGCGCGGCGATCCGCACGAGTGCGTTGAATGCCTGGATCAACTGATGGGCTTCCGGCAGGTTCTCGCAGTTCGTTCCCAGCTTTTTCCAGAGGAAAGCCACGGCGTCCAGGCGCAGTACCTCCACTCCCTGGTTGGCTAGAAAAAGCATCTCGCCGGCCATGCGGTTGAAGACCGCAGGGTTCTCGTAGTTGAGATCCCACTGGTAATTCTTGAACGTGGTCCAGATCCATTTCTTGATACGGTTGCGGTAGGTGAAGCAGCCGGGATGCTCGTCCGGAAACACCGAGCGAACTGTCTTCTCAATCTGATCCGGGTAGGTGCGGTCGTCGAACATCCGGTAGTACTCCTGATGTTCCACGCTGCCGGCGAGGGCCTGCCGGGCCCATTCGTGTTCGTCCGAAGTGTGGTTGAAAACAAAGTCGAGACAGAGGCTGATTCCGTGGTTGCGCAGATCCCCCGCAAGGGCGGCCAGTTCCTCCATCGTGCCCAGCGGCGGATGCACTTCGCGATAACTGCTGATGGCATACCCGCCGTCACTGTCGCCAGCGGGACACTGGAACAGCGGCATTAAGTGGAGGTAGGTGACGCCCATCTCGGTGAGATAGGGAATGCGTTTGCGGACCCCGTTCAGATCACCGGCGAACAGATCAACGTAGGCGACATAACCCAGCACGCGATGGGATTGATACCACGCGGGGTCCGTCTCGCGCTGTGCGTCCAGCGCCTTCAAGGCGTCCGGGCGGTCCACCCAGCTTTCCACCGCCGTGGAGAGGATGCTTTCCAGGTGATAAAAGAAGTCATAGTGCCTGCCGTAAAGGCTGTAGAGGATGGTGAACAGCCGCCCGAAATGCTCTTCCATCCGCAGTGCAAACGCCTGCCAGTCCGGTTCCGGCACGTCCTTGAACCGCGCGCGCAGACGCGGCAGAATGCGCGTCAGCGAGGCTGCGCTGTGGCGGTGGAACCAGACGGTGTCCTGGGAGTTGTTCATGGCGTTGATTCGAGGGGAGGGACGGGTTTGGTGCGCACACGGCCTCAGTCAAGGTATCGGAATTCCCGGAGTCCTTCAAGAATTCCGGCGGCACAATGGCCCTGTGCGAAATACACTCGTTTCATTCCCCTCAATGCCTCCATCTCCGGGGCATGGTTGCCGACCACGATGCCGCGCGAAACCCCGGTGAACATGTCCACGTCGTTGCCGGCGTCACCGCAGACCACGGCTTCCGTGATGGGGATGGACCACTTGTTGCCGATGTAGCGTACCGCGCGGCCCTTGGAGGCCCGCTTGGGAAGAATATCAAGATAAGCCGATTGGGTGATCACCACGCTGGCTTTGCGCGCGAGCTTGCCCAGGTGTTGGATGACGTGATCAACCGCAATATTCTTGTCGTGGATAAAGTAAGACACCTTGAACGGATTCTGATCGACTGAATCCTGGGGTTCAAGTCCCTCCACTGATTTCAAACTCGCTCGAATCGCGTCGGCGTTCCATCCGTAGTCGATGTGTTTCATCCAATTTTTGTCCATGAATCTTGAATCCAAGCCGTAGTAAATGTAGGTGCCCACCGAACAGATGACGACATCCGGTGTGGGAATCTCATACTCCTCCAGCACGGCCTTGACCTTGGGAAGCGAGCGACCCGAGGCGATGCCGAACACAAACTCATTGCCGCGATTTCTCAACAGCTCCTTGAGCTCCTCCAGTCCGGAGTAGTCGCCGGTCTCGCTGATCAACGTGCCGTCAATATCGGAGATCACCATCCTGGTGGCGACCTTTAGCCGTTCATGAAGTTTCGGATTCTTGGCCAGATTCTTTCGCCCGTAGCCCTCGGAAACCTTTCGCGTCTCCTCCACCAGTTCGATGTAGCTGGCGACGTGCGCGTCCCAGCTGTAATGCTCGCGGACCTTTCGCATGCCTTGATTCGAGGTTTGTTGCCAGAGCTCCTCCTGGGTCAGCAATTTCTTCAACGCCGACTGGATCGCGGCCGTATCATCCGGTTCGACCAGGATGCCGTTCTCGCAATTGCGCACAATTTCCGGAGGACCGCCGTGGGCCGTCGCCACCACCGGGCAACCGCAGGACGTGGCTTCGAGCAACGTGAGACCGAAGGGTTCGGTCAATGCGATGTTGACGAACACGCCCCGCTTGGCCGCACAGAACCGGTAGACCTGAGGCACATCCAATTCGCTGTTGTGCTTCTTGGGAATGGCCAGTCGCCCGTAGAGGTTGTACTTGTCCATCAACAGCAGGATCTCGGTGAGCACCTCCTTCTCGCCCTCGGGCATTTGCGAGATGTCGCTGCGAATGCCGGCGAAGATGACCAGGTTGGCGATGGCCTGCAGTTCGGGATCCGTTCCAAACGCGTGAATCAGTCCGTCGATGTTCTTCTTCCGGTCGGGGCGGCAGATCGCCAGAATGAACGGACGATCCGGGTTGGAGAAAAATTTCTCCAGATTCATCCGCAGCGAGTGCGTGACCTGCTTGCGAACGATGTCCGTGTCGCCGGTGGAGGACAGATCGTCCAGATACGGATGGTAACGTTTGAAATCAATGCCCGGGGGAATGACGTGAAACTCCGCCAGACTCGCCGACGGATAGACCTCGTAACTCTGCGCTTCCAGTTCGGTGGAGGTGACAATGAACTCGGCATTTGCAAGTGTGCTGTCCTCGGCGGCGAAACGTTGGTCAAACGCATAACGCACCATGGCCTCGTCCTCGACCATGCCCGACTCCATTAACTTTTCGAGCTTGGGTTTGCCAAGCGAATGACCAGTCTGTGCGAAGGGGACATTCAGCGCGGACGACAGTTCAGTCGCGACATACCCCGCGTCGGCATAGTGACCGTGGATCCAGTTGGGAAACACCTTCTCGCTCTTGATGTGCGAAATGGCGTTGGTGACGTATTCGTCCAGATGCGGCCAGAGATCCTCCTTGGGCAGATATTTTTTTCCACCACACGAAATACGCCGAATGGCGAGCTTCTCCGAAACCTGCTCCACCGGATTCGCATAGTCCGGTCCAACGGCGGGATCATCAATGCGTCGGGTGAACAGGTGAACCATATCAACCTCCGGTCGCTGACTCAACGCACGGGCCAGTTCCATGACGTAGATGATCTGGCCGCCGTTGTCTGCATCGCGACCGAGCTCAAGGTCATGACCGCGAAACAATCCGTGAAGGCTGTAGATATGTATGTGCATCAATTCTGGTCGAAGAGCGAACGCCGCCAAAATACCCGCCGTCGCATAGTCCTTTTATTTAACCGGCAGCATAGGCAGATCACCAGAAGGCGAACAGGAAAAAGGCGGAATCATGACGCCTCGCACAACATGCCAGGGCATTCGGAACCAAAAACTATTTCAACTCTCACAACCTCGGACGATCACACCTTTGAGTTGGTGAAGCGATTTTGAATTACAATCCCGCCGTTTCTGAGTCCGTGACCTCAAAGGGAAGAATCAATACACTACAAGGCATGAGGGGGAGGGACTGGTGGAGGGAGCCCGAAGGGCGACCGGAACCAGTCCCTCCCCTTGGCGTTCGCAAAATGAAACGGACAA
>JBDNGP010000327.1:0-19142 GCA_041689265.1 Verrucomicrobiota bacterium
CCAAGCTCAGAGCCTGTAGTGGAGGCCGAAGCCGCCGAGGAAATTCCGTCTTGATCATACGCTAACAAGAAACCACAATGACCCAACCGACCAACACCTCGTTTTAACGATCCCTGGGACATCCCCCTTCCAACGTAGCGAACGTGTAAGTTCCCGCGCCATCGTTTGGAGTGGTGCCCGCGAAAGAAGTATCGTTGCGGCCTTTCGCGCGCAGACCAAGGGTGATGCCGCTGTCCGTATCGGCTGTCCAGCCGCCGTCCGGATTGCCCCCTCCGTAGATGGCAGTGATGTCAACAGCCCAGACCGACGGCACAACGGCCGTAACGACGAACAACGTGAGAATTTTCTTTAGCATTGGATTTATTTTGCGGTTACTTGGTTTGAGGATTCGAGCTCTGTGCTCACCGCGCCCGGAGATGGGTTTGGATGGCACCTTACAAAGCAAGGAAGACCCCAATCATTCGATGCTTTCGGTAAAACATTATAACAATTTGCAGCAAAACGACTTACAATTAATAGCAATTTACAAAACTAAACCGAACTCCATTCTTCCACGCGCAACTGTAAAGATACCCGACGGTTTTTCTGGTGTCATTTTGCCGTGAGATTCACAAACAGCTTACAGTCAAGCGTAGCAGTCACTTGATCGCCGCACGACCGCCGGGCACAACAGTGTAAGATTAACCGACACCTAGTTGTGCCGATCCGTCAATGCAGCATAGAACGAGGCGGGGAGTCTCTAATTTCAACCTCAACTCCAAGTTCCCAACGTATCATTCATCCCCTGGTTGAGCTCTTTTTTGGGTGCCCCCGAGCGGGATCGTAAACTCGACGCCACGATGTCGCGTTCGCCGAAACCCAGGACAAACACAATTTCTATCAGTGACGCGCTTTTCTACTCCGGGTTTGAATCGGGAACATTCCGATCATCAATTGTCCTTTGACCGCTTGAACGCCGATCCATAGCCTGCCAACTCAATGCCAGTCGCCGCCCAGTCTGTTCCGAATGTGAATCACCGCCGACCGCCGTTGCGGAGGGCGGGGCATTGGGCTTTGGGTTCGTTGGACACAGTCAAAGGCCTGATCGCGTTTGCACTGATTTCCGCCGGGGCACTCATCTCGCGCCGACGTCAGGCGCGACCGTTGATCCGCTCGCTCGTGGTTGAACAGGTGGCGCAAAACGGTTTGAAACTGCTGCCGCTGGGCCTGGTGGTCGCCGCCGCCGTCGGGCTGTTCGTCGTGGGACAGATCATCGTTCTGCTGACGAAACTGGGGGCCACACAATTGATCGGTCCGCTCGTCGTGTCCCTAGTGATCCGCGAACTGGCGCCGCTGATCACCGCGTTCCTCGTCCTCGGCCGCTCGGGCACCAGCACGGTGGTCCAGCTCGGAACTTCCCGCGCCCTTGGTGAAGTCGAAGCCCTCGAAACGCTGGCCATCGATCCCATTCACTACCTCGTCGTGCCGCGCATCATCGGGCTGGCGACGGCCGTGTGCGCGCTGACGGTTTACCTGGTCATGGGCACGCTCGGGTTCGGCTTCGTCTTCGCGTTTCTGACCGATACGCCGCTGACCCTGGAAACGTTTGCGGGCGAAATTTTTCGTTCGCTCACCTGGTTCGACTTTACACTTCTCGCCATCAAGACAACCGGGTTTGGAGTGATCATCGCGGTGGCGACCTGTTACGCCGGACTCGCCCGACCGCTCACTTTGCCCGACGTGGCGCCCGCCTCGACGCGCGGAGTGGTGATCGGCGTCGCGGGTTGCCTTCTGCTCGATGCCGTCCTCTTCCCACTGTGGTGGTTCTTCGGCACGCTATGAACGCTGATTCCAAAACTTTACCTGCCGACGCGTTGATTCGTTTTCGCGAGACGAGAATTACCAGAACGTCCGGCAGCGTGGAATGTGGCGACTGGGAAGTGTCCGCTGGCGACGTGTGGTTCGTCGCGGGCGCCGTTGGTGAAGGCAAGACGTCGTTGCTGCGATCCATCGCCGGTCTGGAACGGCCCGTGTCCGGAAGCATCGAACGCTTTGGAAATGACTGGGCGAAATTCTCGGAGAGCGAGACGTTGAAGCACCGGCGACGCATCGGTGTGGTGCTGGGTCGCGAGGCGGGATTGTTCCATCGCCTGACCGTGCTGGAAAACATTCGCTTGCCGCTGCTTTATCACGGCGGTCGCAGCCATCCTGAAATTGAACAACGCACCCGCAACCTGCTCGTCGCCTTGGATCTTGAGAAGCACGCGCAGTCACCCAGCGTCAGGGTCAGCCTCTCCGTGACCCGCCGGACCCAGCTCGCGCGTTCGTTGGCGCTGGAACCGGAAGTTCTGCTGCTCGACGATCCCTGTGCCGGACTGGATGAACGCAACCGGCGGCGGCTGATTCATTTCCTTGGTCGCCTCCAAGCCGGTGAAGAATTGCCCGTCGAGCGACCCGCCGCACTGGTAATCACCGGCGAGGCGCCCGCTCAATGGCGCGAGTTTCCGGAGCTGAAATGGGCGCGGTTGCACGCGGGCGAACTCACCGCCGTCCCGACTTGGGAACAACTCGTTGCCACCGCGCCCGAACTGTTCCACGATTCGGAAACGAACGATTCCTTTGACTGAACCATGGCCCTGCACGATCTGACCCCCCAGCTGCGCACCCGCCTCAACCGGATGGAGCTGGCGGTGGGCCTGTTTGTCACGACGGCCGCGCTGCTGCTGATTGCCGGGACCGGTTACTATCTGAAGCACACCGCGCAACGCAAAGGCTGGCTGGTCGACAAGGCGAAGTACTACACGTTCCTCCGCACGGCGACGGGCATTCGCGTGGGCGATCCCGTGAAGTTGATGGGGCGCGATGTCGGGGAAATCACGATGGTCGAAATGATGCCGGCGGACGATCAGTGGAGTCTTCAATATCACTCGAACGTCTACGTCGAGTTCGTCGTGAGGTCGCCCTACTACGGCTATCTGTGGGTTGATTCGCGCGCCAAAATCACGTCGTCCGATCTGCTCGGCAACCGGATCATCGAGCTGACGCGCGGGATCGACGGCGAGCCGACCTATCGGGACAAGCCGGTTCGTTCGATGGTGTTTTGGAAACGTGACGAGATCACGGAAATCTACCACGCCGGAGCGTATCATCCGGTGACGGCGAAGACGAAGGGGTTCTGGGTGCCGGCGGTGGAATCGCCGACGTTCAACGATCGCGCGGAAGCGTTGTTGAACCAGGTCGAGCTGGCGATGCCGAACATCCTCACGCTCACCAACCAGTTGAACACGCTGTTGAGCAGCGGCACGGCTGTGACCGTCAATCTCGACGATCTGTTGACCCAGACGCGACCAACCCTGTTGAACATTCAGGAGATCACCTCGATGATCAAGGAACCCAAGGGCGGACTCGGCGAATGGCTCTTCCCCACCAACATCAGCGAACAGCTCGCGACCACGCTCGGCACTGCCGACACCACGCTGCTGTCCGTCGATCAAAACCTGACCTCGGTTTCCTCGAACCTGAATGTCTCGCTCGCCGCATTGACCGAATCTCTCGACAACCTTTCCGAAATCACCGGCGACCTGAACCGGCAGGTTCAGGAGCATCCCGAGATTCTCAGCGAAATTTCCTCCGCCGTGACCAACACGGACGATCTGGTACAGGGTCTCAAACGGCACTGGTTCCTGCGCTCGGCGTTTAAGAAAAAGAGGTGAGTCTGGCCGTCGGTTTGGATTCGCATTCGGCGAGACGTGCTCTGAAAAAACGGTAATGAAACATGTCCACATTTTTCACCCAGCTTCCGTCAGTTGAAAAATTCGAGGCGCTCGCCGAGGCCGCCTCCTTTCATCCCGTGCCCGACGACTGGCTGATCGTCTGCGCGGACGTGATCGATTCCACGCGCGCGATTGCCCAAGGCCGTTACAAAGAAGTCAATCTGCTGGGGGCCGCCGTCATCACGGCAGTGCTCAATCTTGATCGCTCGCTGGAACTGCCGTTCTTCTTCGCGGGCGACGGCAGCTGCGTGCTGGTGCCGCCGGAACTCGCCGCCCCCGCCGCACGCGTTCTGCCCGGCCTTCGCCGCATCGCCCGGGACCGTTTTGAATTGCCGTTGCGCGCGGACCTGTTCTCCGTCGCCCGACTTCGCGCGGCCGGGGCGGATACGCGGGTCGCGCGTTTTTGTTACACCGCCAATTATCATCAGGCCATGTTCGCCGGGGACGGACTCGCGGAGGCGGAACGGCTGTTGAAGGCCGCGCCCGCCACCGAACCTCCGGCGGATTCACCAGAACCCGATCTCGCCGGTTTGGAATGTCGCTGGCAGGGCATCGCCAGTCCACGCGGAGAAATTATTTCATTGCTCGTCCAGGCGCAGGGCGAGACTGCCGAAGTGCGAGCCGGTCGTTACCGGGAAACCCTCGCCGCCATCGAACGCATCTGCGGCACCGGCCACGCCGCCCGGCCCACGAACGAAAAGAATTTGCGGCTCAACGTCAGTCTCGGCGGCCTTGAAGCCGAGGCCATCATCCACCACGGGCACCTGGGCGCGTTGATCCGAAAACTCATCACGATCAAGATGGCGATGGAAACTAGGCTCGCCGGCTGGTTCAGACGAAAGCGCAGCCGGGCGTTGGGTGTCGATTGGGGACGTTACTTCGATGAAGTGGTGTTGCACACCGACTACCGCAAGTTCGACAACATGCTGCGCATGGTTCTCAGCTGCACGCCCGACGAACGCCAGGCTCTGCGCGACTGGCTGGATGCCGGTCAGGCGGAGAACCGTTTGAGTTACGGTCTGCACGTGTCGTCGCAAGCGTTGCTGACGTGTGTCGTGCTGGACCGCGCCGACCGCCATTTCCATTTTGTGGACGGCGCAGGTGGTGGTTATGCCGCCGCCGCCACCGAGATGAAATCGCGGACCGTCATTCAATCGAACAGCGACAAATAAACGGACCGCCGACATCTGTCGAAAAGGGGAAGCTGATCAGATTCGCAGGCAGGACATATGGAAGTCGAACTTCGATCTCCGCAAAAGGTAGGCCGGTGGGATGTCGACCTTCGACCTCCGCGCGCGCCGCCGGGAGCCGGACCGAGGTTCGTATGTTCAAAACGGTTGGTGAAAGACCGATGCGCTCAAAGCCCGTCGCGACCGCGCGGAGCGACGATCCCTACCACGGAACAACGTCAAACCGGAGTGGAAACGTTTTGCACCGGAGTCCATGTTGCTATCGGCATCCTGTCCCATGGTTTCAAACGCACCATCGCTCGGCACCAAGTTTGACTTTCCGTCGAGGGGCTTTTACAAACCCGTCCATCCGCCATGAAAAAACAACTGTGCCTTGCCGGACTTCTCTCCCTTTGCTGGGCCGCCCAATCCGCCGATCCCAAGGCCAGCCACCGCGAGTGGCAGACGTATCACGGCGACTACGGCGGCACCCATTATTCCGAACTCGACCAGATCAACCGCTCGAACGTGAAACGGCTCGAGGTCGCGTGGACGTGGAGTGCGGGTGATGTCGGCAGCACCATCGAGTGCAACCCGATCATCGTCGACGGCCTCGTTTATGTCACGACGCCCGGGCTGCGGGTCGCCGCGCTGAACGCCGTGACTGGTAAACCCGTCTGGGAATTTGATCCGTGGGAAGGCGGCCGTGGCGGCGGCATCAATCGCGGGGTCGCTTATTGGACCGACGGCAAAAGTGATCGCCGGATTTTTCATTCGGCAGGAAATTATCTCTACGCACTGGACGCCAAAACCGGGAAGCCCGTTCCCACGTTCGGCAAGGACGGTCGCATCAGCCATCGCGAGGGTTTCGACACCGACGTGTTTTATTTGAGCGTGGGCAACAACACGCCGGGGATGGTCTGGAAGGATCTGCTCATTCTCGGCTCCACGACGGGTGAAGGTCCCAACCCGACCGCGCCCGGTCACATCCGCGCGTTCGACGTCCGCACCGGTGAGCGCAAATGGATCTTTCACACGATTCCGCATCCCGGTGAGTTCGGTTACGACACGTGGTCGCCCGACAGTTGGAAAAAGGTGGGTAGCGCGAATGTCTGGTCGGGATTCACGCTGGATGCGGAGCGGGGAATTGTTTTCATGGGCACCGGCTCGGCCGCTTACGACAGCTGGGGCGGCAATCGCGTCGGGCAAAATCTGTTCGCCAATTGCACGCTCGCGCTTGATGCGAACACCGGCGAACGCCTCTGGCATTTCCAGGCCGTTCATCACGATCTGCTGGACTACGATCTGCCGACTCCGCCGGTGCTCGCAAAGCTGAAACGCAACGGCACGGAAATCGACTGCGTCGTCCAACCTACGAAGATGGGGCATCTTCTCGTGTTTGATCGTGTGACCGGTGAACCGCTGTTTCCCATCGAGGAGATTCCCGTGCCGCTGTCGGACATCCCGGGCGAACACAGCTGGCCGACCCAGCCGTTTCCGCCGGAGGAATTTCGTCTCACACCGCAGGGGTTCACGACCAACGACGTGACGGATTTGAATCCGGCGGCGAGAGCGTTCGTGCTCAAGCAGCTTGAGGAGATTCATCCCGCGCCGATCTTCACGCCGCCGTCGTTTCAAAAGAAGGCCGTGTTGCCGCAGTTCAACGGCGGCAACGAATGGGGCGGTGCGGCGTTCGATCCGGAGGACAACGTTGTCATCGTCAACACCAGCAACGAGGCCGAGTGGAGCTCGATGGTGCCGGCCAAACCAAAAGACCGGTTGACGCTGAATGAACTTGGGAAACATACCTATCAGGGCGTCTGTTCGTTTTGTCACGGCACGAGTTCACCGCTGAACCCGGCGTCGCCCTCGCTGCAAAAAGTCCGCGAACGGCTCACGAAAGAGCAGGTGCTTGAACTGATGAAAACCGGTCGCGGCCAGATGCCGTCCTTTGATTCGTTCAGCGATCTCGAGAAGCGGGCCGTGATCGCGTTCCTGTTCGAAGATGGGAATGACGAGATGATCGAAGTGAAGGATCTCGAACTCAGTTTTGCCAACGAGATTCCGGTGGTGATGACCGGTCACCACGACTGGCGCGATCCAGAAGGTTTCCCCGTGAACAAACGTCCGTGGGGCCAACTGCACGCCGTCGATCTGGACGCGGGAAAAGTGAAATGGTCCGTCCCGCTCGGGACGTATCCGGAACTGGAAAAACGCGGTGAACCGCCGACCGGCACCTTCAATCTCGGCGGTCCGCTCGTGACGAAGGGCGGGCTGGTCTTCATCGGCGCCGCCATGGACGAACGGTTCCATGCTTACGACAAGGAAACCGGCGAACTACTCTGGGAATACCAGATGAAATTCGGCGGCTACGCCTCTCCTTCAACCTACGAAATTGATGGCCGGCAATACGTCATCATCGCCGCCGGTGGCGGTGGCAAAACCTTCACCAAGGCCGGCGACATGTACTACTGTTTCGCACTGCCAAAGTAGCGCTTTCAACCTGTCTCCCTTGCGAATGACCAACGCCGAATGAATAAGGAAAACAGGAATGCAGGAAACTGATTACTGATTCACTGATCACGTCCTCCCTCCGTGGTCCCCCAATTCGCGAACATTCGTGAACATTCGTGAACATTCGCGTGAACCTCTTTTTCCCGGGTCGGGTGAAACCGGTGCCACGCGTCGCCGACCTCGAATTCAACCGTTTCCGAAGGGTGCGTTTGAAACTGAGGGTCAACCGGATGCGCTGGATGCTGGAAGGTGGGGCGAGTTTTCCGAACGAGCCTGCGATGTCTGAAGGAAGACGACGAACCTCCGGAGGGCACGGTGCACGGGCGAGAGAAGGCCGGATATTTGAGCGCGCCCCTTGCGCCCAAAGTTCGTTCGGAGAACTCACTCCACCCTGACTCTCACTTTCAAACACACCCGTTTCCGAACTCCGCCTTGCCAGCCGGGCGGGCCTGTGAAAGATTTCGCGCCTTGTTTTTATGGCACATTTGAAATTGCACATTCCGGGTCCGATCGAGGTCAGCAAAAAAACCTACGAAGCGATGAGCGCGCCGATGATCGGCCATCGCAGCCAGGGTTTTAAAGATCTCTACGGGAAGATTCAGCCGCAGCTCCAACAGGTCTTTTGCACCAAACAGCTTGTTTACCTTTCCACCTCCTCGGCGTGGGGCGTGATGGAGGGCGCGTTGCGCAACCTCGTCGCGAAGAAGGTTCTGTGCTGCATGAACGGCGCGTTCTCCGACAAATGGCTGGACGTCGCGCAACGTTGCGGCAAACAGGCCGAAGGATTGCAGGTCGAATGGGGCCAGCCGATCCTGTCCGCCGCCATCGATGCGAAACTCGCGACCGGCGAATTTGACGCGCTCACGCTGATCCACAACGAAACCTCCACTGGCACGATGAGCCCGCTCGCCGACATCGCGAAGCTCAAACAAAAGTATCCGGACGTTATGTTCATCGTGGATTCCGTCAGCTCGTGTTCCGCGTTGAAGATTGATTTTGACGCGCTGGGCATTGATGTGTTGCTCACCGGTTCGCAGAAGGCGTTTGCCATGCCGCCGGGCCTGAGCATGTTCGCCGCGTCACCCGCCGCGCTGGAGAAGTCCAAGACGTTAACTGACCGCGGTTACTACTTTGATTTCCAGGAGTTCCAAAAGAACGCCGAGAGCAGCATGACGCCGAGCACACCGTGCATCAGCCTGATCAACGGATTGTCGTCCAAGCTTGACGAGTTTTTGGCCGAGGGTCTGGAGAACCGTTACGCGCGTCACGCGAAGCTCGCGCAGATGACCCGCGACTGGGCGACAGGCCAGGGTTTCGAGCTGTTCCCGGAACCGGGTTACGAATCGGTTTCGCTGACCTGCATCAACAGCGGCGCGAAGCCGGGCGGTCGCGTGGTGGACACCACGCAGCTGCAGAAGCTGGTGAAGGAAAGCGGCATTCTTATCGACGCCGGTTACGGCAAATTGAAGGGCAAAGCGTTCCGTCTTTCCAGCATGGGTGATGAAACTGAATCGACCATGAAGGAACTTTACGCCGCCGTCGACAAGGCGCTGGCGAAGCTCTGATCGGACTTCAGCCGCTAGCCGGACCAGAGCGCCAGAGCAGCTTATCAAGCGCGAGACGGCCGACGTCGGGGCATTCAGCCGCCGCTCCTTTGAACAGGAGCGCGCGGCGAAGAAAAAAGGAAGGGGGCCTCCCAGCCCCCTGACCGGCTTCGCAGAAACTCACCGGAACCGGTGAGCGGAAACCAGACGCGGCGACAATCGCCTCACCGGCACTCGGTGTCAAACCGATAACCGCCCGTGTCGGAACTCCCCCGCCACTTCGCAAACGCGTTCACCCTCGGCCCCTGCATTCGTCACTTTCTTCCGGTGGATTTCCGGCCGGACCAGATGTGCCAGAACAAGATGAAGGGTGAAGCGAGGCCGAGCCAGAGATGCGTCTGGCTCACGACATCACGCAATGTTTCGCCGCCAACGTAGTAGAGCATGTAGCCGGTGATGGTGAGGACAGCCACTGAAGTCAGGAAGAACGCGCCGTTCAATCGGTTCTTGTGCGCGTGCCACGAGCGACGGACGTGACCTGAGATGATTCCGCCCAGGAGAAGAACGAAGCCTGCGGCAGAATATCCATGGACCTTCAGGAAAAAGTGTTTCCAACTGCGCAACGCTTCGCTGGCTTCACCGAGGTAGTCGAGGCGCTGTGCCCACGCCCAGGAAGCTCCAGAAACAAACAGGAGCAGGCAAACGAAATAGAGAAGCAGCCGATGTCTGCGGCTGAGCTGAAGTCCGCGCCGTTTCATGCGGAGAAAACGTAGGCTTCGGCGTGGTGTTTGTTCATCAATTTTTCGGCCAGTGCCGGGGCGTTGAATACCACCTTGGTCAGGGCGTCGGCCAGCCAACATTCCTTCGCACGAACTGTGACGCTGATATTGCCGGTGACCGCGCGGCGACTGTTCGGATTGACGAGGTGACTCACGGTTTGGTCGCGCCATTGACATTCGGTGACGCCCGGCGACGAGGTTGCCAGTGCTGCGTTGCTTAGTTCGATCGAATGCGGCAGCGAGTGAATATCGGTCGCGTGGCGCAGATGAATCACACAAGGTTCGCGACCGAACACGCGCAGATCACCGCCCGCATTCACGATCGCCGAAGTCGCTCCCGCCCGGCGCAACGTTTCGATCGCGACATCAACGGCGTAACCCTTGGCGATGCCGCCCACGTCGATGGCCAACGGCCTTGTGAATCGCACCCGGCGGCTCGGGAGTAATTTCACGTTTGTCCAATTGCCTGAGCAGCCTGTGCGGTCGAGGTGTTCCGGCAGCAAACCCCACCGGGCAAGCGTCGGTGCGACCGTGAAATCGAACGCCCCATCGGTTTCGCGGGCGAGTTCGAGACCGCGCTCCAACACGGTGAACGTGTCGTCGCTCACTATCACTTCGCGGTGCAGCGCGTGAATGTTCACCTGCGAGAGTTCGCTCTCCGGATCGTGAACGCTCATCAAATTGTGGATCTCTTGAATGCGATCGAATGCTTCGTCCGCCGAACGTTGAACCTGTTCTTTATTCGAGCCGGTCGTGGTGATTTCCACGAACGTGCCAAGCATCGGACGGCAACGACGTGTCGTCGTCCTGTCCCGACTGTTGATCGCGGCGACCATCGCTAATTGTTCTTCAGCAGAAGATCGTGGAGCACCAGAATGCGTTTCACTCCTTCGGTGATATGACGGCACGAAAGTGTGGCTCCGGAGATGTTCTTGATGTCGTCCGTCAGTTCAAGCGGGGACACTTTGGTTTTGCCGGCGAACTGGAGGCGCCAGTCTGCCCGCTGGATTTCAGAGCCATAGTGTTCGCGATATTCCAGGATCTCGACGCTCTTGACGCTGCCGTCCTCGTTGAGCGCCAGCGCGTAAGTGATGTATTCGTGTTTGCCGATGACTTCATCGATGATGAACCAGCCGGCAGCTTCGCCACTGGTGCTCACTTTCCACACTTTTTGCACATTTCCGCGCATGCGCGAGCCGCTGGATTTCTCGATGATCTTTTTCTGATCTTTGGTGAGTGCGACGTCCGCGCTGACGAATTTGTCGGCGTCGGGAAAGCACGCCTTCTGCGCGCTTTCGACGGTGTGATACGTCGCGGCGTAGGCGGGGACAGCCGCCAGGATGGCGGGCACGGTGAGATAATGTATGCGACTCATCGCGGGCAAAGGTGGATTGCTGAAACGGGGATCGCACGCGCAATCCCCATTTCTTCGCTGTGACGGAGGAACAAAGGGGACATCAGTGGTGGCTCCGATCGGGCCGGATAATGATTCGACGAACCGGTTGATCAGAAGTTGATGCCGAAAATGAGGCGGACTTCGAATCGATTGTTCTTAGTGTAGTTGCGCCCGTCGCTGCCGGTGGTTGGGTTTCCCGCTATTTGAGGCAACACGGTGAGTGTGCCCCACCATTTCGCTGTGCCGTAGTGAACGTTCGGTCCCAGGTACCAACCGGTGCCCTGGTATTCGTCGAACGCGGCGCCTTCGTAGTTCACTTTGTAACGACCTTCGAGACCGACGGCCCACTTTGGCGTGATGCGATAGGAAACACCGGCGGTGGTCGCGAACTCGGATGACTCTGCCGTTACGCCGCTTTCTGTTTCCCATTCCTGTTCGGCAATGATGTTCAACGCGGTGACCCATTTGTCACCGAAGTTTTTGGAGAACAGAATTTTCTCTTCCATCTCAACTTCGCCGCTGTTGAACGTGGGTTCGAAATAGAGCGCGATACCGATGGGCTTGGTGTTCGGGTTGAGGATCTGATACTTGACCTCGCCGGAGACGCCTTTGAACGAAAACGCCGAGCTATCCGGCAGACCCTCCTGACGGGCGAGCATCGATTCGTAGCGGAAATTCAAGTAACCGGCGACGCTCAGGCGGTCCGTGACGCCGTATTCGACTTCCTCGCGGAAATCCCAGCGGTCGCGGGTGTATTCCTGATTGTCGCCCCGGTAGGTCGTTCCGTAGGTGAGCCATTGCTCAAATTCCCAGGCGCCCTTGGGGAGCACGTCGGCATCTTGGGTGTAGGTGAAGAAGCGCTCGTCGGCCTGGGCAGCCGCCAGACAGGTGGCGAGAGTGGCGAGCGTCAATATTGATTTCTTGTTCATGTGGCGCGCAGCATGGGGGACCGAGGCGGGGTGTGCTCCCGGTAGATTGCGATTTATCGTCGGTGCCTTGCGCTTTACTGCGAACCGGTGCCGCCGAAACCAGCTGGCGGGATCGCTCGCTCGTGGTCATTTTTGACTGAAATAGACGGCAAACGTTGAAATGGTCCCATATTCGCCATTGAATTTAAGTCACTTAGTTTCAACAAAATCTGCGGATCGGTATTCGGCTGGACGCATTTTGGGGAGCTGATACATTGCCCGTATATGTCGACCACCGCATCGCCTAAACCACAGAAGATCAACCTGCGCCGCCCGGATATCATGGAAGTTGTCCAGGCTCAGGTGCTCGAACATTACCGTAGCGAACTGGTGGAACACATCCGCGCCAACGGCCATGTGCTGTCCTCCCCCGACGGAAAAGTCACTGTCCGGCTCGCGAAACAATTCGGCTTTTGCTACGGCGTTGAGCGTGCGATTGACCTAGCCTATGCGGCCCGCAAGGTGTTCCCACCACCGAAAAAAATCTATTTGCTCGGCGAAATCATTCACAACCCCGAGGTCAACGAACAGGTTCGCGCGATGGGCATCGTGACGATCGGTGGACGTCCCAGCGAAGAAGAGCTTTCACAGTTGACCGCGGAGGACATCGTGATCATCCCGGCTTTCGGCACCGAAGTGGACACCCGCGAACGCATCCGCGAGAAGGGTTGCATCGAAGTCGATACGACTTGCGGCGACGTGATGAGCGTTTGGAAACGGGTCCGACAGAATGCGAAGGAAGAGGTCACCAGCATCATCCACGGCAAGGCGTGGCACGAGGAGACGATGGCCACGAGTTCGCAGGCGGGCGGCGGACATTATCTGGTCGTCTACAGCTTGAGTGAAACGGATTACGTCTGTGACTACATCTTGCACGGTGGCGATAAACAGGAATTTCTTGAGAAATTTAAGGGTGCCCATTCTACCGGGTTTGACCCGGAGATTCATTTGAAGGCGGTTGGCGTCGCGAACCAGACCACGATGATGCGCGGCGAGACCGAGGAAGTTCAACGTCGCATCCGCGCGGCCATGGTCGCAAAACATGGCGATACGAAACTGCCGGATCACTTCCGGTTCTTTGACACAATCTGCGGCGCAACCCAGGAACGTCAGGACGCGCTGAAAAAACTTCTGACTGATCCGATGGATATGTTGATCGTTGTCGGGGGATACAATTCTTCAAATACTTCGCATCTTGCCGAAATGGGCGAAGGCAAGCTGCCGACATTCTTCATTCGGAACGCGTCGAAGATGACTTCCGCCGCGCAGATCACTCATTACGATCAGCACAAGAAAGAAGAAGTGGCAACGGCGAACTGGCTGCCTCTCGACCGCAATTTGATTGTTGGTGTGACGGCCGGTGCGTCGTGCCCGAATAATCTGATTGAGGAGGCGATCCGGCGGTTGTTCGAATTGCGCGGGGTCTCCGTTCAGGAACTCTTGAAGGACTGATTCCCGCATGCCCTGCACCTGTGAGGAATTGGAATTGCGGGAACGCAAAATCCTCGCCCCCTATGCCCAGTTCAGTGCGGACTCGCGCGGTCGCCTCCGTCGCGAAGAACCGCCGATGTGGCGCACCCAGTATCAACGTGATCGAGATCGGGTGATTCATTCAAAGGCGTTCCGCCGGCTCGAATACAAGACTCAGGTTTTTCTCAACGGCAGCGGTGACCACCTGCGCACCCGGCTCACACACACGATGGAAGTCGCGGCCATCACCCGTAACATTGCGCGCGCACTTCGGCTCAATGAAGATCTCGCCGAGACCATTGCGCTCGCGCACGACCTTGGCCATTCACCGTTCGGACACAAGGGAGAGACTGTTCTCAACAAGCTCATGAAATCCCATGGTGGATTCGAGCACAACGCCCAGAGTCTTCGCGTGGTCGAAAAGCTGGAGCAGAAGTATCCGCGTTTCGATGGATTGAACCTTACGTGGGAGACCCGCGAAGGTTTGGGTAAACACCAGACCAGCTACGACAAACCGGCCCGTAACAAGGCGTTCAAATCGCATTCGGCGTCGCTTGAAGCGCAGGTTGCGAATCTCGCGGATGAAATCACCTATTACAGCCACGATCTCGACGACGGGCTTGAGTCAGGCTTGTTGTGTGAGTTGAATCTGCGTCGGGACGTAAAACTTTGGGCCGAGGCAAACCGGTCGGTGAAGAAGGACCACGGCGAGCTCCCGGACGAAACGCGGCGCTACTTTATCATTCGCTGCCTGATCGATGGCCATGTGCAGGACGTAGTGAACTCCACCGAACGTCAGATTGTTGATTCCAAGGTGACGTCCGCCGACGAAGTGCGGAAACAGAAAACGTCGCTGGTTTGCTACAGCGATCGCCGACGTAAACTAAATCTGGAACTGCGCGATTACCTCTACAAGAATCTTTACTACAATCCGGTCGTTCACAATCCGAACCTGCGCGCGGTTCGGTTGATGGAGCACATGTTCAAGTTCTACCTTCAGCATCCGGATGAAATGGGCGAGGGCGCCCGCAAGCGCATTCGCAAGTTCGGCAAGCACCGCGCTGTCTGCGACTACCTCGCCGGCATGACGGATCGCTATCTGGTGATCGAATACAACCGGCTGTTCGGGGTTTCGATCTAGCCGCATGGCAGGGATGTCGCCCGGCCGGTTTCTTCGAAGTGTTCAGTGCCGGACTTCTGTGGTTTTGTTTTCCACATTCACCGCATGCACGTGGTTGTTTTCTACATCTTCGGTGGGCTGACGTTGATCAGCCTCGGGCTGAACGTCTGGCAATGGCTGGCGGCGCGGCGGTTTCCAATGCATCAACCGGTCAAGACGGCGTCCAACCTGCCGTCGGTCACGCTCTTGAAGCCGCTCAAAGGCTGCGATGATCACACGGCGGAATGTCTGCGCAGCTGGATTGCACAGGATTATCCGGAAGCGGTTCAAATACTGTTCGGTGTGAAGAACCCAGATGATCCGGTGTGTGACGTCGTGCGCGGGTTGATCGATGAGTTTCCATCGCACGATCTGGAGCTGGTCATTTGCCCCGAAACTCTTGGTGCGAACCCCAAGGTCTCGACATTAATCCAGCTGGAGCGGTTACTGCCTCAATCCACACGGGTAGTCACCGACGTGAGGAGGTTCACTTTGGATTCGGGTGATAGTGAGAGCCTCGTCACCTCGTCGACTACTGATGTGGTGGAGCACTGTGTCGTCATCAGCGACGCAGACGTGAAGGTTTCGCCCGACTACCTGAAGGAGGCGATGACGGTGTTGCAACGCGACGGGATCGGACTGGTCTTCAGTTTCTATCGTGCGGCCAATCCAACGAACAAAGCGATGTGGATTGAAGCGGTTGCGGTGAATTGTGATTTCTGGAGTCAGGTTTGTCTGGCGAAGAACGTTCGGCCCATCGATTTCGCGCTCGGTGCCGCGATGTCGCTCCGCGTGGATACGCTGAAACAACTCGGCGGGTTCAACGCTCTGAAAGACTTCGTCGCGGACGACAACCGACTGGGGTCTTTGGTCCACGAAAGCGGGCAGGCGGTTGGGATTACGAACAGCGTCGTGGATTGCTACAGCGGTAAGATGTCATTCAAGCAGGTGTGGGATCATCAATTACGCTGGGCCCGAACGATCCGCGCGTGTGAGCCTGTTCCCTATTTCTTCAGTGTCCTGACCAACGCGCTGGTCTGGTCGCTGGCATGGGTGGGAGTTTCGATTTCGTTTGGAATCAGTTGGCCCTTGGTGTCGGCTACTGCCGGGCTGGCAGCGTACGCGATTGTGCGGCTTTTCACCGCATGGTCAAACGGACGCAAACTTACCGGCGGCCGAATGCCGATCTGGAAAATTGGCCAGGTGCTCGATGTCCGGGATGCACTTTCGTTTCTGTGGTGGTTGTTCGCGTTCGGCGGAAGAACAATCGAATGGCGTGGCAAACGATATCGGGTGTTGAAAGGTGGAAAACTGGAGCAAGCCGTAGAAAAGTAGGACAGGCATCTTGCCTGTCTCCGACGAATCACAAAACGCATCAAACCACGGAAGCCGCGGAAAACACGGAAGAGATACCGTTGGGATGAAAGCGCTACGATGTTGATCGTGCTCGCTTACCGACATCGTAGAGTGTCTGGCCACGCCGCTGACAGGCAGGATGCCTGTCCTACGAATTCGTGGGCATTCGCGTAATTCACGTCAAACCAGTTTTCAATTGCTATCAACCGCGATGGCCACTTGCTCCGTTTCCGGCAGCGGTTCCTTTTTCAGCTCCTTCGACTTCTCGCTGTAGATGATCATGGATGAGCCGATCACGATGAAGAGCACGCCCGACCAGCGAAGCATGGAGACGTCTTCATCCAAAATGAACTTGGCGGAGAACGTGGTGAGCACGAGCCCGAAGGAAGTCAGTGGCCAGATGAAGCTGACATCGGCTTTTCCCAGGAGATAGAGGAGCGTCGCGAAGAACGTGGCTTGAAACAACACGCCGAGTAATACGCTTGAGTTGGTTGCGCCGGCCTTGATCTTTTGCCAGGCGGAACCGTTCTGTGTCGTGGTCGGTGCGTTAATCTGTTTGATACCACGACTGAGGTAGACGACACCGGCGGCTTCGAAGCAAATACCGATCAACAAAATGATGACGTATTTATACATCGGTTAACAGCCCGTTAAAAAACTAGGGTTGCCGCCGTTGAGCCAGAAAGGGGTGTTCGGCAAGGCGCGCCGAGGGAGCATCCCTCGACGGGGCTGTGAGCGAGAAGCAACGAAGCCGAAGGCCCCTTTCTGGCTCAGCTCTCCGGGCAGCATCGTTTTTGATCCAGTTCTGCGTCGCTCCTGAGTCGAAGGGCATACGAGTCCATTCTCCTTTGTCGCTCCTTGATCTGAACCAAAATCAATCGCTGCGGCGGCAATCATAGTTTGTTAGCGGGCTGGTGTAGATCCTGATAACGACACAACTGGATGCCGAGCTTTTTTATCAAGTCCGCGACGCGCGGGCTGGTCAGTGCGTCGAGTTCGTGGCGGTTTGAATCCATGTTTGGGTGCGAATAAATCTCGACCGGCGACGGCGGCAACGCGGGCAGCAGCTTCAACAAATATTCCTCATCAACACGATCATTTTGGAGCAGGCCAAACACGTGGTTCGTGTGCCGGATTCCAGACCGTTCCAATTTCGGCAAAGCGCGCCGGCTGAGCAGCCGGAAAATGAGCGCGTGTGAAACCTGATAAAACCAATTCCCTTTTGCAATTCGCCTGTTGATTCGGAAAACATCATTTGTAAATCGGATCGCAGGGATGTTCCACTCGTTCTGACATTTCATCAGAATGTCGAAGATGGTGGGGTGAAGATGGAAATGCAGATGGCCGTTCAGGTGGTCCAGCGTCAGACCGGTTGATCTAAATTTTGCGATCTGCGCCGCGATTTCAGCTTCGAGTTCCGGACGGGCGGCACGATTGAAAAAGGCTTTCATACCGGCGGCCACCGGGTTGTTCGAGAAATTACCTCGTGCGTCGACAAGGTTGGGAAGCTGTCCCGGCGGGAGCGTCGCCCGGCCCATGACCAGCGTGAGATGGAGGCCGACTCCGAGTTTTGGGTTTAGTTTGGCGAGTTCAACCGCTTCGTCAAATGCGCCGCCGTTGACCATCAGGCTGGCGCTCGTGAGGACACCTTCGCGATGCGCTTTCACGACCGCCTCATTGATTGAGCTGGAGAGACCGAAGTCGTCGGAGTTCAGAATGACCCGTGGATTATTCTGATCCGACATTGATCAAAGCAGGCGCGACTGTTTCCCGCCGGGAGCTTTCAACCCGAGCCGTTGAAATCCGAGTTCCGTCGCGACGCGTCCCTGCGGCGTACGGTTCAGGTAACCTTCCATGATCAGGTAAGGTTCGTAGACTTCCTCAATCGTGTCGGATTCCTCGCCAACCGCGACGGCCAACGAACTCAAACCGACCGGGCCGCCCGCGAACTTGACGATGATGGTTTCGAGGATGCGTTTGTCCATCTCGTCCAGACCGTGCTCGTCGATCTCCAGCATCGCGAGCGACTTGTCGGCGACGTCTTTGTCGATGTGACCATCGCCCCGGACCTGCGCGTAATCGCGGACGCGGCGGAGCAGGTTGTTGGAAATTCGCGGAGTACCGCGGCTCCGGCGGGCGACCTCTTTGGCACCGGCTTCATCGATCTCGATGTTCAGCAAACGCGACGACCGGCGGACAATTTTTTCGATCTGCTCAACGTTGTAATAATCGAGGCGTTCGCGGATACCGAATCGTGTGAGCAACGGCGCGGAAAGCAACCCACTGCGGGTCGTCGCACCAATCAAAGTAAAACGGGGGAGATTAAGTCGGACACTGCGGGCGTTTGGTCCCGTGTCGATGATGATGTCGAGTTTGAAATCTTCCATCGCCGGGTAGAGATACTCCTCGATGGTTTTCTGCATCCGATGGATTTCATCGATGAACAGGACGTCCCCTTCGTCGAGATTGGTGAGCAGACCCGCGAGATCACCGGCTTTCTCGATCGTCGGTCCGCTGGTCGATTTCATGTTCGCGCCCATCGCCTTGGCGATGATGTTGGCGAGCGTGGTTTTGCCGAGGCCCGGCGGACCGCTGAGCAGCACGTGGTCGATGGCCTCATGGCGCTGGCGCGCGGCCTGGACTGAAATTTCCAACCGTTCGAGGACCTTGGCTTGGCCGGTGAAATCGTCAAAGACCGCCGGGCGCAGAGTCATTTCGAGCGCGGAATCGGGCTCGGTCAAAACATCAGAAATCATGCGGTCAGCCATGGCCGCGAAGGATGCGGGAAGGGCGGGGGAGCGACAAGGGGGAAAGTAATGGAAGAGTTGTCAGTTTTCAGATCCGAGAAAGATCTCCGAGTGGCCGGATGGGGTGCCGATGGGCCAGCTTGGCCGATCAGTCCCTTACCGTCGCTTTTCCGACTTGGAGGATTTTTTGAATGAGCTTTGGATACGGCAATCCGGCTTTGGCGCCGGCCATGGCGAAGTCCTCGTCTTTGGCGAGCATCGGATTTGGGTTGGCTTCGATGAAGACGA
>JBDNGP010000328.1:0-3519 GCA_041689265.1 Verrucomicrobiota bacterium
ATCAGTCCCTTACCGTCGCTTTTCCGACTTGGAGGATTTTTTGAATGAGCTTTGGATACGGCAATCCGGCTTTGGCGCCGGCCATGGCGAAGTCCTCGTCTTTGGCGAGCATCGGATTTGGGTTGGCTTCGATGAAGACGATTTCGTTTTCGGAAGTCAGGCGAAGATCCAGGCGGGCGTAGCCGTCGATCAGGAGCAGTCGATAAATGCGCTTGCAGGCGCGTTCGATGCGGCGGTTTTGTTCTGGGTCGAGATCTGCGAACTGATTGTCGATGCCCCATTTTTTACGATAGTCCTCGTCCCATTTGGACTTGAACGTCGCGAAGCGCGGTGAGTCTTCCGGTATTTCCTTGAAGACCATTTCGCGGGCGGGAAATGCCTGGAGGCGGTGGTTGCCGATGATGCCGATGTAGAGCTCGCGCCCGACAATGTATTCCTCGGCGATGGCCGGCTGCTCAAATTTTTCGTGCACGAACTTCACCCGTTCCACAAAGTCTTCATCGGATTCCACCAGCGACGCCTGCGAGATTCCGTAGGATCCTTCTTCCTTCAGAGGTTTGATGAGAATCGGAAATTTCAAACGCTTCGGGCGCGTGATCTTTCGACCGACCGGCAGGACGGTGAACTCCGGGACCCGGATCCGGTGATAGCCGAGCACCTTTTTGGCGATGCTCTTGTTCTTGCAGAGTGTGATGCCGACGGCGCTGCAGCCGGTGAAAGGAATGCCCTGGAGTTCGATGAAGGAGGTGATCTTGTGTTCCGCGCTGCTGACGTTGCCGAACTGTTCGACCATGTTGAAAATAATCTCAGGCTGGAACGTTTCCAATTTTTGACGCAACAGATCCGTGTTGTCGTGCAGGCCGAGCAGCTCGACTTCGTGACCCAGCCCGTTCAATGTCTTGATGACGTGAGCTTCGGTTTTCCAGTCGGGTGATTTCAGGCTTTCGGTGTAGTCGTGATCGGGGAGGGTTGACCCGGCATCATCAAAACAGACGAGGATTTTTTCTTTCTTGGGCATGAATCATTTGGTGCGTTTGAACCGGCCGGTGAACAGGTAGTTCACGGTCAGCGCGGTGAAATAGGTGGCCAAGTGCAGCTCCAGATGGGCGTCGTCCGGGTGGACGCGTAGTTGCAGCTCGTCACAACGACCGATGATCTTGCGGATCAACTGGTCGATACGGAACTTGTGTTCGCTCGACCAGCGGGCAACTGCGTTGACAATCGGCCGTCGCCGTCGCCGTAGATACGCTGACGCCTTCTCGGTGCCCTCCCGGTTTTCTCCCGCGCGGAAGAGCTGCTGCAAATCCTTGTCGTAAAAGTCCGGAAAAAAATCAGCGTAAGCCTTCCGTTTCCGGGAGTAGTACGTCTTCAGCTTGAGATTGAGAAAATTGTAATCGCGAACGCGAAATGGTGGGTTGTGAACCGGGGGTCTGCCCGCCAGCGATTTCATCAGCTCGTCCGTGTATTCGAGTTTCTTTAACGCGTTCCAGCCCGCGTAACGTTTCCGCCAGTCAAGCTCCGGCGTGAGCCAGACCGCGAACGTCTCCGCCCAGTCTTCGTCCGGATGGCTTTGCGCGTACCAGTCGGGAAGATGGGTGACATAACTGCGGCTGTACGGATGCGGCCGGTAAGTGTCCGTCTCCTCGGTGGACGCGAGGCCAAAGTGTTGCTGCCATTTTTTCCTGCGCTGCAACCGGTAGGCGAAGCTCAGCGCGTGGGCGGCCTCGTGCCGCATGAGTTGCATGAACCACTTGTCCGTGTCGCCTTCGACCTCCAGAATCTGGCGGCGTTCCAGTTCGCGAAGCCGGGGATGCATCAGGAAGAATGGAACAAAAATCGCCGGAATGTCGACCGGGCAGAACCACTCGTCGCCCACGTGGCACGACGGCAGAAACACGATGCCTTTTGCCGCCAGCTCTCCGTGAAGTTGCTGGACGAACCGTTCCAGTGGCGAACCCTCCAGCTTGAGGCCGAGACGGGCAATGTTCACATCCAGCAATTCATCATCACTGAGTTGATCCAATGCCACCGGCGGTTGCATCGCGCTCGTGTACCAAAGAAACCGGACCGGGTCAGCGGAAATCGAACGATCAGTCGGCGGGAAATCCGGCATGAATTTGCCCGCAAAAACGGTCCTTGCACCAGAACGTCACATTCCTTTTCAGGGGACTTGACGGGCGCAGGGACAATTACTAACTTGCGGCTCCGGTTGGTTGGTGGCCGTAGCTCAATGGTAGAGTCCCAGTTTGTGGTACTGGTTGTTGCGGGTTCGAGTCCCGTCGGTCACCCCATATTTTTATTGAGGTTTTTCGCTATTTATTTGATTTCCTGACAGATTTGACCCAGGTCGAAGGTCAAGTTCCCCAAGGTGATTCACGTCGGCCATTCCAGGGCCACCATCTACAAAACTCCTTCGCGCGGTTCCGTTGCTTACACGGTGGTTTGGTACGAGGGTTCCAAGCGTAAACGGAAGTCGTTCGCGGACTATGGCATCGCCGAGATTCATGCAACGTCCAAGGTGACGGCCCAGTCAAAAGGGGAACTGGATGTCATCGATTTGTCAGGTGAGGAACGGCTGGCTTATGTCCGCGCTCGCGAGGTTCTTTCGGAGTTCAACATGTCGATGGATTCCGTGGCGATCGAGTATCGCGATGCCAAGATTCTGTTGCGCGGCGGTTCGCTCCTCGAAGCGGCCCGTTACTACTCCAGACTTCGTTTGCATGACATTCCCAAGAAGCAGATCAGCGTGGTGTACGAGGAGATGATCAAGGCGAAGCGGGCGGAGGGTTTGAGCGAACGGTATATCAAGGATCTCGTTTCCCGCGTCGGTAGATTTGCCAGAGAGTTTGATCGGGAGCTCTCAACCATTAACGGGCCGCAGCTGAAGGAGTGGCTGCAGGGACTTGAACTGTCAAACCGGTCGCGCAACAATTTCCGGATCGCACTGCAAACGTTCTTCTCGTTCGCCCGGTCGCAGCGATACTTGCCGAAGGACTGGAGCGAGTTCGACAGTGTACCGGTCTGGAAGTCGAAGAAGGATGAGGTGGAGATCTTCACTCCGGATGAATTGACTACGTTGCTGGGGGTCGCTGAACCGAAGTTGATTCCGTTTCTGGCGATTGGCGCGTTCGCTGGTCTGCGGAGCGCAGAGATCGGTCGGTTGGACTGGGCAAAAGTGAATTTCCAATCTGGCTACATCACGGTGGACGCCAGCATCGCCAAGACGAACGCGCGACGGTTGGTTCCGATCACGGATAATTTGAGGGCGTGGCTTGCCCCGCTGGCAAAGAAACACGGACTGGTGGTCGACGGACAGAATTTGTCGCGAACGGTTCGAGTGCTGGTCGATGCGACACGGCCCGAGGGAGTCGATGAGCATGGGGACCGACACGAACCTGCGGTGACGTGGAAGCACAATGCGTTGCGGCACTCGTATTGCAGCTACCGGCTGGCCGACACCAAGAACGCAGCCCAGGTGTCACTGGAAGCGGGCAATTCGCCGCAGATGATCTTCAAGCA
>JBDNGP010000329.1:0-3613 GCA_041689265.1 Verrucomicrobiota bacterium
CGTGTCCAGCCAGCGTTCCTCGTTGAACACGGGCATGGCGATGCCGAGAAGGGCTTCGGCTGAACGGTCGTGTGTCATGTTAGTTTGTCAAATTGTAGCAGCCGCCGTAAGGAGGCTCTAACCAGTATTCAGTAGGTCAGTTGTCAGTCGACCGGTCCGTACTGAATACTGACCTACTGTTCACTTTCCCAACTCCGCGCTCTCCGCGCTCTCCGCGCTCTCCGCGTTTCAATTTCCCTCCCCACCGCCCGGAGACAGGCTGGAAGCGCTGTCCTACTTTCGCTCCGCCGTCCGCTCCTGCAGCCAGGCAATATCGCGGTCCGTGTCGCTCGTGTGACGCGGGCCGGTGATGCCGATCGGCCCGAGCGTGGTCTGCTCCTGCCACACGTGATGCTCCACATGGCCGTCACCGAAGGACAGCACCACGCCGTTGTTGTGATATGTGCCCGGCGTGTCCATCCACCAATACGGAGTCGGCGTTCCCTGTCCGTTGAAGTCGCCGGTGTTGCTCAGGTCCACCGCGAAGTTCGCCTCGTTGATGCTGTCACCACGCTCGTCCGTGATGATGAAAAGCTTGGACGGACTGCGCAGATCGGACGTGCGCCGGTAGATCATGAAGTTGGTCCCGTAACCGCCGAGCACCAGCGGAAATGTTCCCGGCGTGGGGCGGATCGGGTTCATCCGGTTGTTCATGGAAACACTGCGCACGTACTTCGACTTGTCCGACGGACATTTGTAAACCTTGGGATTGGGAACGTAACGCGCGAGCAGCGAACGGCTCTTGTCCACCAACAGATCGGCGTTCTGCCCTTCCCAGGGTTTGGGCAGAAATCCCGCGACCCAGTTCGTGAACGGCAGGTTGTCCCCGTCATCCACGTTGATGACGAGATTGCCTTGAGCATCGTCCGCGTACATCTGCCAGCCGAGCACAAGCTGCCGGTGGTTGCTCAGGCAGGCCGCCTTCTGCGCCGTGCCCTTGGACCGGCTCACCGCCCCCAGCAGCAACGCCGACAAGATCCCGATGATCCCGATCACCACCAGCAGCTCGATGAGGGTGAAGGCAGCGTATGAAGGCGTTTTCGAAGGGAATCTCACGGAGTTCTTAATCGTTTCATGTTGTCTCGATTCGACAACTAGCTTTGTGCCTTTGCGTAAGGTGCTCCTCCAACGCAAAGTAAGCCGCAGAAATAAAAACTGCCGACGCGAACACCAACGAAATTGAGCGCGAGTGTGATTGAACAAAATTCGACCATGTGATGAGAGCGCCCAAACACGGGCAAGGCTCGGGGAACTCAAAAACCCATGTTCCAAAGTGGTAGAGTAGAAAGCCAGATGATATTGATAAAAGCCAAATGAGCCGAGGAAGCGTTCCGTTAATGCACCAAATCACGCCGACAGAACCCATTTCAATAACGCCCACAATCAGAAAAAGATGCCGGTTGGAGATCCCTGTCAATAGATCTATCTGATTCAGCACTGGCGCGTTCTGGAACACACCGATAACCTTCAAAACACCAAAAACAAAAAAGAGCCAGGTTGAACTCCAAATGAACCGGTTAGGAACTGATTGGCAGCTATCTCGATTGTTCTTGTTCATAGCTTTGGTGGGCAGATTGGCAACTTAGGGTAGTCGCGAAAAGGGTGGCCAACATCCTTGCTGGCCACCCATCTTGGATCAACAGGCGGGGCCATCAGCGACCATAGCCGGATAGTTATTGATGGTAGGCCAACTCGTCACCCAATTGTAGAAACAATCTTGTTCGTTTCTCATGTGGGTGCAGGGCTGCGTCACCGATTTGCAATCTACCTGTCCCGACGACGTTACATCGCATTTATTTACAAAACCGTCAGTTGCGTTGAAAAGGCGTGTCACAGTGAGAATGCAAGTACGCGTGTAAGAGAGGTTGGCACCGCCTGTTCCTGTGAAACATTTCGAGGGGGCTGTCACAAAGCAACTGGACGCCCAGACGGACGCAGTTGTACCCAGCAACAGCATGCCAGCAATCAGTCTTCTAATTCTACTCATATTTGTTTCCTTTGTTTATGTTTTTTGTTTGGTTGCGTTCCGGATTCTGATCCAGAAAATCCCGGCGAAAGTAGCCACAATCAGGAGGGCGAAAATGAGTCGGAACCCGAACAATTTCCAACGCCAGATTCCGGAAGTATTACCCACAGGGGCCAATTCTCCAGAAGGGCGCCGGTAGAACACATCGTTTCCAACAGTCTTCAAAACAACCCGTGTATGATTGGTTGGCTCCTCGGCCATGAAGGTGCTTGACGAGAATATTTCTTCGGGCAACCGCGTCGGACTGGTCGTCATACCAATGATACGCGTGACCGCCCCGAGTTTACGAACAGGCCCCATTCCCAGATAGGCTCGAATCTCGGCCGGAAACCCGGCAATTTGAGAGGAATTATCCGAGTAAATCAATTCCAAATGGATATCTAGCTGCTCATCACCGATCCGGTATCTAAGTTCCGTTGGCCGCCCTTGTTCTACCGCCACTATCTTTCCGGAAAGCCGTCCCAAACCCAAAGAATCCGCTTCAAAGCTTCCGTCTTGCTTGATGCTGAACGTGTCCGGGTTCACCATGTTGATGCCAAGGTGCAACATGTTCATGACCGTTTGCTCAAGTACGAGTGGCGCGGAAACACCCGGTATCCCAGACTCCAACATCGTTGTATTTTCAACCGTCAATTCATGAAGTATGCCACCCGCATGACTCCATGTATTCGTACCGTATCGTCCGGCGACAAGTCGCGGAAGTATGCTTGTTTCCTTGCCATCCATTCCTGCGGTTCCCGGGTAGAGCCGCACCAAGAATGCTCTGTCTTGCGCGACAAACTCGTAAATTGTGAGATCGGAAGATTTAGGGTCCACAGTTTCACCTAGCGAGAGATTCGTCTGCGAGAAGACTCCATTCTTTATGATCGGCGGATTGCGGAAATGCCCTTCCAAGTATGCGACCGCCGCAGCCATTCCAATCGGTTCAGCGGAGTTTGCAGCAAAGGGCAACGGAACAACAATGCTCAGGAGCAGCCCAATGAACAGATGAGCACGAAGTCCGACTGTGCTCCACGCTTCGGTTTGGAGGGATCTGATCGTTGACGAATTCAGGCGCAAATCATGCCATAATCTAGAACTTAAAATCGCGGACTCGGCTATGAGTTTCCGTAGTCGGCAGATCGTCAAAAAGTGTCCACGAAGGACTGCCCAACCTACCAGAGCAAAGTGACGAGTTAAGATTCTCTTGGTGTTGTTTTTCATGGCTTGTCGATAAAGATGACAGCGATTCTTTAAGTCGGCTAGGTTGAATAATTCAACCGCTCAAGATCCGTAACATCAGGGTTGCCGCGCCGCAGCGATACGCTCCAGCGCGTCGTGTTTCAGTTTATCTACGGCGGTGTCGCTGACGTGAAAATGATCGGCAATTTCTTTCACCGCAAAACCTTGCGCCACAAGTTCCATCACTTCCTCCTGGCGCGGGCTGAGGTGCGGATCGTGATGCATGACCGTCCCGCCTGTGGCTCCGCCGATCAGCACGTCGGGGCCGACCGAGATGCACTTGGACCGACGCAGTCCGGCGAGTTCCTCCGCCAGCGCGGGCAGGTC
>JBDNGP010000330.1:0-2693 GCA_041689265.1 Verrucomicrobiota bacterium
CATCGTCGGCACGACGGGCGCGGTGCAGGAACGCTTCGGGTATGACGCGTTCGGGAAGGTGCGGTTCATGAAGCCCAACTTCGTCATCGACAGCTCCACCTACAACTGGGGGACCCTCTACGGGGCCTACCGCTACGACTCGGAATCGGGCCTCTACCAGGTCCGCTTCCGCTCCCTCCACCCTCAACTCGGAAGATGGACTTCGCAGGATCCAGCTGGCGAAAGTGAAGGGATCAACCTTTATGCGTATGTCTCCAATAGCCCTGCGAATGGCGTCGATGCCTTGGGGCTGGGAGATATCGACTGGGGTGGTTTTTCAGGGGACGACTGGAAGGAGATTGGAGGAGCATTCCTTGAAGGATACGGAGAAGGAACGCGTGCAACATTGGATGGATTAATCCCTATTTGGGATCCCTTTGAGGGCACGTACGATCCTTGCGACGAATGGCTCCAAACTAGCAACTTTTTAGGCTTGGTGGCCTCGGCGTTACTTGCATCAGCTGTCCCGCTTCGGCCATTCACTGCGCCAAGACAGTTGATTACGCATTGGGGTGCGCCGCTAAAGCCTGGCGCCAACTGGGTAATGACTGGAGGTGCCAATTCTCGCAACTTTTTAATGGCCGGCTGGCCAACCCTCAATCCATTTAGATACACTACTTCTACGGCACTTCCGGGCAGTTTGGCTTGGCCACGTGGGTGGCAATGGTTTAAGGGTTTTTTTGGTCAAAGAATATTGACGCTTTGAGGTGTGCGAAGATTCTGGATCACTCAATAGGAGAATAAGGAACATCATGAGTGAAAAGCCTCGCAGACGATATAGTCCGGAGTTCAAGGCCCAGGCGGTCGAACTGGTCGGCTGGGCCAAGCCCGTGCCCGAAGTTGCCCGGGAGTTGGGTTTTGGTGCCAACCTGCTTTACCGCTGGGTGAGCCAAACCTCCCCCTCGGCGCAGCGGAGGAGCTGCGCCGACTGCGCCGGGAGAATGCCAAACTGAAAATCGAGAATGACATTTTAAAAAAGGCCGCCGTCATTCTCGGGACCAAACCCAGGCTCAACGACGCGCAATGATCTTGACCCTCCAACAATCAACCGGCACCAGTTTGCGGCAGGTTTGCCAGGCCATGGACTTCGCTCGCAGCAGTTTTTATCACGCGGCCACCGAAACGCCCGCGCAGGCTTCCGACCAGCAAATGAGCGTCCGGATCGAAGCCATCTTCAAAGCGCATCGTCGCCGCGTCGGCCATGAGCTCAGGGATCAGGGGCTGGTGTGCGCTCCCGGCCGCGTTCGCCGCCTCATGAAACAGCGGGGATTGAAGGCGATTCAACCGAAAAACTTCGTGCCTAAAACCAGTGACGGCAAAGCCAGCCAACCCTCGCCCAACCTGCTCAAGGACCAGCCGCTTCCCAAGCAATCCAATCGGGTCTGGGCTGGGGACATCACGTTCATTCCGACGCAGTCTGGCTGGCTTTACCTGGCGGTCGTGATTGATCTGTGTTCCCGGCGCATCCTCGGCTGGAGCCTTGCCAGCCACCTGCGCACCGAACTGGTCCTCGCGGCCCTCAACCAGACACTGGCTTCACGGACGGGAATCGACTGGACCATTTTCCACAGTGACCGGGGCAGCCAATATGGCAGCATCGCCTTCCGCCGGGTGCTGACCGGTGCGGGCCTGCGCCAGAGCAGTCCGCCCGCGCCAATCCCTATGACAACCCCTGGACCGAATCCTTCATCGGAACGCTCAAACAGGAAATGCTTCAGGGGGGCTGCTTTGAGACCGCACAAGATGCCCAAACCGAACTCTTCGAATACATCGAAGCCTACTACAATAATCAGCGCAAACACTCCGCTCTGGGATACCAAGCCCCAAATCAATTCGAACACCAATTATCAACCCTCAACTAATAACGATACCGGTCCAAAAATTCGTTGCATCTCACTTCCGGCCATTTAATAAGTAGGTAGACTCCGCTTGGCTCTATTCGACAGCAATTGAATCGGACAAATCAGGCGAGCATAGAATTCTGGTGATTATGCAGAAATAGTCAACAAGCACGCGCTGAAAGAGATATGGCCAAACTTTATCTCCCCTGTCCTTTTCTGTCCATGTTGGCTCTGCTTTTCACAACGTCGCACTCGTATTGCAGCTAACTTTTCACGGTACACAGCGCTAAAGAATTAGCAGACCTGTAGATTAAGGCCTTTACTTCGGTATCAACGGCCAAAATGTCATGAACAACTTAACGACTGCTGCGATCCTAATCGCAATTTTCTGGGATTTTGTGTGCCTTCTCCTTAACGTCAGAAGAGCTATCAGAGGACAGGGGGCATCTGGAGTGCCGTTTGTTTCACTCTTGGTTTATATAATATTAATCGAGTGGTTCGGAGTTAGGCTTGGATTCGAATCTCAAGAGAGCCTTGCATTAAGCCTGTTGGCCTATCATGTTTTTTGCCACATTGTTGCCCCCACGATTGTCCGATTATCGCGCCGGAATGGAGGACAGTGAATTCATTAGTCTGCTTGATCATTTGTGCAATCGTAATCTGGATACTCCAAAAGCAAAGAGCTGCAACGCTCATAGAAATAGTGTTCTTTATCGGCACCTGGTCTGTTGCGGTATTGGTCGCCTATCTCATTGGACATCGCTTCGGTTACTGGATTGCATTAGACCGATTGCCATAAGTGTTTGCGTCTAA
>JBDNGP010000331.1:0-31827 GCA_041689265.1 Verrucomicrobiota bacterium
CATGTTGTCCGTTTCATTTTGCGAACGCCAGGGGGAGGGACTGGTTCCGGTCGCCCTTCGGGCTCCCTCTACCAGTCCCTCCCCCTCATGCCTTGTAGTGTATTGATCTTCCCTTTGAGGTCACGGACTCAGAAACGGCGGGAAACAAAGCAAATGACGGCGCTGTCTGCCGCAAGTGAGGTCGCTTCGTTGATGCGTAACGATTTTCATTTCTACCTTACATCCAACAGTTTAATACCCGCGACTTCGTTGAGTACAACACGGAAATATCTCACGAGCTCAACAACGGGTTGGAATACTCCCACGTCTTCCGCCTGTCAATCAGACAGATCGCCCGCCATCCCGACGGTATTTCATTTTTTATCGGAACCTGAATCGTCAGCGGTATCGCCGTCCGATTCCTCGCGGAACTGCCCACTCAGGAATTTCTGGTAAAGGAACGAAACCCCGATGGCAATGATCGCAACTCCAAGAAGCGCACCGACCCGGTAGAGATGATTCAACGTTGCCAGATCGTGAAAGAAGAGTTTTAGCAACGTCACACCCAGCAGGCCGATTCCGGCCCAACGAACGGTCCGCCATTTTCTCATGATCCCGATCAGCAACAGCACGAAGGCGAACAGCGCCCAGCCGATGGTATAGCACATGTCGCGGGCGAAGTTGCCGCTGAAGTCGAACGTGAGCTTGCGCCGACCGGGCTCGCTGAAGAAGTCGGCAATCTCGATGTTCATCAGCAGGAAGGCCAACACGGTGCCGAGCGTGAGCAGGGGCGGTCGCGCGTCTTTGCCGAACAGTTTGGTGTTCGGCTTCTTCAGGAGTTTCGCACCGGCGAAGAGCGCTACGGTCACGATTCCGTAGGCGTAGAGATACCAGTTGAAGATGGCGACCTCGGAGCGCGGCGAGTAACCGAACACGGCGTTGTTCAGGGCGAGCCGGGCGAACGCAACGACCAGCAATCCGACGCCGACGTAGCGGAGTCCATGATGTGGAACGCGGTGGAACAACCAGAGCAATGCCGCGCCTTCGAGCGCCCACGCGATAGTCAGCCATTGGCGATCAAACTGGATCGGGAAGATCAGCGTGATGAAGAACAGCGACACGCCGCCAAACCACGCCAGCAAGGTGTTTCGGTTCGGATGTTCAACCGGGATCTCCTTCACCAGCATCATGAGACCGAGAAGGGTCGGAATGGCGAAGAGCGCCGGGATCAGGCCCATGACGTCGTTTGGCCATGCCTGTCCGACGAGCGCGTGGATCAGGAAGAAGTGGATCGGGCCGGACAGCGCGGCGGTCACCCACGGAACGGTGCGATCTTCTTCACCGCGCAGGAACACGAACGGGAACACGAGATACATCGCATAGAAAACGAGATACGACGGCAAAGCGATTCCAGCATAGTCCGGGTGGAAATGCCGGAAGTGCCAGGCATGTTCCAGCAGATACGTGCAGCCGAGACCGATCGCTGGCAGCCAGTTCATTTTGAAGTATTTTGCCAGGCCCAGCATCAGTGCACCCAACACGAGAGCGAGGCCGAACACTGGCAAAGGATTCTCCAATGGCAGTCGCACCGTCACGATCACCAGCAGAAGGAACGGCATGATCGCGGACAGCGCGGGAATCTGTTGTTGCACGTCATTCGGCAACCAACCCGGCGGGACGAACATCGAGTCGCCTTGGATTCCTTCCTTGGTCTGGCGTTCCAAAATCCGTTTACCGCCGACCACTCCGGCGATGGTGAAGACGGCGGAGATTCCCCCGAGCACGACGAGCGTCTCGGTGATGCCCGCAGCTCCCACCGGCATGTTCAACAACCAGAGCAACGCGATTCCGACCGTGACCAGCAACACGAGCAGCATCGCACCGAGACTTGCCGCAAGCACAGCCAGCGCGATAGCCAGAAGATCGACCAACAGAATGAACGGCCAGATCACCCCGGACGCAGCGTCGAGTTTCAAGATTGGGAGAAGGGTCAGAATCAGCGTGATCACCGGGAAAAGATGCGTCCACGGGGCGAGCGGTTGATCGGGATTGCGGCGTTGCAGCCAGATCGGAATCGCGGTGTGGAGAACGGCGAATCCGAAGTAACCGCCGAGCGCCCAGAACAGGAGACCGTCTTCGACACGGGCGACGGTCCAGCCGGCAAGGAGAAGGAAGACAATTCCACCGCTGACCTGACTAAAGAGACGCAGTTTCGCCTGCGAAATGGCCAATCCGATGACGGCGAGATCCGCACCGAGCAGGAAGGTATAGAGAATTCCCGGTCGCATTCCGAGACTCGGAGTGGCGATGAGATAGGGCACGAACAGGAACGTTGCGGCGGGAAGAATCAGCGTTGCGACGTTCATCCATTTATTTTCGCGGTCGCGGCGTTGCATCCACAAATTGGCACAGAAGAAGAGCGCGCAGAAACCGAGAAAGACGGTCATCGCGGTGTAGATTTTCTCGGGCGCCATAAACTCGACGACCCAGCCGAGTTGCATCAGAACGGTGCAAATCGCCGCCGCGAATGTCAGCCAGTCCCAGCGACGCGCATACGCCACCGCGATCAGACCGATGTCGAGCAACGCGACGTAGGTGAAGAGCCCGACCGGGTTGTCCTGGCCGGTGCTGACGAGGATCGGGGTCAGGAAACCGCCGAGCATGCCGAGCACTGCGACGACCAACGCGTCCAAGCGCACCGACAGCACAAACGCCGTCGCGGTGATGGCCACCATGGCGAAGAAGGTCGGTATCGGCTCGAAAAACTCGAAGTGATACACCGACCGGCACGCGAAGGTCACGGCGTAGAGAATGACCACGCCGGTCGCGCACAGCGTGTCAGCGGTGATCTTGTATTTCTTCTGCGACATCCGGATGCCGCCGACCAGCATTCCAAATCCGACGGCAAACCCCATCGTCACCCGGAGCCACGGTTCGATGAGTCCGTTGTCAAAAGAGTATTTCACGAAGAACGCAGCAGCGAGGAACATGGCGAATCCGCCAAGCCAGGCGAACAGCCGGACGCCCATGAACTGTTCCCAGTTGACCTTCTCGAAGGCGGATTTGGGGTCGAAGCGGGGCGGCTCGCGGGTTCCGCGAAGGCAGGTTCAATCTTCGGCAGCTTCGGTGCGGGCTCAAACCCGGGCCCGGGCTCGACCACCGGAAGTGGCGGCGGAACGGCGTCCACGGGCGCGGCGACCGGCGGTTTGATAGCCTCGGGTTTTGGTCGCTCATGGCTACGAATCCGGTTCAGAACGTCGATTGCGGACAAATCCGGGCGAGGCTCAGGCGCAGCCTGTGTCTCCGCTTTTCCGGAGGATTCCATCGGTGCAGGTATCGCCGGGGCCTGCTTTCAGTTCGGCCCGCAGTTTGGCCACCTCCTGTTGCAGGAAATCGACTCGTCCTTTCAATGCGTCGGCGTGACGCATCGATTCCGAGGAGCGCCGCATGGCGACCAGGGGCAGCACGAACACCATCACGATGAGAACAACGACGAGAATGAAAATGAATTCCATAAGTGTGTGAGGTCAGGGGTTCGTCGAACAAAGGGTCCGATGAAGGCGATTGATCGGATACGCGGCGGTGCGGTTCGCCGGTGAAGATTCTCGATGCCGGATCGGGCTCATTGCGGGCGATTTTAGACGAACCTTCCGAAAAGCGTTAATCGAATATTGAGATGCCACCATCAATTTTGTTGATATGGCAACAATCGTCATTTTCCGGCCGGTTCACGAGCGCTCCGTTCTGAGGCGACGGATCGGGGTCAATTCGCGCGGTGTTGTTCCGCCAAGATTGAATGCATCCCAGGAAGCGAAGTCAGTTTTAGAACGCGGTGTTTTTTTCGGCGAACTACTGAAGTTTAAGAGGGAATGTTTTTGACCTCTTCAGGTGATAACGCTACATGATTCCGGCAACGGCCCGCAGCAGTGTTCACGGGAAGCGATATGATTTTACTAATCCCAATTCAGGCGGCAACGAACAACATGTCCTACATCTGGGGAGAGGCATCCCTGGAAGGTCGCGTCATCCTCTTCATTCTGCTGCTGTTCTCGATCATCGCCTGGTCGACGATGGTTTCAAAGGGGCTCCAGATGCGCCGGGCGAAAAGCCTGAACCTCTATTTCGACACAGAGTTTCGGGGATCAAAGAGTTCCCTGGCCATCTATGACCGGCGGATCCACGTGGACGGGTGCCCTCTTTACTCCGTGTATCATCAGGGTTGTGCGGAACTGGATGCCCGGTTGAAGAAGGGCGGTGCCGGAGGCCGAAAAGAACGGATTGGACTGAAAAGCGTGGAGCACATCAAGCGGGTCTTGGAGAATTCCGTCGCTCGTGAAGCCATCAAACTCGAAAGCGGCCTGATCCTGCTGGCCATCGCCGTCAGCGGGGCGCCGTTTCTCGGGCTGCTCGGAACGGTTTGGGGCGTGATGACCGTGTTCGCCGACGTCGCGCAGAAATCGGTCGCCGATCTGGAGACGATGGCGCCGGGCATCGCTGCGGCGATGGTAACCACGGTGGCCGGTCTGCTGGTGGCGATTCCATCGATGTTTTTCTATAATTTCCTCGTTCACACCCTGCGCGTGATCACGGTCGAGCTGGACAACTTTGCTCAGGAATTGATGTCCAAGATCGAGACGGAATTCATGGACGACGACGATGTCCAGAGTTAGTCCGCAGAGCACACGAAGAATATTTCCGACCACCTAAACGATGCGCCGAGCCTCACAACGCAATTCACTGGTGACGTTGAATGAAATCAACATCACCCCGCTGCTGGATCTGGCGTTTGTGCTGCTCATCATTTTCATCATCACGCGTCCGTTGATTGAGCAGAACATCAAACTCGATCTCCCGGCCGGAGGATCGGCAGCCGGCAAGATCACGAAGGAGGACGTCGCGCGGGTGGAGGTCACGGCAGACGGGCAGTTTTACCTAGAGGGGATCCCGGCCACGATACCGCAGATTGAAGTTCAACTGGTTAAAATGTACGCCGCAAATCCGAATCTGGTCGTGCACATTGCGGGAGACAAGAATACGATCTGGGATCACGGCGTCCAAGTCATCGACCTGTGCAAACGAAATAACATCACGCGGTTTAACATCCGCACAACCGAGCCGAAACCAAACCGATGAGCCGGACACATAAAAAATGTTTGATCGCCTCCAGCACATTGCACCTGCTGCTGCTTGCCATTCTCATCATCGGCCCGGCATTCCTGATCAGGAAAGAGGAACCGATCGATCAGACCGTGCTGACCCTCGTGTCCGGCGAAATCTCAGACAACGCCCCGCAGAGTCAGGCGGCCGCCCCGGCCCCGCCGCCGCCGCAGGAAGAGGTTCGGCGGCCCGTTCCGACGCCGGTTCCAGAACCTGTTCAACAGCCGGTAGTTCCCAAGCCTGAACCAGTCAAGCAGCCTCCCGTCGAAGAAAAGAAACCTGAGCCGGTGGTCCCGAAGCCCATCGTAAAAAAGCCCGACCCGGTGGTGCCGAAAGAGCCCACGCCAACGCCTCCAAAACAAGAAAAGGTGAAGCCCCCTTCTGCGGTCAAAGTGCCGGTCAAGCTGGATTTGACAGTCAAAACGGATACTGCCGCGCAAAAGCGTGCGGAAGCGGAACAACAGCGCAAAGCGCAGGTCGAGGAGGACAAGAGATTCGCGAACGAACTCGTCAGAGTCGGACCGAATCTTGACAACAAGTTTACGTCAGGAATGAAATTCACCCCATCCGGGATCGGCACCGCCGGTGTTTCCTACAACAGCTACGACGCGCACATTCGCAGTGTCTACATGAACAACTGGCACCCGCCGACGGACATGGCGGCCACCTCCTCGACTGTCACGGTTGAAGTCGTAATCTTACGTGACGGCACGGTGAAGCGCTCTAAAATCGTGAAGCGCTCGGGTGTTTCCAAACTGGACGCGGACATCACCAACCTGATCAATAACCGCGTCAAGACTGTCGGCCGGCCGTTCCCGGACGGCGCGACTGAATCTGAACGGACCTATATGATCGACTTTAATCTAGACCTAAAATTAAACGGCTAATGATCAAGAAAAACTTCCTGACCCTCACCTTATTCGCAGTCGCGGTATTCATCGGTACGCCGGCAAACGCGGCGGAGAAAATCAGGATCGACCGCACCGATTCCACCGGCGTTGAAGATCCCATTCCCATTTCGTTGAGCGGGTTCAGCGGCGAAGTGCTCAGCACACTGCAGTTTGATCTTTACGTCATGGGCTTCAAGATCGTTCCGGAAAACCAGGCGGATTTCATGTTGAGCGGCAACAACTCCACGCGTGTTGAAGGCCGGTTGAAATCGAAGGTGGGCGGCAGCGCGTCACTGCTTGCGAAAGCCTATTCGGGTGTTTCGCTGAGAATGCAGGCCCACGCGCTGGCCGACGACGTCGTCAAGACCGCGGCCGGACGGGAAGGAATCGCCCGGACGAAAATTGCCTACCGCGTCAGGAAAGGCGCCCGTCATTTTGAGATCTATGTATCGGACTACGACGGCAACGCCCCGAAGGCGGCGACGTCTGATTCAGTGATCGTGGCCGCCCCCAATTGGGTCAGGGGCCGGAACCTGCTTTTCTATTCATCCTACAAAAACGTTTTTCCCGACATCGTCTGGCACGATCTGACCACGGGAAAACGGCAGGTATTTGCCAACTATCCCGGTGCCAATCTCAGCCCTTGTGTCTCTCCCGACGGAAAGAAAGTCGCCATGATTCTTAGCCGCAGCGGCAGCCCGGATCTCTGGGTGTGTGACATTGACGGAAAGAATCTCAAACAGCTGACCAACACCCGCGAAGCGGAGGCGTCTCCCACGTGGTCGCCCGATAATCGGACGATTTGTTTCTCTTCCGAAGCTGGTGGTCAAAGCGCTCTTTACACAATCACCACAGCCGGCGGTGCCATGAAGAAGCTGCCAGGGGCCTACGGCCTGTGCACGGAACCGGACTGGTCCCCTGACGGGAAAATCATCGCCTATACGCGCCAGAGCGGTCGGAACTTCAGCATCTACATTGTTCCGGTCAACGGCGGCACGCCGCGTGAAGTGGCAACCGGTGAAGATCCGTCGTGGGCAGGCAACTCGCGAAACATCATGTTAACCCGCGATCAATCTCACTTGTCCGTGCTTGACGTCCCGACCAAACAAATCAAAGATATCGCCCGTGTTTCGGGCGCCAGCACCCAGCCGACATGGTCGCGTTAATCCCCGAGCAGGCAAATTTAACAAAAATGAAACGATCCGCCTTTCTCAACTTATTTATCGTCACTATTGCCGTCAGCATTGGAGCCGTCGGATGCAAGCCGGGACCAAAGGGTTTGACCCCAATACCAGGCCACGCTGTGAACGACAAAAACATGAGCCCCGGTCGCGGCTTCGACAGCACGAACCCGATCGACAGCGATACACTCTCCAACAGCGGGCTCGCGCCTTCGGCTGGCGATCGCCGGACACTTGAGAACAGCAATGCCGACCCGTCATTTTTCGCGGCGAACACCATTTACTTCGAATTCGACAGCTCCTCAGTTCGCCCGAGTGATCTGGGAAACATTGAAGCCGTTGCAAGTTACCTTCGCTCCAATCCGCAGGACGCTGTCCTGATCGAAGGTCATTGCGATGACCGCGGCACCGAGGAATACAACCGTTCGCTTGGTGAACGCCGGGCATTGTCCGTCCGCGAGGTTTTGGTTACTCAAATGGGCATCAATCTCGACAACGTGTTGACGGTCAGCTACGGCGAGGACATCCCAGCCGTGGACGGTCAGAACGATGCTGCTTGGGCCAAAAACCGTCGTGGCCAATTTGTTCTACTTCGCCCGAAGAACTAGACCAAACATTTCGTCAGAGTACAGCGGCACGGCACGATGGGCCGATTGTCGCTTTACTATTTTTGATAAAGACTTAGTTTCTAGAAACTGTTTCACTTGGTTATGAATATGACAACATTGGCAATGCTTGGTTGGCCGGAGATCGTAATGATTCTGGTGGTGGTTCTCATCCTGTTTGGAGCCAAGAAGTTGCCCGAACTGGCCAAGGGCCTCGGATCCGGCATCAAGGAGTTCAAGAAGGCCACCAAAGATGTGCAAGACGATCTCCAGCGGGCCATCGAAGACGATGATGACCGGCCTTCCTCCCGTCCCTCTTATCCGAAAGAGCCGACCCGGGCCAAAGTCGAAAAACAGCCCGAAGCTGAAGTCGCCAAAGACTAAGCCAGTCCGCAGTTCGCGATTTCATTTCAATCATGGACCTGGAACGCGAGCCGACGGACAAACTTTTGGCTGCTGGCACGGAGGAAGAGGACTACGGCGGTCCGATAAAATCCTTCCTCGAGCATCTGGAAGATCTACGTTGGACTCTCATACGTGTAGCGATCGCCGTCGGGGTCGGCATGCTGGTGTGCCTGGTGGCGTCCAACCGGATTGTCAGCGTGCTCAAATGGCCGCTGAACCGGGCCAACGTGCTCCTGGAAAAATATCTGATAAACAACATTCCCGAGGACGGGGGACTGGTTTTCTTAGAATTTGGGACCAACGTCTGGCGCTACCCGGTGGAGCGCGATGTGTTTTCAGCGATCTCAGATTCCACCAACCAGATCGCGGCGTTTAAATTTTCCACCGTGGCGGTCGGCACCAACAGTTTCGTGACACTGTCGCCGGTTGCCCCACCATCGTTGGAACAGGGCATGACCCCCAAGGGCCAGCTGATCAACCTGGGGCCGCTTGATGGATTTAAAGTCGCCTTCCAGGTCGGACTTTACGGCGGCATCGCGCTCGCTTCCCCGTTCATCTTTCTATTCATCGGCCAGTTTGTACTTCCGGCGCTCAAGCTGACGGAGAAACGTCTGCTTTACCAGGCGGTGCTCGCAGGCGCGGGCCTGTTCATCGTCGGCGTATTGTTTTGCTACTTCGTCCTGCTTCAGGTCATTTCCATGGCCGCCGTCCAGTTCTCGAACTGGTTGGGCTTCGGAGCGGAGCAGTGGAACGCATCGGTCTATATCGGAACCGTGTGTAAACTCCTGCTCGCGATGGGGCTTGGATTTGAACTTCCGGTTGTCGTGCTGTCGCTGGTGAAGCTCGGACTGCTTGACTACGAAGCGATGAGAAAGTTCCGCCCGTATTGGATCGTCATCAACCTCGTGGTCTCGGCGTTCATCATGCCGCCCGACGGAATTACCATGTTCATGATGGCATTGCCGATGCAGCTCCTGTTCGAGATCAGTCTGCTGATTGCGCGTGTCTGGTATCGACGGGATCAAAAACAAGCAAGTGCCCAAATTTGAAGGCAATTCCGCTTTACAACCCAATCTCAGTCACTATCCTGCGGAGCCGAAACACCTGAACATTATGCGTAGCTTTTCCACTCTCCTGAGTTTAACTATCGTGTCCGCCGCAGCGGTGCTGACCGTGGGCTGTGCAGGCCCTTCCCAGAAGCTTGGTCGCGGTATTGCAAACATCACTGAACCGATCCGTATGGGCGAGCTTAACCGTACGAAGGAGCAAACTTATCTGTCCAGTGGGCCAGATGTCGCCTATACACGCGGACTCGTCTACGGCCTGGGCAAGACGATTGCTCGGACTGCGGTGGGCGCCTACGAAATCGTGACATTTCCTATTCCTGATCACGGTTCTGACGGATATGGACCGATTTTATTTCCGGCCAATCCCGTCTATCCGGACAGCTATACCCCAAAAATTGTTACCTCATCCATATACCAAGTGGATGCAAATCTGGGCTTTGGTGGCGGCGATGTCGCCCCTTGGTTCCCCGGCAGCAAGTTCAACATCTTCGATTGATAAGACCGTTTTCCATCGGCGCTGACACTCTGTGTTGGCGCCTTTTTTGTTTACAGATGTCACTCGCCAAAAAATCCGGCTGCAAGGTCAACCTTCTGTTGAATATTCTCGGGAAACGAGATGACGGATTTCACGAATTGGAAACCGTGATGCAACCGGTTTCGCTCTTCGATGATCTGGAATTTTCACTTGGCGGCTCCTCCGTTCTACTGACCTCCAACCACCCAGATCTCCCCTGTGATGGGAGCAACCTGATCGTAAGAGCCGCTGAACTGTTTCGCGCCCGAACCGGTGTTACCGACGGGTTTCGCATCCACCTTGAAAAACGGGTCCCGATGGAAGCCGGACTGGGCGGTGGTAGCTCGAATGCAGCAATCACGCTACTCTCCCTGAACGAGCTCCTGGGCAATCCGGCATCTACGAACCGCCTCCATGAAATCGCCGGCGAGCTGGGATCGGATGTCCCCTTCTTTTTGCAAAACCGACCAGCATTGGCGACCGGTCGGGGCGAACACATACAGGCTCTCGATCCCTTTCCCACGCTCGAGAAGCTGACGCTGGTGCTGGTTCATCCCGGATTCGGCATTTCAACCGCCTGGTCGTACAAAACACTCGCTGAATTTCCGGACGCCCTCAACGGCCGCCCGGGCAAAGCTCAAGAACTGGTAACTGCTTTTAGATCCGTTGATTTAACATGGGGTGCAAAGCTCTACAACTCTTTGGAGGCGCCCGCGTTCATGAAATACCCCGTGCTTCAACTCTATGTGGACGAGTTCAAGAATCGTGGGGCAACGTCTGCAATGATGTCCGGGAGCGGTTCAACCGTCTTCGCCTATTTCGATTCAAGAACACAGGCGGAGTCCGGACTCGAATCATTTCAGTCCAAATTCGGGAGAGCGGGCTGGTCAACGATCCTTCCGCCTCAGTAGGCCGGACAAAGACCTATCATCGCACGCAGCGAATCCGTCCAGTCAGGCAACCGCAATCCAAACCCGTTCCACAATTTGTCGTGGGTTAGCTCCGAGTTAGCAGGCCTACGTGCGGGCGTCGGATAATCGCTGCTCGGAATGGACCGCACATTAGTTATCTTGAGCTGTTGACTCACTTCGCCGTGAGCCCTGGTCAGTCGAAAAATTTCTTCCGCGAAACCGTGCCAACTCGTCCGTCCCGCCGCTGACAAATTATAAATCCCGCTGTCCGCCTGTTCGGGTGCGACACGAACTTGTGAAACAATCTGGGCCGTGGCTTCGGCAATCATACGGGACCAAGTAGGCGCGCCGTATTGATCACCAACAATCGCCAACTCATCGCGTTCCCGCCCTAGACGAAGCATTGTCTTCAGGAAATTATTCCCGGTCCACGAGTAAACCCAGGTCGTCCTAAAAATAAAGTGTCGGCAACCACTGTTTCGAATTGCGTCTTCGCCCGCCAGCTTGGTTGCGCCATAGCTGTTCACGGGATTGGTGACGTCCGTCTCGTCGTAAGGTTCACGCTTGGTCCCGTCGAACACATAGTCGGTCGAGTAATGAATCAGCAGCGCGTCCTTTTTCCGGGCCAGTTCGGCGAGGGTTCCAATGCTCGTAGCGTTGATCGTCGCGGCCAGTTCGCGCTCAGTTTCAGCTTTATCAACCGCTGTGTAAGCCGCTGCATTGACGATGATATCCGGAGCCAGATCCCCGACGGTTTTCTTCAACTGATCGGGATGCCCGAGGTCGGCTTCGTTTCGGCCCCACGCCACCACGTTCGAAAACGGAGCAAGGGTGTGAATCAACTCCGAACCCACTTGACCGTTCCGGCCGAGCAGCAATATCAGCGGTCGATGCAACGGGCGCTTCATCACGCGAATGAAATCAATTTCTCGTTAGGAATCTCGCTTAGCCGCATTCCCTCCGCGTCCTTCTCGGACACGATGGGAGACTCAACCGGCCATTCGATTCCGATCTCCGGATCATCCCAACGCACCGTGAACTCACCCATCGGGTTGTAGTAATCACTGCACTTGTAGGCAAACACGGCGAAATCGCTCAGCACGACGAATCCGTGGGCAAAACCGGGTGGTACGTAAAACTGACGGCCCGACTTGGAATCCAATGTTTCTCCATGCCACTTGCCGAACGTTGGTGAACCTTTTCTCAAATCAACGGCGACATCGTAGACCGAACCTTCCGCGACGCTGACCAGTTTTCCCTGGGCTTTGGGATTCTGAAGATGCATTCCGCGCAGAACGTCCTTGCGGGACCACGAGATGTTGTCCTGGACAAAGTCCGGCATCCCAATCTCAGAGTAACGATTGCGTTGCCAGGTTTCGACAAAGTATCCCCGGGGATCTGAAAACACCCGAGGCTCCAAAACCATCAACCCCGGTATCGGTGTGGAAGATATTTTCATGAACTCTATTTCGTCGATCGGAGCAGATCCCGAAGATACTCTCCATAGGAGCTTTTCCCCAGATCGGCCACCAACTCCGCAAGCTGATCTTTGGTAATCCATTTCTGCCGCCGTGCGATCTCTTCAGGGCAACCGACCTTGAGCCCTTGCCGCGATTCAATCGTCTGAATGAAGTTTCCGGCCTGTAGCAGTGATTCATGAGTGCCCGTGTCGAGCCACGCCATGCCCCGGCCAAGCATCTCGACGGACAGTTCGCCTTTCTCCAGATAGACACGGTTCACGTCCGTTATTTCCAATTCGCCGCGGGCTGAAGGTTTGATATTCGCAGCAATATCCAGGACCTGGTTGTCGTAGAAATAGATGCCGGTCACCGCGTAGTTGGACTTTGGCTTGGCCGGCTTCTCCTCAATGCTCACAGCCTGCCCCGCCTCATTGAAATCGACAACGCCGTATCGTTCTGGATCTTTGACGTAGTAACCATAAACAACGGCCCCCGACTCAAGCGCAGCAGACCGTTGCAGGTTTTTCGCGAGTCCGTGCCCGTAGAAAATATTGTCACCCAACACCAGCGCAACCTTGTCATTGCCGATAAATTTCCGGCCGATAATGAACGCCTGAGCAAGCCCGTCAGGACTCGGCTGCTCTGCGTAACTGAACCGGCAACCCCACTTCGAACCGTCACCCAACAGTTCGCGAAAACGAGGAAGATCGGTCGGCGTCGAAATGATGAGGATCTCATTGATCCCCGCGAGCATCAGCGTGCTCAGCGGATAATAGATCATCGGTTTGTCGTAAACCGGCTGCAGCTGTTTGCTGACGACTTTTGTGATCGGGTGCAGACGTGATCCCGCACCGCCGGCAAGAATGATTCCTTTCATATTAATCTGTTCCTTGTCCCAATCGTTCCAGTTTGTATTCGCCCGACATGATCCGTTCCCACCATTCCCGATTATCGAGATACCACCGCACCGTCTTCCGAATGCCGCTCTCGAACGTTTCCGTGGGCTCCCAGCCGAGCTCGTTCTTCAGCTTGGAGGCGTCGATCGCGTAGCGAAGATCGTGTCCCGGACGGTCCGTCACATAGGTGATCAGGGAGGCATGCCCGCCTTCAGGTTTCTCCGGCAGGAGTTCATCGAGAAGGTCGCAAACCGTTTTCACAACCTGGATGTTCTGCCGCTCACTGTTGCCACCGACGTTGTAGGTCTCGCCCACCCTGCCCTTCTCCCGCGCCGTCAGCAATGCGCGAACATGGTCGTCGACAAACAACCAGTCGCGAATGTTTTCGCCCTTGCCGTAAACCGGAATTGGTTCGCGGCGCATGGCTTTGAGAATGATAACCGGAATGAGTTTTTCCGGAAACTGACACGGGCCGTAATTGTTGGAGCAATTGGTGACAATGACCGGCAGCTTGAACGTGTGACCCCAAGCCTTTGCCAGGTGATCCGAACCCGCCTTTGACGCCGAATAAGGACTGCTCGGATCGTAGGGAGTGGTTTCAGTGAAGTAACCTTCGGCACCAAGCGAGCCGTAGACTTCGTCCGTTGATACATGGATGAAGCGAAAGGAATTCTTCTTGTCGCCTGAAAGCCTGGTCCAGTATCCCCTCGCCTGCTCCAGCATGTTGTAAGTTCCCATCACATTCGTCTGCACGAACGCACCAGGGCCGTCAATTGACCGATCTACATGGGACTCGGCAGCAAGATGGAAAACCGCGTCCGGCTGAAAATCGGCATACAGTTTTGAGATTGCGGCTGCATCACAAATGTCAGATTGCGCAAACTGGTAACGGTCACTTCCGGACACCCCGTTCAGCGACTCAACATTTCCGGCGTATGTCAGGCAATCAATGTTCAACACCGAATCATTGGTGTTGTTGATGATGTGTCGCACCAACGCGGAACCGATGAACCCGGCCCCGCCCGTAACCATTATCTTGAGACTCATTTTTTTATGCAGAAGCTTTGCGCCGTTTGTAGTCAGCCACGTACCAGGCGATGGTTTCCTCCATTCCCTGGAGGACATCATGGGTTGGACAAAAACCGATCCCTGTTCTGGCTGCCGAGATGTCGGCGAGCGAATGCCGAACGTCGCCATTACGGAATTCACGATAAACTGGTTTCGCGGCGGCCACCGACTCACAACCTTCTTGCGATTTTAGACTGGTTTGAATCAGTTCGTAAAGCTGATTCAAAGTCGTGCGATCTCCTACCGCAACGTTGTAAACCGCTTTCGCCCCTTTTGCCATCGGCTGCGTGGCGGAAAGCAAATTCGCCTGGATGACATTCAGGATGTGGCAAAAATCACGACTGGTCTCTCCGTCGCCGTTGATGAAGACCTCCTCACCATCGAGCATCGACGCGATCCACTTCGGGATTACCGCCGCGTACGCGCCGTTGGGATCTTGTCGGGGGCCGAACACGTTGAAGTAACGCAGGCCCACGGTTTCCATTCCGTAGCATCTGGAAAACACGCCCGCATATATTTCGTCCACAAGCTTCGTCGCAGCATATGGCGAGATGCACTCACCAATGTCAGGTTCGACCTTTGGCAGCTTGGGGCTGTCGCCATATACCGAACTGCTCGAAGCATACACAAACCGGGTGGCGCCCTGCTCCTTGGCGGCCTGAAGCATCTGGATCATTCCCGAAACATTCGCATCGTGAGAGCTAAGCGGATCTTCAATCGAACGCGGCACGGAGCCCAGGGCGCCCTGGTGCAAAACGCGGTCCACTCCGGCAGCTGCTTTCAAGCAATCCTCGTATGAGCGGAGATCGCCTTCCATGAACTGAAAGTTTTTCCAGTTGTCGTCTCCGACAAGTTCTTTGACCTGATCAAGATTGTGCCGATGTCCGGTGGCGAAGTTGTCCATCCCGACAACCTGTTGCCCGGACCGCAACAAAAACTCGACCAAGTTCGAACCGATGAACCCCGCCGCGCCCGTGATCAACCACTTGTCGGATCTGGACTTCAGCTTTTCCTTCAAACTGTCAAATGCGGTCATGTTTGTCTTTAAGCTTTGTAGACCTGCCCTGACCGTGTTTTGACGCCGCTCATCGCGTTGCGTGTATCCACAATGATCGCGGACCAATCGGCGAGTTCCTGGTAATTCACCGACTTGTGGGCCGTGCTGATCAACACGAGGTCGAAGCTGATCACCGTGCTTCGATCCCACTCAACGGATTTCGTTCCCGCCCAATGCGGGTGCTCCCGGGTGGGCTTGATGACGGGAACGTAAGGATCGTAATAGGCCACTTCGGCGCCGCGCGCTCTGAGCATGTCCAAAAGGTGATAGCTGGGAGATTCGCGGTCGTCATCAACATCCGCCTTGTAGGAAAGTCCCATGATCAGAATCTTGCTTCCGTTGACCGGCTTCTTGGCGTCGTTCAGCGCCTCCGCACAGCGATGGACCACATACTCGGGCATGTTCGTATTGATTTCGCCAGCCAACTCGATGAAGCGTGTGTTCTGACCGTACTCACGCGCTTTCCAGGTCAAATAGAACGGATCGATCGGAATGCAGTGCCCGCCCAAACCAGGTCCGGGATAGAACGCCATATAACCAAACGGCTTCGTTTTGGCGGCGTCAATCACCTCCCAGATGTCGATGCCCATCTCCGCATATACGACCTTTAGCTCGTTTACCAGGGCGATGTTGACGCTGCGAAAAATGTTCTCAAGCAGCTTGGTAGATTCAGCGGCGCGACACGAGGAAACCGGAACAACTGTTTTAATGGCGATCGAATACAGCTCCGTCGCTTTCTCAAGACATCCCGGGGTCAGTCCGCCAACCACCTTCGGAATGATCGCCACCTTGCTGTTTGGATTCCCGGGGTCTTCCCGCTCTGGGGAAAACGCCAGATGAAAATCCACCCCAGCCTTCAGGCCTGATCCTTCTTCGAGAACCGTCTTCAAATCTTCATCCGTTGTGCCCGGATACGTCGTCGATTCGAGAACGACCAACAGTCCTTTTTGAATGTGCGGAGCGATCGCAACACCCGTCGCTAGAATGTAGGAAATGTCGGGTTCGCGGTTCTTGTTCAGCGGCGTCGGAACGCAAATAATCGCGGCATTGACGTCCTTCACCAGCGAAAAATCAGTTGAAGCAGCAAACCGTTTTCCGTTCACCTGCTCCTGAATTGACTCGCTGGTGATGTGCTTGATGTAGGTTTCACCCTTGTTGCACGCCTTAACTTTCTTGTCGTCGATGTCCAGTCCAAGAACTTCCGCTCCTGATTTCGCAAACTGGAGACACAACGGCAGACCGACGTATCCGAGACCAATAATGGCAATTTTCATAGATTAAAAAATCAGAATTCCGAACACACTCATCTCAAACATTAAGCCAAGAACAAACAAGGTATTTCACACAACCCGTTGGATTTCTGGAAGTTGTTTGGATTCAAGCAGGTGTTATTTGATTGGATGTTTACGGTAACACCGTGCCGAACGGACCAAGGCTCACCAAATTATCAGCGTTGCGCCAAGCACATTCCGGTCACAAATCAGTCACGCATCAAAGAATTCAACCCTCACGGTTCGGTTCCAGGCAATTAAACAGCCAGATCCGTCAAAAACTTCTTTGCACATGATGCATCCGCCGCTAATTTCCGCCGGTCTGTCCGGTGGTGTAAGGGTAGCACAGGGCTCTTTGGAAGCCCTAGTCATGGTTCGAATCCATGCCGGACAACCACTCAACTCGCTATTCTTCCGAGAACAGGTACTCCAAATCGTTCTGGGAAAGACTCTTCGCAAAGCCTTCCTCACCGAGCACGTCCGAAATGGTCTTTGCTTTGGTCTGCTGTAGGTCCCAGATTTTTTCTTCGACGGTTCCCGGCGTAATCAGCTTGTAGGCGTTTACCGTCCGGGTCTGACCGATTCGATGCGAACGATCAATCGCCTGCGCCTCCACGGCCGGGTTCCACCATGGATCGTAAAGAACGACATAACTCGCCGTGGTCAGATTCAACCCCGTTCCCGCCGCCCGCAAACTTAAGAGGAAAATGCTTCCCCCCTCGTGTTCCTGGAAATCATTGACCACTTCCTGCCTATTCTTGGTTTCTCCGGTCAGCATGAAGGTCTTGAAATCCCGGGTGCCACAATCCTTTTCAAGCAATTGCAGCATCTGCACAAACTGGCTGAAAACCAAAACTTTCTGCCCCTCGGCGATCAAAGGCTCGAGCAGTTCGAACAGCGTTTCTGTTTTTCCCGAGGGAGCATCGCTTCCGACAAGCGTCGGGTGGCAGCATATTTGACGTAAACGAGTCAACGCCGCGAGCACGTGCATCTTGCTTCGCTTGAGTCCTTTTTCCTTCACGGTCTGCATCACCTGTTCACGACTGCGGCGCAACTCCGCCAGATACAGTTTGCGCTGGATCTCGCCCATCTCGCAATCGCTGCGCTGCTCGATCCGTTCGGGAAGATCTTTCGCCACCTGCTTCTTGAGACGTCGAAGCAGCAGCGGGCGCAATTTTGATGATAATTTGCGTCGGGCGACCCGCTGGAAATTCAGCGCCTCCTCGCCTTCGCCTTTCGGATCGTAGGTCTGCAGAAAGTACTCCTGCGTCCCGAGATATCCCGGCTGAACAAAATCGGTGATGCTCCACAGATCGAGCAGGCGGTTCTCCAAAGGCGTTCCTGTCAATGCGAGCTTGTGGTCCGCCTCGAGTTGCTTCACCGACTGCGTGACCTGCGCGGACGGGTTCTTGATAAACTGAGCTTCGTCCAGAATCATCGCGCAGAAGTTAAATTTCTGCAGCGCCTCAAGATCGCGACGAAGGATCGCGTAGTTGGTCACGATGATGTCGTGCTGGGGGATCTGCTTGCGTAGATTGTGACGCGCGGATCCACTCTCCAAAACCAGCACTTTCAAATGCGGCGTAAACCTGTTTGCCTCCCGTTGCCAGTTATGAAGAACGGATGCAGGACAGATCACCAGGGCGGGCTTGTGTTGTTTCCGCTTGCGACCGTGAATCCACGCGAGCCAGGATAGTGTTTGCAGCGTCTTGCCCAGCCCCATGTCGTCCGCGAGAACGCCGCCGAGATGCATCTCAGTCAGGTGACACAGAAAATCAAAACCATCTTTTTGATACGGACGTAACTGGGCGTCGACTTCCAGAGGAAGATCGAAATCCGGCACGCCTTTGAACGTCTTCAGTTTTTCGCGAAGTTTCTTCGCTGCAGCGCTGCTCCCGAAGGATTCCAACGTTTCATCGTCCATGTGTGCGACCTGCCCCATTGAAACTTTCTCGGCGATTGGCACCAGTCCGTCGATCCCCATTTCAGCCATCAATTCCTGCGCCTTCTGGACCGCGCCACTGTCGAGCTGCACCCAGCCGCTGTCCGGAAGTTTGACGAATGCACCCGTGGAGGAAGCCAGACGTTTCAAGTCCGCCTCCGACAGTTTCATGCCTTCGACCTCCCACTGGGCGGAGACGGAGAACCAGTCGATCCCGCTGCCCTTCACAATGAGATGCGGCTTCAAGTGTTTGGGCGAAATGAAAAGGCGATTGAACCCGGGATTTCCCAGAAACTCGGCTCCAGCGGGTCGGAACTCCCAGACCGCCGCCAGTGTGTTCAAAAAATTGTCATTCGCGTCGCCGATCCAAAGCCCGGGCTCCGGCGTGAACCAGTCCAGCCGCTGCAACCACTGGGTGGCCGCCAACAAACGATCGTCGTCGAGTATCTCCGGCTTGCTGTCTTTTTTCTTTTTTGGACTCTCCTCGTCGCGCTGCCACTCGTGCCCGCTCCAGAACCAGACACTCTTGTCCTTTTCGCTGCTCGCCAGCAGCCGAAGGCGGATCGTGTCGTCAGCCAGTTCAAAAACAAACCTGGGCCGGGCCTTGTGCGCAACACACAAATTCTGCCAATCCACGTGACTCGCAGCTTCCGAGCTCCGGAGGTGAGCCAGGAACCGGTGGCTCATGTTCTTGATCGCGACTTTTGGGTTTGCCAGCCATTCATTGAAGAACCGCAGCGGGGGGGTCTTTCGCAGCAGGAAGAACCGGTAATCGTCCAGAACCATGATCGGACGGCCGCCAAAGAAGCTTACTTTTTCGAGCCCGTGTTTAGTCCCATCAGGCAGCTTGAGCTCCTGAGTGAATGCGATGTCGCTCCCCTCGTTTTCTACAACGGAGCAAAGCTCGGCCAGCGTTCCGTCAAAGACAAGCTTCTGCGGACTGCCTGGCAATTCGAGCCGGTCTTCATGCCCCCAACGGACCAGCCATTGCAGCAGATCAAGACCGTTGATCACCAGATTCTCACCATCGACATCGTCTTCATCGTATGTCTCGGCAAACCACTCGACAAAACTCCAGTCTGGCACGCTGAACAACTCGCGCTCCTGAGAAGCCCGCAGATGAAGATCAAGAAGTTCTTTTGGCGTTCTGACTTTCTCGCCTGATCGGGGACGGAACAGAACGAAGTCGATCTGCATCGAGTGCATACTGTCGTGTTCTGCGTTCTTGATCGGCTGACACACGACGCGCAGTGAGGCACGCGGGCCGTCCAGATGAGACGGGATCGGCGGGAGCAGCCAGTTTTCAAGTTCTGAAACCATCTCCTGTTCCTGTTCCGCCTCTTCGATCTGCGCCAAACGCTCCGGCCGGGCGTGGGCAATCAACTCGGTTGGGATTGATCGGTTCGCCCGTAGAAAAAGGATCGCCAGATCTTCAAGCCGCTCCTTGCCCCGCGCTTCCAGCATCTTGGGCCACCACTCATGATTCCCGAAATCCTTGCGCGAGATGTCAATCTTCTCAAAGTAGTCCTCCAACAGGAGATACGCCCGCTGTGAGTCTGCGCAGTGCGCGAACAATTCCAGCAGACTGCCACGTTCGGCCACGGCAGTTTTCGAATCCGCCAGCTCCCGACGAAGACTCGCTTTGGATCCGTAGGTATTACTCAGCACCTGGTGGTGTGCATCATATTTCGTATTTGCGGCGCGTCCGGTACGACTATTCTTCTTGGCTGCTCTCGGCATGATCTGTTCGGGTCCACGATAATAAAGTGGGCCATTATAACGGCATAGAATTTACAACGTGGTCAACAGGAAATAGCAGGTTCCGCAGAATCCGACGTGGGAATGCAGGAAGTCCTACTCATCCGAGAATCACCGGCGCGCAGGCTGGCAGATCCATGGAACTGAACCGTCAGTTGGTGCGTGAAATCAAACCGAACTAGTCCTGTGAACCACAATCCCCGACTGATTGGGGAGTTTCAGATTCGCGGCTCTGATAAACTGATTTTGGTTTGTCCGCGTCGTTGATCGCGGCTTTGGCTTCAGCCAGATGGCCTTTGCCTATGGAGACTCCATTGAAGGCCAGGACGCCGGCACCCTGTTTGTATGGGGCCGGTTTCTTGCCGAAATTATATCGAATGTTTTTCCACATGTCGCCCGGCTTCGCATCCACGCCAAGCGCACCGCTTGGATCGTAGCCACAGTGAACCATGCATTCTTTGCAACGCGGATCACGGGCCTCACCGTCAACAACGCCGTATTTCTCCCATTGAACCTTCTCCAGCAGTTCCGAGTACGAGGTATAGTGCCCGTCGGTCATCAGATAACAAGGAGCCTTCCAGCCCCGCACGTTCCGCGTCGGAATGGCCCATGCCGAACAACGAAGCTCGCGTTTTCCGGAGAGAAACTCTTGGTAGACCGGGGTTCCGAAAATCGTGAATTTCTGCCCCCAGCTCTCGATGTCCTTGAACTTTGCCCGGGTCATCTCCCGGGTCAGAAAGAATTCGGCGGGATCTTTGCCCAAACGTTTGGCCATGTCCTTCTTCGCCGCGTCATAATCATAACCGGGCGAGATCGTGTGCCCATCCACTTCAAGCGACGACAAAAACTCGAACATCTGCTCGATCTCTTTGACTTCGGTTTCTTTGTAAACCGTCGTGTTAGTCGCCACCTGGTAACCGAGAATTTTCGCCATGCGGATCGCTTCAATACACTCCTTGAACACGCCTTCGCGTTCTACAATGAGGTCGTGTGTATATTCGAGGCCGTCCACGTGAACGTTCCAATACATCCACTTGGATGGAGCGATGACAGGCCGGTCATTTTTTTTGCCCTTGCGGATCGTCGCAGCATCCTTCTCGGTGATCAGGTTGTCAGAAATCAGCGCGGAGATCTTTGACTCCATGTCGGGACCAAAGTTGGCCGCCATGTAATCCTTCATTTTTTTCCGCATGAACACGCCGTTGGTGCAGACGTAAATAATCCTCTTCTGCTCGTGCAATCCGGCGATCAATTCCTCGATCTGCGGATAAATCAACGGCTCTCCACCGCAGATGGACACCATCGGTGCCTCACATTCAACCGCCGACTCCAAACAATCCTCAAGCGACATCATGTCTTTGAGATTTGTCGAGTACTCCCGAATTCGGCCACACCCCGTGCAGGTCAGATTGCAGGTGTGCAGCGGTTCCAACTGCAGCACCATCGCAAATTTCGGGGTACGTTTGATCTTATGGGAGACTATGTGACGGGCAATTTTCGCCGTCAGAGCCAAAGGAAATCGCATAATTTATTAAAGATTCTGAGTTACCATCATAATCGCCGCGTCTTCGCAAACACGCGGGACATTGACTTCCGGCTCATCGTTGTTCACCAAACCGGGCAAAAGGAAAGTCGCCGGAGAAATACCCTTGGTGTAGTTGATCCCGCTGCAACCTGTCAAAAGACCGGTTGCAATCAGCAATCCGGAAAGGATGAAGCAGCGTTTTGCCTTATTCATGAGGCCGGAACTATAAACGGAGCGCCCCCCGACGCAATACCGAATTAGTTGAATGTTCTGAGCACCCGCGACTCAGGGAAGCCTCTTCACCACTTCAAAAAGTCGGTGGGTTCGTGTCAGCTGAAGAATCTGTTCCACTTGGGGTGTCGGATTGATGAGCCGCACGCCGCCGTTACGGACACGCGTTGTCTTGTGAAGCCCAATCAGCGCACCAAGCCCCGAGCTATCGATAAAGTGGATGTCAGACAGGTCGATTTCGATAAATTTCTGCCCGTCGCTCATCGTAGCGCGGACCTGGTCCCGGAACGTAAACGAGTTTGCAGCAATCAGTTCTGTAATGCCGCTTACAACAATCGTTTCATTATCAATCAATACTTTCATTAGAATCAGCCGCTCGGGGTGCACCAATCTTAGCGTCAGCACAATGAACGCCATTCGCATCTTTGACCGGTCAAAGCACAACGCGTCGGAAGCCGAACGGACCTCGACTTTTCTCCCTGATCCCGACACTCTTCGCCGCTAATGAATCCGGCTCACACGATCTTTGCCAGCGACCCTGTTATTTATCAGATGCGCACTTCCGCCCGGGGACCGGCCGGCCAGCTGCCCCTCTCCGAAGACATGCTGAGGAACTGGTCGAGCGGCGATCTTTTTGGACTGACGCAGAACGTCGGCATGGGTTGGGTTCCCGAAGAAGTAGGCCGTAAACAATTCCTTGTTCTCAGCACACAGGGGGGCCTTCGTGCGCCCGACGGGAAACCGATCGCTCTCGGTTATCACACCGGCCACTGGGAGGTCGGCTTGCTGATGGAAGCCGCCGCACGCGAGATAAAAAGACTGAAAGGCCTGCCGTTTGCCGCCTATTGCTCCGACCCGTGCGACGGTCGCAGCCAGGGAACCCACGGCATGTTCGACAGCCTGCCGTATCGCAATGACGCCGCGATGGTGTTCCGTCGACTCATCCGCTCCCTCCCTCAGCGACGCGGCGTGGTGGGAATCGCCACTTGCGACAAGGGCATGCCCGCAATGTTGATGGCGCTCGCGGCGATGCGTGATCTGCCGACGGTCATCGTTCCGGGCGGAGTCACGCTGCCCCCGACCAACGGTGAAGACGCGGGCAAAGTTCAGACCATCGGAGCGCGATTCAGTCATGGCGAAATCACCCTGCAGGAAGCTGCGGAAATGGGCTGCCGCGCCTGCGGTTCCCCGGGTGGCGGCTGTCAGTTTCTCGGAACTGCCGCAACCTCCCAGGTTGTCGCCGAAGCGCTCGGGCTCAGCCTCCCACACTCTGCGTTGGCCCCGTCCGGCGAACCGGTGTGGCTCGACATGGCAACCCGTTCCGCTCGGGCCGTCGTTGAGCTGGAATCAAAAGGCCTGACCACGAAAGATATCCTGACGGACGCGAGCATCCGCAATTCGATGGTTCTGCACGCGGCTTTTGGTGGCTCAACCAACCTGCTGCTGCACATTCCCGCGATCGCTTACAGCGCCGGGTTGAGACGTCCGACCGTGGAAGACTGGATTGAAGTCAACCGCCAGGTACCTCGCATAGTCGACGTGCTACCGAACGGTCCGGTGCACTATCCGACAGTCCGCGTGTTTACCGCCGGCGGCGTTCCCGAAGTGATGCTGCATTTGCGAAAACTGGGAGTGCTCGACACGACGGTTCTGACGGTTGCTGGGATTACGTTGGATCAAGTCCTGAACTGGTGGGAACAATCTGAGCGCCGAAAAAAATTCCGTGAGCTGCTGAAAAAACAAGACGGCATCGACCCCGACGATGTGATCATGTCGCCTGACCGCGCCCGTGAACGGGGCCTGACCAGCACGGTCACGTTTCCAAAAGGCAATCTCTGCCCCGAAGGCGCGGTAATTAAGAGCACCGCGATCGATCCAAGCGTGGTCAACGAGCACGGCGTTTACGAAAAAGAGGGACCTGCACGCGTTTTCTTTTCGGAGCAAAGCGCGATCAACGCGATCAAGGGCAACGAGATTCAGGCGGGCGACGTCATCGTCCTGATCGGATGCGGACCGCAGGGAACCGGCATGGAGGAGACTTACCAGGTGACGTCGGCACTGAAGCACCTTCCGTTTGGAAAACACGTTGCCCTCATCACAGACGCGAGGTTCTCCGGCGTCTCAACCGGGGCGTGCATCGGCCATGTCGGCCCTGAAGCATTGGCGGGCGGGCCCATCGGAAAAGTCAGGGACGGCGACATCATTCGCATCTCGATCGATCGCAATAACCTCGTGGGTTCACTCGACCTTGTGGGCGACGGCAAGGAAATATTCTCACCAGAAGAAGGCGCCAGATTACTAGCACAACGCAGCGTCTCAGAAAAACTCGCCGCCCATCCAAACCTCCCCGATGACACCCGGCTCTGGGCCGCGCTCCAACAAGTCAGCGGCGGTACGTGGGGAGGTTGTGTTTACGACGTCGACAAGATTGTGGAGAGGTTGACCGGTTGACCGTTCTCCTCATTGGCCGCTGGGAACCTGCGGAGGAACAACGATGCGCCGATAATCCTCAGGAGTCGTCAAACTCGTCGGAGGTAGCGGCGGCATGGGCGGCCCTCCGCCGGGATTCTTGGATTGTATAAGTTGGTTTCGGGCGCGCTGAGCCTCAATGATGATTTCCTGTTCCTGCCGGGTCATGGGCTGCTCCGTGCGCATCTGACGGGTTGGAATCGCCCGCAGCGAACTGGTCGAGGCCTCGGGCTGGACCGGGCTCATTCCGCCCGCGACTGCCGTTGACGACCGACTGGTTCCGGTGAAGTTACCCTTTCTCCCGCTGCTACTGAATTGCTGGATGTTCGGCTGATCATTCGGTCCTTGATCCGGCTGTTGCCGATATTGTGGCCTCCTCGCAGCCGCGGCGTTGACACCGGGTGGGACGCGCGGATTGGGCATCGCCGCAGTCTTGGGTTTGCTGAAGGTGATCGTGGACGGCTCCCCTTTGAGATTAATCTTAACGTTGCTGGTCTTGCGATCAATCTCCTCCACCCGCAAACCGTCCTGATTCTCCCCTTCGGACAGCATATAGGCCCGTTTCTTCGGCTCGCCCTTCACCTCGACCGAGAACAGAGCATAGGTCTTGTTCTTGATCGAATCATGGTACATCCCGGTCAGCTCCACGTTCGGCGGCGGCTCCTTCGCGACCGGGTCGACGGAGGCGACGATCACCTGTGGTTTTGGAGGATCCACCAGCCCGAACGGATTGCGTTTTTCAATGGCCGCGTAATCCGCCGGTTTCACCACCCGGTTCACCGCCGACAACGGCAACGCCACCAGCACAAGACCGGCGGTCATCAGTGAAACTGTTCGCGTGATTCGCATGTCACGAAATATAGCCATGATGAGCTCAAACACCAGACCAAGTTTTTGGTTGCGGAAGCGCAATAAAAAAGCCGGAACAGGTCGGCCTGTTCCGGCGTGAATTCGTTTATTCGGATCAATAAGACGCCTGGGCGCCCTTGGTGCCGCGTTTTTGCATCCACGGCATCAATCCACGGAGACGTGCGCCCACCTTCTCGATGCCGTGCTTCTCACCGTCTTTCAGAAGCTTCTTGTAGCGCTTGTAGCCGGTTTTGTACTCACTCACCCAGCCGCGGGCAAACTTGCCGGACTGAATGTCGTTCAGCGCCTCTTTCATGCGCTTCTTCACCGATTTGTCGATGATCTTGGGTCCGACACTGATGTCGCCCCATTTTGCCGTTTCGGAAATCGAGAACCGCATGCCGCTGATGCCGGCCTCGTTCATCAGATCAACGATCAACTTCAGCTCGTGCAGACATTCAAAATAGGCCATCTCCGGCTGGTACCCGGCTTCCACCAAAACTTCGTAACCGGCTTGAACCAGCGCACTCGCACCGCCGCAAAGAACAACCTGCTCGCCGAACAGGTCGGTTTCAGTTTCTTCTTCAAAAGTCGTTTCAATCACCCCGGCGCGGGTGCCGCCGATTCCCTTGGCCCAAGCCAGAGCGACCTTCTTCGCGTCCTTGCCCGGATTCTGATGAATCGCGATCAGTGCTGGAACACCTTTGCCTTCGGTGAACTGTCGGCGGACGATGTGTCCCGGGCCCTTCGGCGCGACCATGATGATGTTCACGTTTGCGGGCGGAATGATCGTCTTGAAATGAATCGCAAAGCCGTGGCTGAACAGGAGCGTTTTGCCCGGAACCAGATTTGGGAGGATATCCTTGGCGAAACAGTCGGGCTGCTTCGTGTCCGGCAGCGCGACCATGATCACGTCCGCCTTCTTCACGGCTTCCGCCGTCGGATAGACTTTGAACCCCTTTTCTTCGGCGACCTTCTTGGACTTGCTGCCTTCGTAAAGGCCGATGATGACCTTCAGTCCGCTGTCGCGAAGATTGAGCGCGTGGGCGTGGCCCTGGGAGCCGAAGCCGAGCACGGCGAGGGTTTTCTTTTTGAGGACGTTCAGGTCCGCATCCTTGTCGATGTATACTTTTGCTGGCATATGTTCGTTGAGGTAAAATTTTAGTCTTATTCGGAATCTTTATCAGTCCGCGTTCTCACTTTCGTGGCAGGGCCACCATTCCGGTGCGTGTGAGTTCCACGACCCCGAACGGCTTCATGAGATCGAGAAACTTCTCCACCTTGTTTTCACCACCGGTGATTTCAATCGTCAAACTGCGCGGCTGCACATCCACGATCTTGGCGCGAAAAATATCAGTGATCTGCATGACTTCTGAACGGCTTTTCTGATCGACGCCCACCTTGATCAGGACCAGCTCGCGGTCGATGTATTCGTCATCACGGAAGTCCTGCACTTTGAGGACGTCCACCAGTTTGTTGAGCTGTTTGACAATCTGTTCCAGCGTCGCGTCGTCGCCCCGCGTGACGATGGTCATGCGGGACGTGCTGGGGTCATGCGTGGGCCCGACATTCAACGTGTCGATGTTGTAACCACGGCCGCTGAACAATCCGGCGACGCGTGTCAGCACACCGAATTTATTTTCAACCAGGATCGAGATGGTATGGCGCATAGGTATTTCAGTTTTCCGGTTCTGCTGTCTGCCGTTTGAACGGGACCGGAAAAACCCTGCCCGCACAAATCAAAAACCCGCGTCCATTTTCAGAACCGCGGGCAACCTGCGGGCAGCACCACCAAAGCCACAGGTCGCGTTATCCAACGACGACCAGAACTACTCGGCAAATGGCGGCAATTTTCACGAGCGGCGAAGCTAGCAATCGGCACCGGACCGGTCAATGGGTTTTTCGATGACTATCAGATCGGGGGAGGAAACCTGTGGGTGCTTGCTCATACCGCCAGCAGAAGCGCGTTGAAATGCTCCTTTGGCACGGGCAGTCCGTCGTCCCGCAGGGTGAGGAGGTTCACACTCGGAGGCGATCGCACGTAAGGTCGCCGAGAGCCACCGCGACGCCCCCCCCGACGTCTGCATCCCCGCTAGGGGGCGAATTCTCCGGGGCGCTTCATCTCGTCAAATCGTTGATCACTGACTGCAACTCCGGTTTGACGTTCGCAGGGGACGTTCTGTGTATCCGGAGTTGGTTGCAGTGATTGAACTTCAGGAAAGATTTTAACTCCTTGCGCAGGGCAAGGAAAAACTCATCGGTTTTCAAGACGCAGGGTTCCAGTGCGAGATGATGAATGTGCAGCAGCGATTCTTTCCTCTCGGCTTTGCAGTCCATTCGTGCGACCAGCTTCCCATCCCACAAAATGGGCAGGGAAAAGTAGCCGTACCGGCGTTTTGCCTCGGGGACATAGCACTCGATCAGATAGTCAAATCCGAACAACGCCTTCATGCGCTTGCGCTGGATGACCAGATTGTCGAAGGGCGAAAGTATCTTCAGTTTGCCACGGGCCAACGGTTTGCTGAGCAGCTCCAGTGAAGCTGGCAACGCATAATAGGGTTCACCGGCGGCACGAACATATAACAACTCTCCGGTAGAAACCATGTCCGCCAAGGTCGCGGAAACAAGTTGCCTCGTGTCTTTCAGTAAATAAGCGATTTCGGCTGACTGGCCCAATCCGTTTGCCCGCAAATAACGGTTGATCAAAAAGCGCACGTATTCCTCCGGATCAGGCTGGGCGGTGTCAGTGCCCTCAGGCAATACCCGCCCGGTGAGATCGTAGACCTTGTGGAAATTGACCCGGCAAGACGCCATGAGGTCACCCTGCATAAACAGATATTCCAGGGCGCGTTTGGCGGGTTTAGTTTTCCATTCACCGATCCTTTTGCCGGTATGCTCGAAATCTTTGGCCATCAAAGGGCCTTCGGTGGCAATGCGCTTGAGCACCACTTTCATCAACCGCTCATCGCGCTCATACCAGTGATCCTGCTCACCCCTTGCGAGCGCCTGTTTGCGAGGCAGGCTGAACTGGTACTCGCGCATGGGCAGGTAGGCGGCCGCATGAGACCAGTATTCAAAAACCTGCTTGTCGGCAATCAGCTGATCGAGTTGGGAAGCCTGGTAACGAGGGTTGCGATTCCACAGGGTGTGGTGATGGGCGCGCTGAATGACGGAGATGGTATCGATCTGGATATAACCAAGGTGTTCAATCGCGGACAGCGTGGCTGCGGTTGCACAACCGGCTTGCTTCGCCGACAGCACCCTCTGTGATAACAAGACCAGTTTCCTGGCTTGTTGAATGGAGAGTGATTCTTTCATAGGCTGGAACGCCGCACCGCCGGACGCTCCGGCCCTCGCCAGACGGTGATCTACTCTCTATCAAAATTACACCCGCGCTGTCACTGTCCGAATCCGCTCCCGGAAACAATTCCGCTCACCACGAAGTCACGAAGAACACGGAGAATCAAACCACTCAATCCTGCCTCGTGCTTTCAAGCACCCAACGCCAGAGGTGAGCGACCGCTGCCGACAGGGACGGTGGCGCGTGAACGGCGCGTCCGAATGGCCGCCCCGCGTTGAGCGGAGAAGCGGGGCGGCGGTTCGCTCGACCGATTTTGTTAGGCATCATTGTTGGGTTTGCTTGTGCGGCTTGAATGCTGCGGCAACCAGAATCAGCAACGTGCCTGCGATTAACACGGCCCAACCCCACTGCATCTGAACGGCCTCTGTTGCCAGATTCGCAAGGCCTGCAAATGGATTATCGGCAAGCTCTGTCTTCATTTCGGACTTCAACTTGTCAAAGTGCATTTGGAAGTTGATGAAGGTAAACGCCAACAAGCCAGCAGAGGCAAGCCCGGTAACCCACAAAGCTCGATAACGCCGAGAGACGGACAGAAGCAGAGAAGCCACTGCCAGAATAAGGACAATGACGCCATCGCCCTTACCGTTCTGGAAGTAGTTAAGTGTTCCCATAACAGGCATACTGATTAGTGGCGAGAAGACGCCGAGAACCAAGATAAGGGAGCCCACGATCCCGAGCATCGCGTTGAGATTTCCCTGTTCTGTGGCCTGGACAGATTGGAGCTTTGGAGGCAGTTCCAGAGGCGGCTGTGGTGGTGATGGCACGTCCACCTTCGCCGGACGACCGCGAATCGGAACCTCAATCGTCTCCTTGCATGTGGGACAGTCAATCAGTTGATTGGCCAATTCTTCAGGCGCTTCGAGCGACTGGTTGCACATTGGACAGTCAAAATGTATGTCGGGCATGTCATGCACCTTTCGCTATGATGCCGAACGTCAAAGTGATGGCACACCCACTAGCGGGAGCCAACGTTGAACGCGGGATTGATGTTGAAATTACGTGTGATCATCGAGAACAGAGGGGCTAGTGGGTGTTGCCATCCACGTCTTGTTCGCCTTCTTGTTTATGGCCATTGCTGGTTGATAAGCCCTTCGAGATTGTCGAGCCGAGACTGCTCAGTCGCCATGCGCTTCCGATACCATTCAGCCATCAAATTCGCATCCGCGCGCTCGGAAATGATGAAGTATCCCTTGAATGGGCCGTGATCGTTCGACCCGATATACATGTCCCCTTCACGTGAGACCTTCAATAATCCTTGCTGGAACTTCTGAAGCCGCCAGTCAAATCCATGTCGATTCAGTTCTGCGGAAATAGACGCCCAAGGTTGAGCGTTCGCACGTCCAACCCCATTGGCTAGCAGGAAGTCCAAAATAATTCGCTCCGGTGTTCCCGCAGGGTAATGACCTAGAGATTGGTGGATGGCATCAATAAACGGCATGGTATTAGGTAGGTGAGTCTAATTGTCTGGCGAACGCTAAGTCTAGGCACGCCTAAAAGGATGCCCGAATTTAATCACCCGGATGGACGGCGTTGCCTACGACGCCTTGTTCAGCATCTTCCGAATCACCTATAAACACTGCAAAGTGAACACGATTGAACTACAAATAGCCTGTAATGCACTGCGCTCCGAAATCCCCAAGGATGGAACGCTAGAAGAAAGACTTGCCGCAGCGATGACGACGGCCAAAGACAAGAAAAGCGACCACAATATCTTCTGGATGTCCGCAATCCTGAACGACGATATGCGGTTCCTGGCGGCAATCGGCGCGGTAATGATCGACGCCACGCCAGAGGAGAATGAAAGGATCACGAAGTCTCTCACCCAGTTGAAGGTGCTGAACTCGATGATGAAGGGGATTCCGGTGGACTTTGATTCCATCGACATGGACGGGGTGATCCCGCTCATGGGGATGTTCCAGGATGCCGGGAAAGCGCCGGAAGCTCATTCTTTGCTGAACGCCTAGCTCACACATCCGCGCCTCAGCGCACCATCTCAACATCAAAATACTATGTCAGAAAAAACAGACTCAAATCAAACGGCGGGCGCGGATTGTGTGCAGCGTCTTGTTGTGCTTCTTAAATGCGGGCGCAAGTCCTGCTCCCATGTCCTAATCCAGGAAGAGCGTGAATGGCTCGAAGATCCGCTGTGGACAGCACGTAAGACCGCGACCTGCCCAAAATGTTCTAACGATGAGTTCTACACGCTCAATGAGAAAGGGCAGGAGATCCCATTCCTTCGTCTGGATAAATATCGCGGGGGTATTGACGCTAATCTTATCGAACCATCCCCGCGCATGGGACTCAAAATGAAACGCCGAATCCTCAGAGCGAAACGACACGCCCTTTCTCTGCACAACGTCAAGGTGTGGCACCGGCTACCGGGAGCGCCACTCCGCAACAAGGTTAAGGGTTGTAGTCACGAGGATCATTTTGACTCAGGGCGGGTAGCCGGTTGTCCACCACCGTCTTGTTCGCTCTCGGATTTTTCTATCGTGTATGCTTCCTCAAAATCGGTGGTTGAAGGATCCTCATCGTTGAGACCTACACTTAGGAGACTTGCCGTGTGTGGAGCCGGATGGGCATACCACTTGCCGTCCTTCTTCTTGATTACCAGCGTTCGATTCAAAGATTTCTTTCCAGAGACGAGCTCAACTCCCACGTCCACAAACATGATGTCCTGGAAATCGTGCATTGCGTAACCTGCCGACGCCGGCCCATTCTTGCTGAGGTGGCGTGCAGCAAACAGCTTGGCAAGAGTCTTAGGGCCGCCGGGAGACGGAGCATCTTTCTTGGCCTCAACTTCCATACTCGCGGCTACATTCTTCAGAAACTCTTCGTAGGCTTTACGGTTCTCGCCTCCGCCAAAGGGTTCGATGCACGACTTCTTAAACAGCTCGGCGTCTGTCCTAATGAACGCCCGAGCAAGATCACAAGCGGCACCCTCGGGAGTGGCATTGCCAGAGGGAAAACCGTCGGCAGAAACGACCATCGCTGATTTCTTTTCATCCTTTGGTCGCTCCTCTGCGATGGCCAGCGGAGGAAACAGTAGAGAGAGTATTGCAATTGGTAAGAGTTTCATTTTTTTGAGCGAACAGTTATATTCAGCCAAACTTAGTTTGGCCTAGTGTGAATTGGTTTGAGGGTTCCTTCGTGATCATGTGTTGGAAATTAACGGTTTACGGCAGAGTGGCAAGTCTTTAGTTTGGCCCAGCTTGAATCCAAAAAATTCCG
>JBDNGP010000332.1:0-2254 GCA_041689265.1 Verrucomicrobiota bacterium
CCGGTGAGAATGACCTCGGGCCTGAGTTGCTTCGCCTGTTTCGCCAGCAGGATGAAAACGTTTTGCGTGATGTCGCGGGCGGTGTCGGCGTTGCCGAGCTGACGAAACGCCGCCGAGTGGACCAGATCGACGTGACGCCGGACGATCTCGTTGAAGGCGTCCTCAGATCGGTGGCGGGCAAGTTGTTCGAGCAGTTCACGGTCGGTCATGGCGTTGTTCAACAGTTAATGATCGGGCCGCCGGAAATCCGACAAAAAATATTTGATGTGCAAAATTTGCGGGAGACAGGGTTCACCACAGATGGACACTGATGAACACAGATTTTGAAGAAGTGATAAGCGTTGCCATCGACGTTTTCGGGCTGCTTTGAACCAAGGAAACGGATGGCGTTCAGACAGGGGCTTTCCTGTTCCATCTGCATGGAACCGGCTAAGACGAATGCGCTACGATTCTCCCAATTCGCGCTCATTCGCGGAATTCGCGTAAAACTCCGGATACAAAAAGGCCCCTGCTGACCGACCAGCAGGGGCTGTGACATTTCTTTGGAAACAGGATTATTGCGGCACTGGCACTTTCTCGATTTGAATGAACAGGTTGGCCGCACCGATGGGCAGCTCCAGTTCCTGCTTTCCGTCTTCCAGCGGATCGTAGGTCTGCAGCGGGGCATACACTCCATCAGCGGTCTTGCTGGTCTTGATGACGTAATGGAATTCTTGAAACCCTTCCCATTCGAGCATCAACACTTTGCCTCCGGGCGATGTGCTGCTCCCGTTGCTCACGCGAAACGAGCCGGGTGGCAGTTCGTCGGATTCGCCGATCTCCTCCAGCAGGTTCCAATAAAAGGAATGATCCCGGAGCGGCTGGCCAGCCGGGCTGAACTCGGTGTAGGTCCATTTGATTTCCTCGTAATTCAAGCTGAAGGATTCCGTGGGAACAGAATCTGCAGAGGAACTGCTGGTTTGATAGGAGCTGACGATGACGTTCTTGAACGTGACTTTGTAATACTGCGGCCTTGGTCCAGAGGAAACGAATTCCAAACGAACCATCGGAATCGTCCCGCCGCTTGCGCAGACACCAAACAACAGCGGTGTGGCCTTGTCCACGGACTTCGTGATGACGAACGGCTTGTGCTGTCGTTTGCCGGTGGGAAGACCGGAGGCGGCGTCCCTTTCCTGCTGGATGCCCATGTCGAATGACTCGATGATGATCCAATCCTTGTGAGCGTTGTCCGTGGCTTCGCCCTTGATGTCTCCGAGTTTGAGATACGCGGCCCCGTTGCCCGTCATGGAGCTCAACGCCAGGCAAAGCAGGGTCGAGGCGAGCAGGTAGTTTTTGTAAGCTTTCATGGCAATGGCATGGCTGCCGGATCCCGGCGACTTACTGGGGTTCCGGTGGGTTGACCAGCCAGGTGTGCTCGACTGGATTGCCGGTTGGAGTGCCCTCCAAATCCAGAGGCGTATAGATCACCTTGAGCTCCTCGAAGTTTAGACTGAGGGAATCCACTGGCACTGAATCGCCTTGGGAAGAACCGCCACCGGAGGAGCTGTAACTGGAGATGAGGACGTTCTTCAATTCGTACTTGAGATACGTTTGTTCGCCGGCGCTTCCGACCGATTTCGTGAACTCGATGGAAGCATCCGCATAGGTCGTTCCGGTTACCAATCCGCCGATCAACAGCGGCGTTGCTTTGTCAACGTCCTTGGCGACGCCAAACTTGATGAGTTTTGCGGGGCCCGACTGGCCGGACGTGGGATCAACTTCAAGAGCCGCCTCGAAGTTAAAACCATAGATCTCCATCGTGTCCTCGCGGCCAGCGGTCGTGGCTTCACCCTTGATGTCGCCAAGTTTCATATAGGCTGGGGCGGGCAGGTTGGTGGCGGCCAGCAGTCCCGCCGTGAGGACAGTTCCGAAGAGAAGTGATGTGAGTTTCATGGTCTGATTCTGGTGCAGTTGATAGTTGATGATTTGGGTTCGCGAACACGATAAAACTGCGCATGTGCCCGACGAGCTGACTACCCACATGATATGCTCATCTATCTGGATCACAAGAGTTATTTTGGGTTCGCGAACACGATAAAACTGCGCATGTGCCCGACGAGCTGACTACCCACATGATATGCTCATCTATCTGGATCACAAGAGTTATAACAGTAGCCGGCGTCTCCTGGTTTCTCCCGCTCGAGATCTATTCGCGAATCGTGACGCGCCTGATTCTGACGCGGAGTTATTCCATCGTGGACAGACTTTGTTCACA
>JBDNGP010000333.1:0-14697 GCA_041689265.1 Verrucomicrobiota bacterium
ACCAGTTCCCCGCCATCACTTCGTGCCGTCCAGCCGGGCATAAAAAGTCAGCTCATCTTCTGAGGTTTCTGTGGTTGCTGTATTGCGTCACACATCCAAAGAGTGCGGCGGCCAGAATCCTGATCCCACCCATGATTGAAGCACTAACCACCAGCGCACGTGGAGCCGATTCCTTGGTTGCAGAGAGGTTGGTCTTCATGAAACTTCACGAAGTTAACAAGCTTTTCCCTCAATGGCTACAGATCAAACGGCGAATTTTGTAACATGGTGAACTCGACCAGAAATGAAGAGTTCGTCGCCCTGGGTTGTCCGGGTGAACAACGGGCACAAGAACGGGCGGTTACAGCCCACAGAAAAAGAATGTCATACTAACGGGAAGCGCCGCATGGCATTGGCACACGCCGAACTCCTTGATTGCTTCCACCCGGTCCGACCCAGCGGAGCCCGCTGCGAGCCGGGACGTCCCGCGCTCCGAACGATGCCGGACCGCGAGACCTCCGGGCTCGCAGAAAGCCTCGATCCATTGTTGGTTTCATCGATTCCACACCAGGTCCCGGAGATGAACTGGGGTTGTTTCCCTCAAAATAGGAACGAGGTAATGCGGAGATTACGCTACGCTGCATCTCCGCACTCCAAGACGCTGCCGCGTTGATCGAGGGCTGCGAGATTTCAGCAGAGAGTGGTGGGATGAGCTCTCCGAGCGAGCCTTTGGCGCATCCAAATACGTTCTGCTATATCGTTAAAATCGATGTCACCAAAGCGCTCAGAAGTTCGCCCGGAGGTCTCACTCCACCTCCAAGACGCTATCGCGTTGATCGGGGTGCTGTGGAAGTCCACCAGGTTTTGGACTGCGTGCGACGAAGAGAAACGGAGTCCCGCTTTTGGCAGCGCAGGTGACTTTGAAAACACCTGACGCATCAAGAGCAAGGAAACGGTTGGATGGTCATGCTTGGGTTGACCTGGTGGATCGGCACCATGTTGCCAATCGACGGCATCGTGACACCGGAAGTCTGGGACGATGCCTACTCGATCCTGATGGACTCCAAGGAGGCCAACCAACAACCAGCCAAACTCACCCGGCATCTGCTCTCCGGCCTGATGACCTGTGAGTGCGGAGGGAAAATGTATGGCCGGGGTGATTCACCCCATGTCATCTGCAACCGGGCCGGAGGTTGCCGCAACCGGGTGCCGGTGGTGTCACTGGAACACATGCTCGGGGAACTGATGACCGAGCGCATCACCGACCCCGAACTGGCAACCACATTTTGCGCTGCCGCAACCGACCGGCTGAAGACCAGCCGACATCAACTGACCAGACTCCAGAGCCGACAACAGCAGGCCAAAGAAACCATCCAGAAAGCCTTCGACATGGTCGCCCGGGGCCAGATGCCCGACATCAGGTTATTTGTGAACCCCAGGAACAACTCCTGTTGAACTCCAAAAAGGAGCAATCTGAACTCGAATCCGAGGTCCGATTCCTTGAAGAAGTCCCCGTTGATGCCACGAACATGCTCGCTGATACTCGCCGCCTCGCCTCCGAATGGAATCAACTGACCAGCGAAAACAAGCGTGCCCACCTCGAATCAAATCAGCTTGAAATCACCGTAAACCAGAGCAAACACGTCACTTTAACTCTCCTTTACCACCCTCTCTTTGGAACGTTGGCAAATGAGCAAAGAACCACGGTCCCTACCCTCCGTGGGCAGCTCCTCATGTTTCAAGTTGCTTTCCCGACATACTCTTTGCAGTGCCCTATACATCAGCAGACCGACTTGATCTTGAGATTGGGCTCCGTCAGCTTCTTGCCCGCTTTCTGCCCGGTCAGTTTGGCTCGCAGCGGAGCGCCGGGTCCCAGAATGGTCACTTCCTGGCCGTCAAACTGGATACTCATTCCGCCGGCGCTCGGTGCCAGGAGAAACCATTCGACGTCGCCGCCAAAATCAGCTTCCACCAGAGCGCCTTCCGCGATGGACGCTTTCTCTGCGAACGGCGGAAACGGTTCGGAATTGAAAGTCTGCAGGGCGATCGCGAGATCCTCCGCGCGTTCGGCCTGACCGGCGGCGAGGTAGGAGGCTTCCAGCCCCTGCGTGTCGTATTTGCTCTTGGCCTTGCTCTCCGCGTCCGTCGCGTCCTCGCGCGCGCTGTCGGACGCCCGTTTCAACTTTCTGAACTTCAGCTGAAATTCCTCGCGTATCCGCTCGATGACTTTGCGCTTGTCCATCCGCAAGAGAAGTAAAGTCGGCTCCCCCGTGTCAAGCGGAACACTCGATGGAGATGATGCGGTGATCGAGCCGGTGCATTGAATCCCACTTCTTTTTTGACACTCACCCCAGACTTGCCGAACGATCCCGCCGATGCTCATTCCTGACGGACCCACGATTCGCCGCGCGCTTCAACATGCGTATGATGCCACGACGATCGCGCGCGGGCAGGTTTATCTCCGGCAGAATCGGGTGAAAAAATGCGCGGCCGCTCCAGATTCGAAGGATGGACTTGATATCCACGCCACCGTGCAGGGGTCAGAGGATGAACCTTACATCGTCGTCGTATCCCTCATCCATGTGGACGGCGTCTGGCTGGTGGAGGGCGATTGCTCCTGTCCGGTGGCAATCGATTGCAAACATTGCGCGGCCGCCGTTTTGCGCGCGGCGGACTCGCTCGACAGCAACTCAGGCGGGGTGTTCCCGTTTTTTGATGACTTACTTCCCGCCGTCGCCCAGACAGCCCCGGTTCAGGTCCAGATGGACCCTCTATTGAAGACTTGGCTTGCGCAGATCGCGAGCACGCTGGAGAAACAGGAATCCGAGCCCCCCATCGAGGCCACTCCGGAGTTCCAGCTGCGCTATGTGCTGCGGCCCGAACCCGGTCGGATCCGTCTGGAACTGGCATTTGTGCGGCCACTGAAGGCTGGCGGATTCGGTCAGCCGAGCAGTTGTTATCTTTCCAATCTGCTGAACCCGTCACGTTCGCAACACGACGACATTACCGATGCAGACGTGGAACTGGCTCGAAAAATCGTGCTCGCGCAGAAACAGTTCAACACTTACGAAGCATTTCTCGAAGGGGAACCGGGAGCCAGACTGCTGCCCGAGCTGCTCGCCACCGGTCGCTGTCACTGGCGCGGTTGCGGCAAACAACGTCCGCCGCTCACGCTCGGGGCACACCGGAAAGCCACTGCGGATTGGGAAGTCGACAATACCGGCAGCCAAAAGCCCGTGTTCAAATCCGACCCGCCCGTCACCGCCATCCTGCCGGTCAGCCCCCTGTGGTACGTCGATGAAAATGCGCACGAATGCGGCCCGCTGGAAACCGGGGTGCCAACGGCAATCGCGACCGCGTGGTTGTCGGCACCGGTGGTCCGTCCCGAGCTGGCGGAGGCGGTTGCCATCCAGCTCGCCGATCATCACGAACTGGTTAAATTGCCGCAGCCTCGGAACGTGGCCATCGACGAAATCGAACGCGTGCAGCCGACGGCGCGGCTGCTTCTTTATTCGGCACCGCTGAAGCGAAACTACTATGGCTACAACTGGAACAAGGAAAAGCTCGCCGCAGACGTTCATCTGGCCCGTCTGGATTTTGATTATGCGGGCGTCCAGGTAGACCCCCTCGCGGACACATCGGTTTTACAGCGGTTCGAGGATGGACATCTGCGTCGCATGCGACGCGACATCGGCTTTGAGCGGAAGGCCTTCAACCGACTGGTGGAAAGCGGCCTGACGCCGGTTAAAAATGTGTTGTACGAGTTCACTCTCGGCAAACATGAAAACGCGCTGGCCTGCCAGCACGAGGAGGCATGGCTGATGTTTGTCCACCACGACGTGCCGGAACTGAGTCGCCACGGCTGGGACATCAAGGTGGACGAATCGTTTCAGCTGCGGATCGTGGAACCGGAAAGCTGGTACACGGACGCCGAGGCGGAAGACGGCGGCAACGACTGGTTCGGCGTCGAACTCGGCATCGTGGTGGACGAGAAAAAGGTGAACCTGCTGCCCATCCTGCTCGAGCTGTTCCGCAAAAATCCCAAGGCCATGAAGCCGGATCAGCTGGCCCAATTGCCGGACGACGCCACAATCCGGGTTCCCCTGCCCGACGGCGGCAACGTGATGCTCACCGCCGCGCGCACCCGTCAGATGCTCGGCGCGTTGCTGGAGCTGATGAACCCTGACGCGCTGAATAAAGCCGGCCAGCTCCGGCTCCCGAAATTGCGCGCGCTCGAGTTCGCCGACGATGCGGACTGGCGCTGGATGGGCGCTTCGGAATTGCGCGACTTCGCGAAACGGTTGCGCGGTTTTTCCGGCATTCAAGCGGTCGCCGTTCCCGAGAAACTAAACGCCACGCTGCGCCCTTATCAGATGGAAGGACTGAGCTGGCTCCAGTTTCTGCGCGAATACGAACTCGCTGGAATTCTCGCCGACGACATGGGCTTGGGCAAAACCGTCCAGGCGCTGGCGCATCTTCTGATCGAGCAGCAAAGCGGCCGCATGGACCGGCCGAGTCTGGTCATCGCACCGACCAGCCTGATGACCAACTGGCGGCAGGAGGCCGAACGCTTCGCCCCGAGTTTGCGCGTGCTGGTTTTGCATGGACTGGATCGCAAGCAGGACTTCGATCGCATCGCTGATCACGACTTGATTGTGACTTCCTATCCACTGTTACCGCGGGATCATGCGGTGTTGAAGGAGCAGGAATTTCACTATCTGATTCTGGACGAAGCGCAGTACATCAAAAATCCGAAGACCAAATTCGCACAGGCCGCCTGCACGTTGAAGGCGCGTCACCGCCTCTGCCTCACCGGCACGCCGATGGAGAATCATCTGGGCGAACTGTGGTCGCTGTTCCGCTTCCTGCTGCCTGGTTTTCTTGGTGACGAAATCCGCTTTAACGCCGCGTTCCGTCGTCCGATCGAAAAGGCGAACGACGAAGACCGGCGCAAGTTGCTGGCAAAACGCGTCGCGCCGTTCCTTCTGCGTCGGCGCAAGGAAGAAGTCGTCAAGGAACTCCCGCCGAAGACCGAGATTGTCCACAACGTCGAACTCACCGGAGCCCAGCGTGATCTCTACGAAAGCGTCCGGCTGGCGATGCACAAGCGGGTGAAGGAAGAAATCGGCAAGAAAGGAATGTCACGCTCGCACATCATCATCCTCGACGCACTGCTCAAGCTCCGGCAGATCTGTTGTCATCCGAAATTGCTGTCGCTGCCGAGCGCAAAAAAGGTCAAGGACTCCGCCAAGCTGGACCTGCTGATGGACCTCGTGCCGGAGATGATCGACGAGGGACGCCGCATTCTGCTCTTCTCGCAATTCACCAGCATGCTGGCACTGATCGAAGCCGAACTGGACAAGAAGAAGATTCCCTACGTGCTCCTGACCGGCAGCACGAAGGATCGCGCCACACCCGTCCAACGGTTTCAGGCAGGCGAAGTTCCGCTGTTCCTCATCAGCCTCAAGGCGGGCGGCACCGGTCTGAATCTCACGGCGGCGGACACAGTGATCCACTACGATCCGTGGTGGAACCCCGCCGTGGAAAGCCAGGCCACCGACCGCGCACACCGGATCGGCCAGGAGAAAAACGTGTTCGTCTACAAGCTGATGACCGTCGGCACGGTGGAGGAAAAAATCGGAGCCATGCAGGCTCGCAAACGCGAACTCGTCGAGGGACTGCTCAGCGAGGAAAGCCGAGGCCAGCTCAAACTCAGCTCCGAAGATCTGGACGTCCTGTTCGCCCCCATCGAATGAAATAGATACACGGTTTGAAGGAGTCGATCTCGTTTCCAAAACGAAGGCGCCGATGGTTGGACAATTGGTGTTCCGACGATCACTGTGCGGGCATAGTCGGAGGCTCGTTCCTCACCTCCGCTATAACCCTTTGTTATTAGGCGATCTGGTCATAGACACCTCTATACGCCAACGCTGAACACATAGATCATCACTCCCAGCAAAAGCAGTGAAATCGCTGCAATCATCAGCACAAACTTTGAAATCGTCTTCTCGAACAGCCGCTCAATCCAACGAGGCGCTGCGACACCCCAAATGAAAGAACATAGCGCGAGCAGGAAAACCGTAAGTACGACCTCGTCCGCGAAAATCAGGAACAGCCGTGACCCAATATTCATATCACGCGGCCAGACAATCGTGTGATGGTGGTAGCGGAGATACCCGGTGAGCAGCATGAACAGCAAACCCATCAGGCCGAGAAAGACTCTGTCCTGAATGCTACGCGTGATATTCAAACCACAAAATTTGCGATGCTCCTGCATGTGGTGCTCTCACGCCGAACATTACTATTGCGCCGAACTCGGTTTGTCCTGACGTGGGAAGCGTCGGCCCTTGGCTTCCTCACGATCGGGTCGAAGTTAGTCATTCACGATTTTCTGGCAAGCCCCGGGTTTGGCCCGGGTGCGTTTGAAACCGTGGGGCAGAAGGCAACGGTCCGATGGACGGACGCGCCGACGGACGACAGCATTTTGGATGGTGGTGGCAGAGCGCAGCGTCGACACCGCTTTCGCACGCGCGAAACGCACCGAAACAATTGGAGCCCCACGCCCGCCCAAAGCTCCGCCGCCGTTTCACTCTCCAAGATTGCCGCCGACGTAATATTCTGCGTCCCCGAAAAAGCGGCGGTGAACGCGCCGCAGTCCAGACGCTCCGCGACGTTTCACCGGGGGCAACCAACTCGCGACAGCGTTTGGACTGCGATGTCTTCAGCACCGCTTTCGCACGCGCGAAACGCACCGAAACAATCGAGCTCCACGCCCGCTCGAAAGCTCCGTCGCCGTTGCACTCTGCCGGAGCACTCCAAGATTTCCCCGACCGGTCCATGATGTACCGTTCAAATTATTTTCATGCTCCCGACTGCGATTACCCGTTGCGGCGTGAAAAGCAGTGGTCCCTCCGCCCCTCGTGTTAAAACTCATCCGTTTAGCTCAAGATGACAGTGGGTGCATCCTGACACCAAACCACAGTTTGTCGCTGGCGGTCGGGGGACTGGGAGCTAACAGCGTCCCAGCACTCTGCCAAACGACTTTAAGTCGCCTCGACAAACCGGCTGCACCACCCGGTGGGCAGGATCGCATCCCCATTGGTTTTTATTCGTGTGCCTTCGTGGTTCAATCAAATGGTTCCGGCTCAAGACTTCGCGGGTTCGCTCGGAGAGCTCGCCCCACCTTTCACCCATCGTTCCACCTCCTCATCTTTCTCACTTTTCAATCGCGTGCGATTGCGCCAGTTTTAATTCATGCAAATCAACGTTGGCATTGTGACCGTTTCCGACCGGGCTTCCAAAGGCGAGTATGACGATCTCGGCGGACCAGCGTTGAAAAAGGCGTCCGAGGAATACGGCTGGAAGATCGTGGATGACCTGATCGTGGCGGACGACAAACGTGAAATCCAACGTGCCATCCGCGAACTGATCAACAAGGGATGCGGGTTGATCCTCACCACCGGCGGCACCGGCGTGGCCCCACGCGACGTGACGCCCGAAGCGATCCGTGAACTGGCATCCAAGGAACTGCCCGGCTTCGGCGAACAGATGCGGATGGAGTCGCTCAAGATCACACCCAACGCGATCCTCTCCCGCAACCTCGCCGCCGTCGTGGACAGCGCACTTGTCGTTGCACTTCCCGGGAAACCAAGTGGCGCTGTGGAGTGTTTAAGTTTCGTGGTCGGCGCCATCCCGCACTGCGTGAAGGTGGTGACCGGAGTGCCGACGAGTTGTTAGTTGAATCCCGAAGATCGAAATCCGAATGCCGAATCTACCGCTAAATTCGAATACTCCACGAACCGCAGCCAATCGTGCGTTCAGGCAGAAAGCCGGACCAACCGGGCTTTTCCCTTCGCGGCTAATTTCGGCAATCGGATTTCGGATTTCAGCTCTCTGCCTCCTCCTCCTCGCCGGTTGCATCAGCCATGATCAGGCTCGGAAACAAGCACAGGCAGCCTATCAAGCCGGATTTCGCGAGGGCCAGGAAGCCGCCGAAGCCAAACGAACGCAGGTGTTTTTTGAAGGCCCCGTTCAACGCCGGCGGGTATTCTGGCACCCCGATCTGACGTTGGCCCAAGCGATTGTCGAAGCGGTTTACACTTCCCCGAAAGACCCGAAATCCATCGTCGTCACGCGCAACGGCACGCCGCAGCTGGTCGATCCGAAGAACCTGCTCCGAGGGGTTGATTTCCTGCTGGAACCGGGTGACGTGGTTCACCTGATCCCCTGACATCACGTTTCCGGAACGCGCTGAAATTGGCGAGGTTCAACGTCCGCTTATGACTTGACGAACAGGGGGGTTCCCGCTGCAATGTCGGCGCATGAAGAAACACTGGTTAGCCTTTCTGTTAACGCTCGCACTGGTTCCGGCGTTCACCGGGTGCGTGAGCACTGTGGACGACTCGAACAAGGCGGGACTGCCTTTCTCGCAGGACACGATCGAGTCACGTTATCCGCGTTCCATTGACCAGCTGACGGTCGCCACCCGCGAAGTTCTGGCCCGCAACGGCACCATCACCAGTGACGACGCCGTGACCCGCGTCATGCGCGCCAAGATCAACAACCGAACCGTCTACGTGAAATTGGAAGAGCTCGAGCCGCAGGTCACCCGCGTGCTCGTTCAGGTCCGCTCGGGTGCCAGTGGCGACATCAACTTGGCGTCCGAGATCGACAAGCAGATTGCCCTGCAGCTGGCGAAATAATCAGCGCAATCCCAGGTCCCTTTCATAAGAACCGAGATGCACATCTCGGTTCTTTTGTTTTCCCTGGAACTCCTTTTTCAAAAGCATTTTCCGGCGGGACGCCTGTTCCGCCATCGGTGAGCCCGGATAGTGGCTCATGATCCGGTCCAGCGGTTTTTCGGCAGCGGCAAGGTCGTCACCAAGGCGAACGTGAAGGTCCGTCATCCGGTTCAACAGCTTCGTCTTTCCCTGTTTGTCCAGCTGCGGTTGTTTCAGCAAAAACTCGAGCTGCCCAACCGCCAGTTGAAGATCCCCCAAGTGTTCCGCGTACAGCGTCGCCAACTCTTCACGAGACGTACGGTCCATCGGATGCATCTCTAGCTGGCCGGTCAGGCGCGCGATGGCGGCGTCCGGCGATTCCCGCGCAGCCTCGACCACCAGATCCGTCGGCCTGCGAATTCCTGTTTTTGGCTGCTCCACCAGCACGATCCGCCGCCGATCAACCACGCCATCGAGCATCTCCTGCGACGGCAGGTGGGCGATCCGCTGCGACGCCTCCAGAGCGACTTTATGTTTTGGAAACGTGTTTCGGATCCGCTCAAAACAGCCAAGCGCGGCGTCCCGATCCCGGTACACTTTCAAGTGCCAGTCCGCCAACGACGTCAACGCGGACGCGACATTTCGCGGGTGCTCCATTTGTGATTCACAGATGCGTTCGACCGTCTCCGCTGCGCCGGACAGGTTCTGCTGATCCACTGCCTGAATTTCGGCGATCATCATCAAGCCGTTGAAATCATCGGGAAAACGCTCCAGCTGTTCCTCGATCAAAGCGATGGCTTCCTCGTAATGCTGATTGATTCGTTTCGCGCGGGCGATGCTGTAGAACGGTTCCGGATCAGCCGGCGTGCTGCCGCCGGTGAACAAGTTTGCGAACGGCTGGGCAAAGACATTGATTACATGATGTCTCCACATAATTGCGAGAATCAGACCACCAACCGCCGCCGCAGGGACTGCTATGAAGGCTGAGCCCGGGTCTCCGCCGCCAAGAGTTATCCCGACAAACAAGTTGAATCCAATGATCACGACGACCGAAACAACCGTCTTGACCACGATGATCTTCGGGTCGTCCGATTTTTTTAGAACAAGAAAATATACCCAGAGGGTGCCGGCAATTGTCGCCAGAATCGTCAGCAGTCCGAAAGCTTGGTGCAACGTCATGGTGGTCAGGTGTTCGCCGGTCGGCGATCAATGCGGTTGCGGATCCGTTCGGGTTCGCGCGCCCGGCTCATCGCCGTGTCGTAGGTGATCAAACAGCGGCAGTACAGGTCATAAAGACAATTGTCCATCATCACCATTCCCTCGCGACCGCCGGTCTGCAGGACGTTGTCGAGCATGTGCAATTGATTCTCGCGGATGATGCTGCGCACTGCGTTGTTCGCGATTAACAGTTCATACGCCAGCACCCGCCGCGTGCGGTCGGCCGCCGGCAGAAGTTCCTGGGAAATGATCCCGTGCAACGTGTTCGCCAGCTGCATCACCACCTGTCGCTGCGCATTGCCTTCAAACACACCGACGATGCGTTCCAGCGCGAGCGACGCGTTCGGGGAATGCAGCGTGGCCATCACCAGATGCCCGCTTTCGGCAGCGGAGAGCGCGGTCGAGATGGTTTCGTGGTCACGCAATTCACCGACCACGATTACGTCCGGATCCTGTCGCAGAATATGAATCAACGCGCGGCCGAACGATTTGGAATCCGTCAGCACCTCTTGCTGAACCACGATTGCACGGTTGTTCTTGTGAACGAACTCAATCGGATCCTCGATCGTGATGATCTTGCACCGGCGCTCGCGGTTGATGAGATCTATCATGAAGTTCAACGTCGTCGTCTTGCCGGCACCCGTCGGTCCGGTGATCAGGACCAGGCCGTTCGGTTTGCGGGCCAGAGGTTCAAGCTTCTCCGGCAGGCCGAGCTCCTCGCGGGACTCGATCATCTGTCCGGAAAAACGGAAGCAGATCTCCGGATGCCCGTTGCGTTTGTAAAACGTGGCGCGCAACCGTCCCGCCTCCGGGTGGTGAAACGAGATGCACAGCTCCCATTCCTTGTTGAACTGTTCGAGCTGTTGCGGGTTCAACAGTTCACAGGTGACGGCGTTGATATCCACCGGCGACAACGCGTCCTCTTCCGCGAGAATGATCTCGCCATTCACGCGATACGACGGAGGAACGCCCGCGATGAAATGAAGATCAGAAGCGTTGAATTTACTCGCCGCGATCAGGAACCGGTTGAGATTGGGGGGAATCATTTCTTGAAGATGGATCGAATGCCACCGCCGACCCGCCGGAAGAAACCGGTATCGTCCACCGCCCGGCGCGTGCGACGTGTCTCCTCCCAGCGTGGACGCAACTGGTCGACATGCGCCAGTGATTGCCGGGCCGGACCAACCAAGCCAATCTCCTGCTGGCAGTGCGCCAGCGTCATCCAACACGGCGCGTGACCTGGATTCCATTCAACCGCCCGCTGCGCGAACTGCAGCGCCAGCATGAACTGCTGGTGCCAGTAACGAATCCGGGCGGCGAGCCAGGCGATCAGCCAGTCCCCGGCCGCCAGCACCATCGCCTTCTCAAAACAAAACTCGGCCCGTTCCTCCCGGCACGACAGCAGCACATCGGCCCGCGCGAGCCAGACGTAGGGCGTTCCCCCCTGCTCTGACACCGAGGCGTCCGAAAATGCCATCGCGGATTCGAGCTCGCCGGAACGACCCAGCGCCACGGCCTTGGCAGCGAGCAGTTCGGGTTCGTTCGGAAATTTCTCCAGTGCTTTGTCAGCCCACTTCCGGGCCTCGCGCAATTCCTCCAGTTCGATCAACGCCCGCACCTGGCCGGTCCATGCGGCGGCCCGGCCGGCATCGTACTCAAGCACCTTGGAAAACGCGCGCAACGCCTCCTCGAAATCCATGTTGGCAAAGGCTTCTGAGGCACGCTCAAAATAGTGGGCCGCGCCTTTGACAACCCGTGTCTCCGGGGAAAAATCCTCGTCCTGACCACCCAGCTCAAGATTGACGAAACGACTCATGATCTATTGTTGATCCCTTTACCGCACCGAATACCCTGTTCGACCATGTTTATACCCGGCACCCATCGGAAAAACCAGTGATTTTAAGGCTGCGACAATGGACGGATAGCAGACCGTTGGCGTAACCCAAACCCTTCGTTCAATCGAACGTCGAGAAAAGCCTAAACCCGCCAAATCACGCGCCGGGATCAGGCATGGTCTGGCGTCAGGTATTCGCATGGTTCAGTGGATCAGAACCCGGCAACTGCAAATCCTCACGCAGAAAAAACGGAAAAAACAAGATGAAGCAATGTAGTCAAAAGGAGAGCGCGTGTTCGGCGTGCCGCACACAGCATGCGGGAACAACGTGCTGGGGCACTGCCATCCCTCAGTTCCCCGATGACGACGGTGCCGCAACTTTTCCGGAAAAGCCGAAGTTCGGCTTCCAGTCCGGAAACACATTAGAGACTGCAAAGCGAAGCCTGTGACCAAGCCCCTATTTTTTTTCCAAATTTCGATGTTCCGTATTGGCTGTTCTTCGCGCCTCTGCGTCTCCGCGGTAGGTCGGAAACTTACTGATCGCCGAGGATTTCCAACGCGCTCTTGACCTGCTCCAGGCGTTGCCCCCAGCTCATGAGACGTTCCTCGTGTTCCTTGAGCACCTCGGGCGGAACCTTGTTCGCGAAGTTTGGGTTGCCAAGTTTCTGCTGAACTTTCCCGATCTCCTGCTCAATCTTTTCGAGCTCCTTGGTCAGGCGCACTTTCTCCGCCTCGACATCGATCACGCCGTCGAGCGGGAGATAAAGTTCACCCAGCGGAGTCGCGATCATCGGCACGCCCTTCGCCGGTTTGTGAGCGACATCCACCGTGAACTCCTCCGCGTTCAGGAGAAGTTTCAACACTGCCTTGTCGTGTGGAATCAAATCTTCGCGCGGCTTAAGCGTGAAGTTCACTTTGCGATTCGACTGAATGTTGAACTGACTGCGCAAGTTGCGACCGCAACGAACGGTCTCATACTTGTCCTCGGCAAATTGTTTGTAACAATCATCGAGTCCGTAGCGATCTCGGAACTCGCCGTCAAACGGCTTCGGCCAGTGCGCGAACATGATCGTGTCGCCGCCCTGATCCTTCGGCAGATCGCCGTTGAATCCCATCCCCTGCCAAAGTTCCTCGGTGATGAACGGGATGAACGGGTGGAACAAGCGCAACGTGTGGCCGAGCACAAAATCCATCACCGCCAACGTGGATTTCTGGCAGCGGATCTCGTAGTCCGTGGGGAGCGCGTCCGTCCCGGGCGCGGTTGAAGGCGTCCCGCCTTCAACATCGGCGGCATCCGCCGTTTCCGTCGCGTCGGATTCACCCTCCGCCGCCGGTTCGCGCCGCATGAGTGACATCACAACGGATTTGGTGGTCTCCAGATACCAGTCGCAATACTCACTCCAGAAGAAACGATAGAGCGTCGCGGTCGCATCGGTAAATCGATATTCCTCAAATGCCTGAGTGACTTCGCGTATCGCGGTGTCGAGCCGCAGCAGGATCCATTTGTCGTCCGTGTTCAACACGACCGGGTCCAGTTCGCCCTCGGTCTCGACGCCGGGCATGCTGACCAGTTGACGGAACCGACACGCGTTCCAGAGTTTCGTGCAGAAGTTGCGGCCGAGCTCGATGTTCTTCTCGTCGAACATCACGTCCTGACCGAGCGGTGCAGAACGCATCACACCGAAGCGCAACGCATCGGCGCTGTACTTGGCGATGAGATCAAGCGGGTCGGGTGAATTGCCGAGCGACTTCGACATCTTGCGGCCCTGTTTGTCGCGGATGATGCCGGTGAAATAGACGTTCTTGAACGGCAGCTCGTCCATCCACTCGTAGCCAGCCATGATCATGCGCGCGACCCAGAAAAAGATAATGTCCGGTCCGGTGACGAGATCGGTTGTCGGATAAAACGCCTTCAACGTTTCGTTCTTCGAATCGACTTTGGGATCGTCCAGCCAACCCATCGTGGCGAACGGCCAGAGCCAGGAACTGAACCACGTATCGAGCACGTCGGGGTCTTGGGTGAAGCCGTTGCTCTCAAGTAATTCCACCACTTCTTCGGCCGTTGGATCAACCGAGACGTCGAAACGGGCCAGGTCACTGACGGTGGGAACGTCAGCCAAAGTCGCGGGTGTAATTTGCTGAATTGCGGGCACGTAAAAATTTGTGTGGAGCAAAATCCCCTGACTTTTGAAAGCGTCAAGTTTCTTCTCCAAGGCCGCTATGTCCGTCTTGAAATTTGGTGTGTTCATCCGCCGTGACCACACCGGAATCCGATGTCCCCACCAAAGCTGACGGCTGATGCACCAGTCCTTGATGCCTCCCATCCAGTGATCATAAACCTTCGCCCACCGGTCCGGATGAAACCGCATTTGTTGTCCGGGGAGCGCACGCGGCCCGCGTGCCGTGTCGGGCGGCCCGCCCGGCACCTCCTGTTCTGACTTCGAATTTGGCGACGAAGATTCCGCCGGGCCGGCGGAGTCAGCCGCCGGGCCGCCGGCGCTCCCCGGCAGCACCACACACGCGCGCGATTCTTCCACACTCGGGTATTTCAAAAACCACTGTTCACTGAGACGCGGTTCGACTGGCACATCGGCTCGTTCGCTGAACCCCACGTTGTTGGTGTAGGATTCCTCCTTCACCGTCGCGCCCATTTCGGTCAACTGCTCCGCTGCGAGTTTGCGCGCCTTGAAACGCTCGATCCCGGCGAGTTCCTTGCCGGCAAGATCGTTCATCGTGCCGTCGGCGTTGATGACTTCAATCACTTCCAGCGAATGCCGTTCGCCGATCTCGAAGTCCACTTTGTCGTGCGCGGGTGTGACTTTCAACACACCGGTGCCGAATTCAAAATCAACAAGCTCATCGCCAACGATCGGCATGAGCGCCTGATTTTCCAGCGGCAGCGGACGTCGCACGTTTTTACCGATCAAACTCGCGTAACGATCGTCC
>JBDNGP010000334.1:0-32291 GCA_041689265.1 Verrucomicrobiota bacterium
AGGTCATCGATCTCAACACCATCATTCAAAACGTGACCAAGATGCTCGGCCGTATTCTCGGCGAGGACATCACCATTCAGATCAATTACGCGAATCAACTGCCCTGTGTTCACGCCGACGCGGGAATGATGGAACAAGTGCTCCTGAATCTGGCGGTGAACGCGCGGGACGCGATGCCGAAGGGCGGGGAACTCATCGTCACCACTTCATTGGTTCAGGTGGACGAGACCCTCTCACAGCGCAACCCGGAAGCACGCGCGGGGCAGTTTGTCCGGTTGAGCGTGTCTGACACTGGAACCGGCATTGATCCCGCAAATCTTCAGCGTGTGTTCGAGCCGTTTTTCACGACCAAGGCGATCGGCAAGGGAACCGGCCTCGGGCTGGCGACCGTTTACGGAATCACCAAACAACACGAGGGCTGGACGCAGGTCTACAGCGAGTTGGGCATGGGCACGACGTTTCATGTCTACATGCCCGCAATTTCCAACGAGGAGAAAGCACACGACACCGCAATCACTCCGGGCAAGGTCAAGTCGGGCGACGAACGAATCCTAGTCGTCGAGGATGAGCCCGCGCTGCGTGCGCTGGCTGGCCAGATCCTGCGCCGGTTCGGCTACCGGGTGGAAACGGCCGAGACCGGCGTGGTCGCACTGGAAGTCTGGGACAGCAACGCCGGTGACTTTGATCTTCTTTTGACTGACATGGTCATGCCGGACGGCATCAGCGGCTCCGAACTCGGCCGACGTCTCAAGGAAAAGAAGGCGACCCTGAAAGTCATCTACAGCAGCGGGTACAGTCAGGAAATCGCCGACAAGGAACTGACGCTGGAGGAAGGATTTAATTTCCTCCAGAAGCCCTATCACCCGCTCAAGCTCGCGCAGACTGTTCGCGAATGCCTCGACCGGTGATGGGGAACCCGCTTCAACCGTCACTTGATCTTCAGCAGATCTTCCTCATTCCACAGGTCGATCCGGTCCGGATCAAGATCGCGAATGGCTTTCACTGCTTCCGGCGTCACCGGATCGGCTGTGTTGCCCCATTCCCGGCGCACGTAGGTGAGAATCCCCGCGAGCTGTTCGTCCTCAAAAATTCCCAGTCCCGGCATGATCAAATCCCATTTGGTATCCTTGACTGTCATCGGCCCCATCAGCCCGTGCAGCACGATCCGGATGATGCGCTCTTCTGAGCCGGCCACCCATTCGGAGCCCGCCAGCGGCGGCGCCAGGCCTTCCTGTCCGTTCCCATGCGGCTGGTGGCACGCTCCGCAGCTGATCATGTAAAGCTCCTTGCCCTGTTCAAAACGGGTCTGCTCGATCTCGGTCAACGCCCGGACCTCCGCGCCCGCAACAGCAGCCTTGCCCTCCCACGAAATCAGCGGCTCCAGATCGGATGCGGCTTTCGCCAGCGCGGCGTCTGGCGAATCCTTTAACGCCACAAAACCAGAAGGCTCGACACCCAGCTGGATCGACCTGATCTTCGAAGCAGGCTCGTCCTTTTTCGCCTTCGGCATGTTGGCCGCCGCGCCCGTCAATAACGCGAGAGTTCGCGCGGAGCTCGCTTTGGATTCCCCGGCAGCCACCGCAAAAAATTGAACAACCGTCTCCGGATCGGCTTCCTTGAATACCGCCGATGCCAGCGCTTTCAACAGTTCATCAGATCGACCCGAAACGTCCGGGTGCTTGAGAACCAGCGCGATCAGCAGCAGCTCCCGGCCGCTGACGCCCGACATCACGGCGTCGCGGATGTAACCGTTGTCCGCGTTCGCAACGGCGATGTTGGCCAGCGCAGACAGGGCCTGCGGTGAACCGTAATTGCCGAGCGACAACGCGACCTGCCACTGGACTTCACTTCCGCTTTCCCCGGCCAGCCGGATCACATCAGGCTCAATAAGTTTGGCGATGGCCGGTGTCGCATCCGCGATTCGCAGCGCGGCAACCTGGACTTTCGGATCTTTGTCGATCAACGCCGCGCGGATCACGCCGATGTCGGCCCGGTTCATTCCGGACAACGTCCACAGCGCCTGCCCGCGGATGGCGGAGGATTCCGAACTTCCGGCCAGCCGCTGCAACTCGGGCACGACCGAAACATCCGCGCGACCAGCAAGAAGCCGTTGCGCCGTGTCGCGAGTCCAGCCGTTTAGACTGGAGAGCTGTTTTACCAGTTCCGTGGAAGAAGCTGCTTCCATCTTCGGCGCGCGGACCAGGGGTTTTTCGTCGCTCACGATCCGGTAGATTCGCCCGAGGTCGACCGGTGTTTCCAATCCGCGACTCTCCGTCTGATTGCGCAGATAGGAGGTCAGATAGACCCGGTGCTGGATCAGCCCGCGATACATGTCCACCACATACAACGCGCCGTCCGGTCCGTTGAACAGGTTGACCGGCCGGAACCGTTCATCCGTCGACACCAGGAACTCTGAATCTTCGTAAGCCTGCTCGCCGGTAATGACGCCATCCTTTTCCGCCAGGATGTTGCGTTTGATCAGGTTGCCGGTGGGTTCGCAAACAAAGGCGTTGCCGAGAAACTCCGGCGGGAAATTATCGCCGCGATAGATCACCGGACCGCACGCCCCGGTGAAGCGGGCAAGGCGTCCATCCTTCAACATCTGCGGCTGATAACCGCGGTTGATTCCGGGCGTGACGCGGATCGGATAAGTGGCCTGGTTGCGGACGGGATCAACGTTCACCCCGGCCCTCGCGTTGTAGTTCGGGTTCCTCATCAGGTATTCTGCCGGAATGAAATCCATGCGCAACTGGTCGCTGTTGGTGTCGTAGGTCAGCCGGCCGAAATCGTCCTGCGACATCCCCCACTGGCCGCGAAACACGGTGGGTTCCTCAACCCATTCTCCGTCGACCTTCCGGATGCGCTTCGTGTAGTTGGCGCTGTAGATCCAGTTGTCCAGTCCACGCATCAGTGCGTTCGCGTTGTGCTCGGGATTGTTGATGTCGCCCTGAACGTAGTTGGTGAAAATCGCCTCCTTCTCATCGCACTTCAGATCCCCGTCCGTGTCCCTGCACAACCAGAGATTCGGCATCTCGGCGACAATCACCCCGCCCTCGACGAGGCTAATCGCGCGCGGCATCACGAGCCCGTCGAGAAACACCGTCCGCTTGTCCATCCGGCCGTCGCCATCTTCGTCCTCCAGCACCACGATGCGGCCGACGGGATCTTTCTCGCCCGTGCCGTCGGGCGTGCGCATGTAACCGATCATTTCGACGACCCAGATCCGTCCATCGGCGTCGAACTCCATCGCAACCGGAGTGTTCAACAGATCATCGCCGGCCACGATCTCGACGCGGAACCCGGGCTTGATGGTAAACGACTTCAACGCCTCCTCGGGGGAGAGAACCGGCGCGGGCGGGATGAGATGTTCCGGCACTAGGAGTTTCTGAACTTCGCCTTCCTTGTCGCCATTCTGCGCGACGGCGGCAACGGTGGCCAGCAGGCTCAGGGCGATCATTCTAAATTTCGACATGTTACTGGTTTTCAATTGAGTCACGGTTTCTCAGGTGGACGCAAAGAATAGGCCGTAAATTCTAACGGGTGCAATTTAAGAACTTCCAAAATCGAAAAAAGCAACGCTTCCGGACCTTCGATAAACGGGGAAAACTCGCGGCCTTGTCCCGACGGCCGAAACGTGTCCGCTTTTCGAGATCGTCAATGACCGACGGGAGGCCCTTGGCCTACTTCACTCGCCCCAACCCGAACTGATCGCCAGTCGTCACAACCTTGCCGTCCTTGAAATGAATCTCGACCATTTTTTCGCTCATGACCGGCGCACCGGCTTCATTCGTCAGCTGCGCGACGATTTGCCGCGTCTTCACATCAACGATGTCGCCGGTGGCAGACCACGCGTGTGCGCCGTCCAGGCGAAACGTGACCCACCCCGGTTCATCGCGGACCTTGATGCTGGTCAGCTGGCGCGGCGGCATTTGAGTGTTGTCGAACACGTGGAGCCGTTGATTGTGCGCATCCACAACCCAGACCTCGGTTTCGTCAGGAGTCAGACCGATGCCGTGACTCGGGCAGCCGTGACGCTTCACCTCGCCCTTCTCAAACCCTGCGACCTCCACCCGGTGCAGTTTCCGGCCGGTCTTCAAATCACCCATTTCAAAGCCCAGAAGGTCATTGATGCAAACGTAAACAAGCGAACGGCTGCCATTGACGGTGAACGGCCGGATGCTTGCGGCGAATGGGCCGACGGTTCGGGTGGTTTTGTGATCTGAAGTATCGACAACCGTCAGCAACGGCGAACGCAGTCCGGCGAGATATGCCTCCTTGCCGTCGAGGCTCACGATCGTGTTGTGCGCACCATTTCTCGGCGTTACGCGGGCCGTTTCGTCGCCGGTTTCCGGATCGAGCACGTACCAGTAGTCATTCTCAAACGAAGGTTGATAGATGAACTTCGCTCCCGGATCCATCGACATGCGATCCAGTCCGAACGGATATGTTCTCTCCCACAGCAATTTCTCCGAAACCAGATCAAGACACTGCAATTGTTTAATCGTGCTGATGTAAATCCGGCCGTTCACCGCGCTCGCGCAAACGCCCTTCACATTGATCGGCTTGCCGGTGACATCGACTCCCGCAGTTGGAATGCGTTTGACGAGTTTGTAGTCATGGTCGACGTCGAAGACGAGCAGACCGTGCCCGCCGTATTCCAGATAGTTTCGAATGCCCGGCACCGCCACGTAAAGATAACGGCCGTCGGCTAGATCCGCCGCCCACAGTGAAAGCGGCGCGAACGTGGTCGCCAAAAATACCGCGAACGTACCGGTCAGATGTATCAGTTTTTTCATAGGTCAAATCTCGATTTCATGAACACGGAACTCCAAGACGATCGTGTCCAAATTGCCATGGTCGCAGAACATCACCTTCGATACCGGATCATCAACGCGGGTCCCGGATAGATGACTTCAATCCCGTGGTGCTCGGTGTCGCTCAGCAGCCTGATGACATTTGCACCCTTCTTCAGAATCTTTGGGTCCACCGGAATCCGGTTGAACTGCCGGGTGTGCCCGGATCCTTCCGCCACAGGAAAATGATCTCCGTTGATCGTGAAATAATCTGCGACGTCGCCCGCCCCGCCGGTCCAGGTGATGACATACAACTCCGCGTCCTCGATCTGTTCCATGTTTACATCAAGCATGATCGTGCATGATTGCTCGTTGGTGTCACGTGACCAGAAACTGGCAGGAAGATCGACCGGTTCATAGAGATGCACGGCGCGCCCCCGACGATCTGGGATGACAAGCCCCGGCGTCGCGGCGGTGACATAAACCAGCCCGGGCGCTTCCTTGAATCGAACCAATGCCCGGACGGCCACATTCTTCTGGGCTGGAAACAAGCGCGTGTCCCAGTTCATCACAAACGGTTTTTGTGAAACCGATTCCAAGAAACCGACCGGCTCGCGATCAAGCGTGAACCCGTGCCAGTCCGTCCCGCGCAGATTCCCATTTTCATCGTAGCCATCGTACCAGCCCTGAAACATTACCGACTCGATTTGCCCGGAAAACTGATCATTGGATTCCAGCGCAAGGTAGATCCCTTCCGATGTTGCCGTGGAAAACTGATCGGCATCCACAGTTGCGGAAAATTCGGCGAGCCCCAGATCGACAACTCGAGGATGATTGTTCGTCAAAGCAAAGCGCAGGCAGGCCTGGTCGACCATCGCATGCCCCCAGAACGTCGTGCCCTGATCAAGCGCCCATTGAAAGGCATTCTGACCGTTCACCAGATCAGTCGTGTCCAACTTGATGATGGGATAACTGAACGTGCAATGCCCTTCCTCGGTGCCTACTTTCGGCATTTGATACGTCGAACGACCGTTCACTGTGACCCGCTTGTTCGCGTTGCCGGGATGTCCACCCCACAGCTCAACATACAGTTCGGCACCTGTTACTTGAAACAAATCCTCCGGTGCATCCAGCAGCATCAACCCGTTCTCCTTCGCCTCAGTTCGATCACCGTATTGCCCGATCCCCACCTCGGGAGAGTTGAATCGCAAACGTCGTGTGCGGTCAGGGTTGGGCTCACGTTCATACCAATGCTCCTGCCAGAACACACCCCCGGTCTGTTGGGCCGGCGGCAAATCCCATGACGGTTGAACCGTCGCGGCTTGAGTATTTGTGAGGAGAGAACCGGCTAGAAGCGCAAGCGTGGCTGCGACTTGTGCCCCGAAAACTCCGTGTCGATTAGTGTTCATTCGTGGTTAAAAACCTAGACTTTCCAGCCCTTGCGATACTTGGTCTTGAGGAACTGGTTGGCGTCTTTGTTGTTAGTGACTTCCATTTTTTTGGCGTCCCACTCGATGGGTGTTCCGGCGCGGAGCGCGACTTGTCCGAGCAACACCACTTCGGTCACCGGGCCTGAGACGTTGAAGTTGGAAAGCGCAGCCGGACCGCCTTTGCACGCGGCGAACCACTCGTCGTAATGACATTGATCCCACTCGTCACACTTCGGGAACAACTGCGGAACATCCTTGAATTCTTCATACCGGCGACCGCTCTTGAACCGGCCGCCGCCGTTGTAGTTCGTCAATAATGTGTCGTCACTGCCGATCATGAGAATGCCGTTGTCCTTGTACTCGGCGTTGGGATAAAGGTCTTGGGGAGGCAACTGCCCGCCGTCGTACCAGTGGAACTTGAACGCCGGTTGACCGGGTCGATCCGGAAAATCCCAGACGATGTGTGAGGACGTCGGCCCGCTGTCGGAAGTCTGGCCAACTCCGTTCGCTACGATCTTTTCCGGATCGCGAATGTCCATCGCGAGCGTGGCCAGGTTCAACAGGTGACAGCCCATATCACCGATGGCACCAGTCCCGAAATCCCAGTAGCCGCGCCATGCGAACGGAACGTAGGCCGGATTGTATGGCCGCTCAGGAGCGACCCCCAACCAGAGATTCCAATCAAGCGCATCCGGCACGACGATCTTGCCGGTCGGACGTTGCACGCCTTGTTTCCACCAATCACCAGGCCGGTCCGTCCAGCAGTGCATTTCCTTGATCGTGCCGAGCGATCCGGCCTTCACGATCTCGGCGTCGCGACGCAACGCCGGACTCGACACGCCCTGGTTTCCCATCTGCGTGGCGACCTTCGATTCGCGCGCCGCTTTGGCAAGCTCGCGCGCCTCCCAGACGGTGTGCGTCAACGGTTTCTGACAGTACACGTGCTTCTTCTCCCGGACCGCCCGCATCGCCGGCAGGAAGTGCATGTGATCGGGCGTCGAAACGGTCACCGCGTCGATCTTGTCCGACATCTCGTCAAACATCACCCGGTAGTCCTTGAACCGTTTCGCGTTGGGAAATTTGTTGAACAGGTCGGTCGCGCGGACCTGATCGACATCCACCAGCGCGACGACGTTTTGTGATTCACAACTGGAAACGTCTTTCGACCCTTTTCCGCCGACACCGATCCCGGCGATGTTCAGGCGTTCATTGGCGCCGAGAACGTTGCGGACGGAAACAAATGGAAACGCAATGGCGCCCGTGGCCAGTGCGGACCGGGTGATAAACGAACGACGGGAGAGCACGGTTTTTTTCATGGTGATGAGGAAAGACTAAGCAGAGTTGCCACGCCTTGACCACTCTCTTTGTTACCAGCTTTTACCCGCTGGTGATCTTTCGGGAATTACGCCTTGTCAGGTGTTCAATCTCCCTGTTCGATACTGGCCAATCCACGATGAAAGTTATCTACCATCAAGTCACGTAGACTCAACAGGAGAGCTTTCGGGTTCTTGAAGTCAAAGGCCCAAATCATCCCTGCTCGTGGCATTTTCATCCGGAATACCAGATCGGCCTTGTGCTCGAAGGGTCCGGCCATCGCATCGTCGGCGACAACATTTCGCAACTGGATGCAGGTGACCTGGCAATGCTCGGCCCCAATCTGCCGTACGTCTGGCAATTTGAGGAAGCGACTTCCACCCGCAGCAGATCGGTCCATGCGATCATCGTTTATTTCAAAGAAGACGCACTCGGCGCCGACTTTTTTCAACGACCGGAAGCCAGATCCGTTCGCCCATTATTGAATTGGTCAACGGTTGACCAAATCTCTGTCCGTCAATTCAAGGCACCCTCAACCTGTTTCCTGAACGTGGGCGCGGAAAATTCTTCTTCGGTGATTGGGCGAATCATTGGATCAAGGCGCTCGATCCGAAGCAGCCGACCAACGTCATCAACTTCGCCCGCAACTTGAACGGACCCGTCGCTCTCGAAGCCGCTCCCGACGGTTCGATCTACGTTCTCAACCGCGGCATGATCTGGCGCGATCCACAGAATTTCGTTGAGAACAGCGGCTCGTCCGCATCCGCTACCTCGGTGACAGTGCAACGCTTACGAAAAATGAGACCGTATCCATTCCCAATGATCTGAAAGCGACCGGCTTGTTCACCCGCTACAAACCACTGACCACGAACAACGAACTCGTTGAGTTCAAATTGAATTCCCCGCCGTGGCAACCCGGTCTTCATGTCCAACGCTGGATCTCCATTCCCGAGGGCAAACAGATCAGCTTCCGCGACGATGGCGAATGGGATTTCCCGACCGGCACCATCGTCGTTCAGCACTTCACCCTGAACGGCGGGGCGAACGACGGAGACCCATTCGAAACACAAATCATGTGGTTCAACAGGCCGCGCACTGTCCGGGCGGGAGCATATCGTTGGAGCGCGGACGGCTCGTCCGCAAACTTGATCGAGGATGGCGAATTCGCTGCCCTGCCCGGGCAGGAAAACCGCAACTGGTTTACTCCCGCTGCGGAACAGAATCTCAACCTCGACTAGGTCGTCACCGGATTTGTCCTCCCCCTCAACACCCGTCAGGCGAACCGCGATGGACAATTGGAAGCCTGGAACAAGAAAGGTTGGTTCTCGCCCGCTCTGACGGACTTCGATGACCTGCCGAAACTCGCTTCAACCGAAGACAAAACCGCGCCGGTCAAGCTTCGTGTGCCGTCTTTCATGGATGCCAATTGCGCAGCCTGTCATCGTCCCGGTGGTTCGTCGCGTGGCGTCTTCGATGCGCGTTTCAGCACACCGCTGAGGGAACAAGGATTGATCAACGGCATCCTCGCCGCCGGTGACCTGGGAATTGCCGATGCGAAAGTTGTGGTGCTCGGCCATCCCGACAAATCGATCCTGCTCCAGCGCGTTTCCCGCACCGACTTCTACCGAATGCCCCCCGTCGCGTTCAGTGATGACAAGTCACCGCTGGTGCCCCTCCTCGAAGAATGGATCAAGTCGTTGCCCGAATCGGAACAGGCGAACCGCTAACAACCGCTGGCGCGACTTGGACGCCTCTTCATCGTTTCATCTATTGATCACTAAATCTTGATGAATACTTTGCGGCGATACAGCCAGAGCAGCATCAGCCAGACGATCACCAGCGCCGCGACGCGCCCGGTGAATTCAGCTCCAAATTCTCCAAACGTCGACGTCAGGAAGACTCCGAAATTGGTCTGTACGGAGTCCCGGAGGAAGCCCATGAAGAACCACTCGGAGCAGTAGGCGAAGATCGAATTCGTCCCGACCACGATCAGCGGAAATGCCCAAGTCTTGTATGATCTCATATCCATGACCCAGTAAAAAAAGGCGAGGAAGAGAAAGCACCAGCCACTGCTGAACAGCACCCAGGCCGGCGTCCAGATCTTCTTCACGTTCGGGCAGATTCCGGTCGCGTTCAGCAGCCAGCCAAGGAACAGCCCGAGCACGCCGGCAATCAAGAACCGTTTCATCCGTTCACGCGGTGCGAGATCGGCCTTCAGCCAGTTCCCGGCGATCAATCCGAGGATCATCGTACCGAGCGTCGGTAAAAAACTCAGCGTCGCGTAACCGCCGCCGTTGAACTGGAACGGATTTTCACGCGGGAAAAGGTTCAGCCACCAGTTGTCGACGGCCCACGCCAGGTTGGTGTTCTTGTTCCAGTGCGCCGCAAAGCCGGTCGCGTTGTTCGCCCAGTTGGGATCGACACCGGTCTGGCTCCAATCGAAACCGGGTCCGGGCACAGGATACATCGCGAAAGCGAGCCAATAGCCGAACAAGATCAAACCGAGCGCGCCCCATTGAAATTTCGTTGAACGGAAACCGAGCAGGAAGAGAAACACATAGCCGAGCCCGATCTGCGTGAGCGTATCTTCAAATGTGAAGTAGGTTTGTGATCGGCCGATTGATCGCAGGAAAATCCCGAGGAAGATGAGCAGCAACGAACGCCACGCCGCGTGCCCCAGCATGACACCAAACGAGCTTCCCTTCGCAACACGGCTGGCGATCGAAAACGGCAGTGCGACACCTACCAAGAACGAGAACGACGGCTGAATCATGTCGTGCAAAGCGCAACCCACCCAGCTGACGTGACTCTGATGATGACAGACGAAACTCCAGAACCCGCTGTCGGGATACAGCTCAGCCACTCCGCAGAGATGCAGCACTTCTCCCAGCATCAGGCACATCACCAGACCGCGATAGGCGTCGATGGAAGAGATTCTTGCGGGTTTGACGATGCTGGCAGATGGCGCGCTCATTGTGTTCGTGGAGTGGACGAAGTGAAGCGGGCTCGATCAAAAAATGCACGGACTTTCTGGGGATGCTTCAACGCGGACGAAAAAGAAACTCCGGCATCAATTGGCGAATATTTACCAGATGATCCAGATAATGTTACATGAAACCCGGGTGCAGTTTCGTGTCGAAAACCAGCGCGAGACTGGCACTTTCCACTTCCACATTCAGCCCGTTATTCGCCAGCAAATACTCCATCATCCGTGGGTTGCAAAAATCATACGCAAACTTCCTGTCCGCAGAACGCACGTGAAATTGTTTTGAGAACTCGTGCGATTCAAAATCGATGTCAGGACTTCCCACGGCCTGAGCCAGTTTTGAAAACAGGCTTTCCCGGGTGACCAGCAACTCCGGGAAAGTATTTGTCAACGTCAGCACACAAACGGACAGGTAGTGCGAAACCGGTTTGTTGTCCTCACCTCCCCTTACACGACCGGTCTCATAGTGAAAATCAAACAGCGTCACCATGTGCCCTTTGAAATTGCCGGACACGACATTGAATGCGTACCGATTCTCGCCGCGATCAAGCGTTCGCAGAAACTCGTAGGCGTGGGCATAGGCATAGTTGTGATGCGGGGAGTAGGTGAGTCCAAGCCGGTTTGCTTCCCTCAAAAAAATGGCGTCCCGTCCGTCGTCGGAGCAACGAACCCAAAGGAGTAATGCAAATCCAATTGCTCCCAGAACAATCAGTACCACGAATCCTGTTGTTTCGAGATCCATTAGAAGATATGGCGTCGCAAATTCATTATGCGCGGCGTGTCGGAACAGTTGCCTGGCAACCGGTAACTCAGTCCTCTTCCGGCGAAACTGCGATGCTGGTCGCGAGGTCCGCCTGGACGTCCTTGTGCAACTTGGCCCGCTTGCGGTTTCCGATCCGACGTTTAAGTCCGGCGTGACCGTGTTCGGCGATCGCGATGTGAAACACCGGCTCGCCGGGTTTCACGGCGGGCATGGTGGTCATACCGAGAATCACGCCGTCGGCCGGCGAGGCGATGTGATTCTGGGTTTCACCGAAGATGCTGAAATTGGTGGCCAGACATTGGCCGGCCTTCACAAGTTCTCCAGGCGAGGCGTGAAATTTGAGAATGCCGCCCCGTTCCGCCCGGACCCAAACCGATTTTCGAATTTCGATCTGATGCGGCGGTTTCACCACTTCGCCGGGAAGCATGCGCAGGTGTTTCAAAACATTGAAGGCCCCGCGCGCGCCGATTTCCATGACTCCGGGCTCGATCTTCCAGACCTCCCCCGCTTCAAGAACGATGGTCGGTATTCCGCGCGCCACGGCGACGCTCCGGAGCGAACCCTTGGCTCCCTTCGAATGAACGATCAGTTCGCAACCAAACGCGTGAGCAAGCTTCCGCACCGTCGGCACGTCCAGGTTTGCCCGGATGTTCGGATAGTTTGTCCGGCGGACGGCGGCCGTGTGAAAGTCGATGAGATAGTCACAGTGCCGGACGATCTCGTCGTAGATCAGACGCGCCAGCCGGCTGCTCAAACTGCCTTTTGCGGAACCGGGAAAACAGCGGTTTAAATCACGCCGGTCCGGCAGATAACGCGTGTGGCTTTCCAACCCCAGAACATTCACGACCGGCACGGCGATCACGGTGCCCCGCTCCAGATCAAGCGGCTCGTCGAACATCACCTGCCGGATGATTCCGATGCCGTTCAGTTCGTCACCGTGAATCGTGGCGCACAGAAAAACTACCGGCCCCGGTTTTTTGGCGGCGACCACGCGCACCGGCACGGAGATCGAAATGCCGGTGTAGCTCTGGCTGTAGTTGAGGTGAAGATCGTAGACCTGACCGCGCTCGATTACTTGACCGGCGATGCACAATTTCTCGGATTTCTTGCGGCTTGTGCGCGGGCGGGATTTCTTCATGGATCTCAGTCACTTTTTCGGCCGGTCTCCCGCCTTCGGGGAACGTTTCTTTTTCCGACGCGGTTTCTCGTCCTTGACCCGCATCAATGAACGCAGCTCCAGCAGGTCGCCGTAGCAGAGCAGCTTGTCGTCGCCCTCGAGAACCGTCTGGCCGTCGGGAATCGGAATCGGCGTCTTGTTCCGCATGATGCTGATCACCTGGATCCGACGTTCGGTCAGATCAGTCTCACGCAGTTCCTTCCCTTCGAGCGCCGGATGATGCGCGACATTGAACTCGGCGATTCCGTAACCCGGCGACACGGTAAGCCGCTGGCGGTAGTCCACCTCGGGGAACAGCACGCGTTTCTCGATCTCTTCGATGATGGCCCCCGCCACATCAATGCCCGTGGACGTCTCGATGCCCTGCAATCCGGGCGACGAATTGACCTCCATGATCTGCGGTCCGTCCGTGCCCTCCAGCATGTCGACGCCGGCGATCCGCAGTCCGAGGATTTGCGCCGCGCGCACCGCGATTTCCTGATCTTCGGCCGACAGCTCGATCGCAGTGGCCGACCCGCCGCGATGCACATTGCTGCGGAATTCATCACCCGTTGCCTGGCGTCGCATGGCCGCCACGACACGGTCTCCCACAACCAGTGCACGGATGTCCTTGCCCTTGCTTTCCTTGACAAATTTTTGGATCAGCACGTTCTGCCGCGTGCTCTGCATGGTCTCGATGATCGCCTGCGCCACCTTCACGTTGTCCGCCAGAATCACGCCCACGCCCTGCGTGCCTTCGATCAGCTTGATGATGACGGGCGCACCACCGACACGTTCGATGGCCGGCAACACATCTTCGCGGCGACGCACAAACGCAGTCACCGGCAGGTCGATGTCGTGCCGGCTGAAAATTTGCATCGTGTAAAGTTTGTCGCGCGAACGCTGGATGCCCACCGCCGAGTTCGCGCAAAAGACGCCCATCTGCTCGAACTGCCGCACCACGGCCAGGCCGTAAAACGTGATCGAGGCGCCGATGCGGGGAAGGATGGCGTCGTAGGTCGAAAGTGGTTTTCCCTTGAAATGAAGACCCGGCTTGCCGCGATCCACCATCAGCGAGAACATCAGCGTGTTCAACACCAGCGCCCGGTGCCCGCGAGCGAGGGCGGCCTCCTTCAGTCGACGGGTGCTGTAGGCCTTGGGACTCCGCGAAAGAATGGCAATCTTCATGAACGGCTTTTTTTAACTTTGGTCGTCTTCGACACGGAAGCCTTCTTCTTTCGCACCCGGCGCGTCAACAAATTGCGTCGGCTGACATCCACCCAGAAATCGTGCTCCAGCGCGGTCCGACCCAACAACATCCGGAAAAGCATCTCGTGGCGGGACACGAGTGAAAATTCGATTTCCTTTTCAACCGTGCCGATCCGGATGCGCGTGCTGACAAAACACCGTTCCGTGTACTGGCCGGTGCTGGAACGGACGCGGGCCACTTTGACGATCCGGGTGCGGACGTGCTGCCTCCGCTCAAGACGCTTGCGATGAAGCATCACGTCGAATGTCACCCAGCCGTTTTTGTGTTCCACGAGATTCTCGACGTGCAACGCGCTGGTGCGCGCCCCGGTATCGACCTTCGCTTTCAGCCGGGAAATGTCCCAATCGGGAAAGTTGATATACTCGGACCAGCCAATAATTGAAGGTTCTGCCACGGCAAAACAATATCAACGCTCGCGAAACCCACCAAGAGAAAAGCCGGAATGCGGATCGTGGAGACCAGATTCGGGGGGGCGACTCTGGGGACAGGAAAACCCAAAAAACACTGCGTGAATGTTAACCGAACTTCGCCTCTTTTGAAAACCGCTCGCCAACCACACAAACGCAGAACAATTTCAACAACCAAAACGCTCTTGTTAATACACAGCATTCTATGATCTAATATTCTGCTGTGACTTCTTTAGCAAAAGCAGGTGATCCCAAACTCGCGACCCCGAAGGCAGACCGACCCGCTTTGCGGCGGTCAATGACACAGTTTGAATTCTTTGCATTGGCCTTCGGATCGATGATCGGTGTCGGGTGGGTGACAGCCATTGGTGGCTGGCTGACGCAGGCCGGTCCGCTGGGCGCGATCATCGCGTTCGTCATCGGCGGCGGCATCATGCTGTGCATCGGGCTGTGCTACGCGGAGGCGACGCCGATGTTGCCGGTTGCCGGTGGTGAGGTCGCTTATTCCTATTTAGCATTTGGCACTTTCAAGTCGTTTGTCGTCGGCTGGTTCCTCGCGTTCGGTTATGTCGCCATCTCCGGATTTGAAGCCATCTCGATCGGAAAGGTACTTAGCTACATGTTTCCGGATTCCAACTGGTGGCTGCTCTATCACGTGGGAGATGATCCAGTCTACGGATCTCACCTTTTGCTTGGCGTGGTGTTCACTGGATTCATTACCTGGCTACACTATCGTGGGGTGGAATCCGCCGCTGCGTTTCAACGTTGGCTGACGATTGGGTTCGTGTTGGTCACCTTTGTTTTCATCGGCACGGGGTTGTTCAGCGGGTCGTGGGAAAACCTGTCTCCCATGTTTCCCGAAACGGGCGGCGGCGATTTCAAAACCATTGCCGCCGGGATACTCATGGTGGTCGTGACCGTGCCGTTTTGGTTCGTCGGATTTGACACCATTCCGCAGGCCGCCGAAGAAGCCGATGTTTCAATGCCGCCGAGCAAATTTGCCCTACTGATTGTCGGATCGATCGTCGCCGCCACGCTGTTTTACATCGTGCTGATCATCAGCGTTGGAATGATCGCCCCGTGGCGGTCGATCGTGGATTCCGACCTGCCGGCTGCGCGCGCATTTGAAGCCGCGTTTTCCAACAAGTTCATGGTGGACCTCGTTCTCACGGCGGCTCTGCTCGGACTATTCACGAGCTGGAACGGATTTTTCCTCGCGGGGTCACGGGTGTTGTTCTCGCTGGGTCGCGGCCGGATGATCCCGGCCCCATTTGGCAAAACACATTCGAAGTACGGCACGCCGCACCGTGCCGTGTTGCTCACCGGGCTGCTCACATTGCTCGCGCCTCTGATGGGACGGCAGGCATTGCTTTCGTTCGTCAACGCCGGTTCGTTCTGCATCGCCATCGCGTTTCTCGGCGTCGCGCTTTCGATCATGAAACTTCGCCAAAGCCATCCGAACCTGCCGCGTCCGTTCCGACTTTCCGGCGGCATGTTGATTCCCGGACTGGCGGCGTTTGGTGCGTTGTTTCTGATCGCCGTGATGCTCTGGCCGGGCAGTCCTGCGGCGCTTTCCTGGCCGCGTGAGGTGATCATTCTGGGCGTGCTTGCGGTTTTAGGCGCCGGGTTTTGGCTTGGTGCGCGACGTTCACGCACGCTAGTGTCCGAATCAGAACGGGCGTTTCTCATTCTCGAAAATCATGCAGACAGCCCGACAACTTCAAAGTCTACAGGCAACCGGTAAACAGCACTTTAATATGAGCATGAAATCCATCAATCCAGCCACGGGTGAAACAGTCCGCGAATATCCGCAGATGGAAAACAGCGACGCCCGCAAGGCCGTGTCCGCCGCGCACAAGGCGCATCTCAAATGGCGGAAAGTGACGTTTGCAAAACGCGCCGTACTGATGAAGGCCGCCGCACAGGTGTTGCGCGACAACGCCGCCAAATACGCACGTCTCATGGCCGAAGAAATGGGCAAGCCCATCAAGGCCGGACGCGGTGAGGCGGAGAAGTGCGCGTGGGTCTGCGATTACTACGCGGAGAATGCCGAGACATTTCTGAGTCACGAAGAAGTGCCGATCGACGGCACGCGCAACTTCGTCGCGTTTGAACCGATCGGCGTCGTGCTCGCCGTGATGCCGTGGAATTTTCCGTTCTGGCAGGTGTTCCGTTTTGCCGCGCCCGCTTTGATGGCGGGCAACGGCGGGCTGTTAAAGCACGCGTCCAACGTGCCGGGCTGTGCGCTCGCAATCGAAGACGTCTTCAAGCAGGCGGGCTTCCCCGACGGACTTTTTAGGACATTGCTCATCAGCAGCGCACAGACGAAAGCCGTGTTGAAAAACAAGTTCGTCAGCGCAGTGACGCTCACCGGCAGCACCGGCGCCGGTCGCGCCATTGGTCAGCAGGCGGGCAAGTTGCTGAAAAAGGCCGTCCTTGAACTCGGCGGCAGCGATCCCTACCTCATTCTCGAAGACGCGGATCTCGGCAAAGCGGTGAACCTTTGCGTCACCAGCCGGTTGATCAATGCCGGCCAAAGCTGTGTCGCCGCCAAGCGATTTCTCGTCGTCGAATCACGGGTGGAAGAATTTGAGCGCCTGTTCGTCGAGCGGATGCGGGCGGCGAAGATGGGCGATCCGATGGACGAATCCACCGAGGTCGGCCCGCAGGCGCGTCATGATTTGCGCGACGAATTGCACGGGCAGGTTCAGGCGAGCATTGCGAAGGGCGCACGTCTTTTGTTGGGCGGAAAAATTCCAGACGGACCCGGCGCGTATTATCCACCGACCGTTCTTGCCGGTGTCGCAAAAGGCATGGTTGCCTATCACGACGAGCTGTTCGGCCCGGTTGCTTCGATCATCCCGGTGAAGAACGAGCGCGACGCAATCAAGGTCGCCAACGATTCCGTGTTCGGCCTTGGCGCGGCGGTGTTCACCCAAGACGTCGCACGCGGCGAACGCATCGCCACGAAGGAACTCCACGCCGGTTGTTGCGTCGTCAATGACTTCGTCAAATCCGATCCGCGACTGCCATTTGGCGGCATCAAGGCGAGCGGCTACGGTCGTGAGTTGTCGCATTACGGAATCAAAGAATTCGTCAACATCAAGACGGTCTGCGTCCGTTGATATTTTCAGCCGATTTATTCTCCAAACGAAAAGCATGACAACGAATCAAGAACTGATGGCGCGCCGGATGGCAGCAGTGCCGCGCGGGGTCGCCAACGCATTTCCGATCTTTCCGCAACGTGCATTGAATTCCGAGATCTGGGACGTCGAAGGCAAACGTTACATCGATTTTGCCAGCGGCATTGCGGTGTTGAACGTCGGGCATTCGCATCCCCGGGTGCAGGCGGCCATTGCGCGTCAGGTCGAGGCGTTTCAACACGTCGGTTTCCAGGTGACTCCGTACGAACCGTATATCGCGCTGGCCGAACGGCTCAACAAACTCGCGCCGATTCGTGGCAAAAAGAAAACGATCTTCTTCAGCACCGGTGCCGAAGCCGTGGAGAACGCCGTAAAGATCGCCCGTTCCCACACCCGACGCTCGGGAGTCATCACGTTCACCGGCGGATTTCACGGTCGCACTTTGATGACAATGGCGATGACCGGCAAGGTCGTCCCCTACAAGGCCGGGTTCGGCCCGCTGCCCGGCGAAGTCTATCATGTGCCTTTCCCGGTGGCGTATCATGACGTCACGGCTGACGATTCATTCTACGCGATCGAAACCTTGTTCAAGGGCGATGTCGATCCGTCGAGCATTGCGGCGATCGTGATCGAGCCGGTGCAGGGTGAAGGCGGCTTTTATGCCGCGCCGTTCTCTTTTCTCAAACGATTGCGCCAACTCTGCGACGAGCACGGCATTGTATTCGTCGCCGACGAAATTCAGTCGGGCTTTGCCCGCACCGGCAAAATGTTTGCCATCGAGCACTCCGGCGTGGAGCCCGACTTGATCACCGTGGCCAAGAGCCTCGCGGCGGGGCTTCCTCTCTCGGGCGTGATCGGCAGGGCGAATATCATGGACGCACCGGCACCCGGCGGACTGGGCGGCACTTACGCTGGCAACCCGATCGGCTGCGCCGCGGCGCATGCGGTGCTGGATATCATCAAGGACGAGAAACTGGCCCTGCGCGCGGAAGTGATCGGGCGTTCGCTCAAACGGCGGTTCAAAGAAATAGCGACAACGCCGGCCGGCAAATCAATCGGCGACATCCACGGCCTCGGTGCCATGACGGCGATCGAGTTGGTGAAGGATCGCAAGAAGCGAACCCCGGCTCCGGAACTTGCGAAGGCGGTCAGCCAATGCGCGCAACAGAACGGTCTGCTCCTGCTGAGCTGCGGCCTTTACAGTAACGTTCTGCGAATTCTCACGCCGCTTACCATCTCTGACAAAATACTCAATGAGGGTATCGACATCCTCGAAAAATCACTCCTTCAGTCAGCAAAAAAATTATGAGACCCTTCCCTATTGGGGGCATCCAAATGCATGTCCATTTCGGACAGGACAACATCCCCATGATGCGTCACAAACTCGACGTGCTGATGCTGCGTTTCCCATCCGTGGAAATGGTTGTGTTCAGCGAACTGGCGGCCTTCGGTCCGTCGATGACGCATGCCCAGACGCTTCCCGGACCGGCCGAAGAACAGTTCTGCCAGATGGCACGGCAGCACGGGATCTGGCTGATTCCCGGTTCTCTTTTTGAGAAGGTCGGCGACCTGATTTACAACACGGCTTCGGTGATCAATCCACAGGGTGTGGTAATCGGGCGGCATCGCAAAATGTTCCCCTTCACACCGCATGAATTTGGCGTCACCGGCGGCAAGGACTTTCTCGTGTGGGACGTCGATGGCGTCGGCCGCTTCGGCGTGTCGATCTGCTACGACATGTGGTTTCCCGAAACGACCCGCACGCTGGCTTCGATGGGTGCGGAGATCATTCTGCATCCGACAATGACCGACACGATTGATCGCGACGTGGAACTGTCGATCGCCCGCGCATCCGCCGCGATGAACCAATGTTTCTTCTTTGACGTAAACGGAGTTGGTGGCGGGGGCACGGGACGATCCATTGTGATCCGGCCGACCGGCACGGTGATCCACACCGCCGGCGACAGCGAAGAGATGTTTCCCGTCGACATTGACCTGAGCGTCTCCCGACGTTGCCGGACAACCGGCATGTTCGGTCTCGGTCAGCCCTTGAAGAGTTTCCGCGACCGCAATGTGGATTTCACTTTGTACAAACCGGAGAACCCGGCGGCTGAATACCTGGCCAACCTCGGTCCGTTGGTCAAACCCGGCCGGCACCCCAACGCGGTCCCGCTGCCGCCAAAAACGTTGTGAGCAAATCCAACGCCCCGACCGCCGCTCCAGCCGTAGTGCCACCGCCCACTCTGGGCCCGTCACTCAGTGCGCACTATCTGGCATCCCGTCATCGTTTTGACCATTGGAATGGATTGAAAGTCAGCACAGCCAAACTGGCGGTCGGGCGTGGGAATGCGGCTCAACTCAAGAAGGAGATCGGAGAACGGCTGGTGACACTGAGCCCCATCGAGGCGTACTGGGCGTTCCCGGGAGCAGAGGGGTTCAGCCGCTTGTCGCGCCTGCTGACGATCGGTGACTATGGGCAGCTTGCGCAGACGACGAGTCGCATTGTCCGGGCGTTATCCTCTCAAAGTTATCGCCGCCATTACATCCCGCTGACCGACTCCGATCTGGGGGATGAAGACAGAGATGATCGATCATTGATCGACAAACGGCACGCGTTGAGCCAGGGCGCTGAACGGCCGTACTTCGAGATTCTCGTGGTCGATGAGACGAACGAACAGGGCGAAATGGCATTGCGTGATGGACTTCGCAAAGCGCGACGACCGGAAGATCCGTTCATCTACGACATTGTGCTGGTGACTAGTTTTGAAGATGCGCTCATCGCGGCACTGCTGAATTTTAATCTGCAGGCGGTGGTTGTGCGTTACGGAATTCCGTTTCGTTCACTGCACAATCTTGAAGTCTTGAGCCACTGCCTGCACGGATTGGATGAAGCCCGGCTGGAGGCGATGGCGCCGTCCGAACGCGCGCTCATTCTCGGGAAACTCATCTACGAACAGCGTCCCGAGCTGGACACCTATCTGGTGACGGACACGTCCGTTGAAGATACTGCGGGGGAGCGCTTCTCCATCTTTCGGCGCGTGTTTTATCACCAGGAAGATTACCTGGAACTGCACCTGAACCTGATCCGCGGTGTTCGCCGTCGTGCCAAGACGCCGTTCTTTGCGGCGCTCCGGGAGTACGCAGAGCAACCGATGGGGGTGTTTCACGCGATGCCGATTTCGCGGGGCAAATCCATCTTCAAATCCCATTGGATTCAGGAGATGGGCAAGTTCTACGGCACCAATATTTTTCTGGCGGAAACCTCTTCAACCTCCGGCGGACTCGACAGCCTGCTCGACCCGCATGGTCCGATCAAGGAAGCACAGGAACTCGCCGCGCGCGCCTTCGGATCGCGGCGCAGTTTCTTTGTGACCAACGGCACCACCGGTGCCAACAAGATTGTTTCGCAGGCCCTGGTCCGTCCGGGTGACATTGTGCTCGTGGACCGGGATTGTCACAAATCACATCACTACGCCATGACCCTGGCGGGTGCGAATGTGGTTTATCTGGATTCCTATCCGCTGAACAAATACTCGATGTACGGTGCCGTTCCACTGAAGGAAATTCGCCACGCACTGCTCGAGCTGAAAGAGGCGGACAAACTCGACCGCGTCAAGATGATCATTTTGACGAACTGCACATTCGACGGATTGGTCTATCACCCGCAACGCGTCATGGAGCAGTGTCTCGCGATCAAGCCGGATCTGATTTTCCTCTGGGACGAGGCCTGGTTTGCGTTTGCCCGGTTCGCCCCGGCGTACCGCGCCCGTACCGCGATGCAGTCGGCCAAAGTGCTGCTCGACCGTTATCGCAGTCCGGAATACCGGGCCGCCTACGACGCGGCCGAGAACAAGGAACTTCTACCCGATCCGGGGAAAGTTCGCGTTCGCGTTTACGCCACCCAATCAACCCATAAGACGCTGACGTCGTTGCGCCAGGGATCGATGATCCACGTGCATGACCAGGACTTCGGCCGGGTGGAGGGTGCTTTCCGTGATGCCTACATGACGCACACGTCGACGTCGCCCAATTATCAGATTCTCGCGAGCCTGGACATCGGGCGCAAGCAGGTTGAACTGGAAGGATTCGAACTGGTTGGTAAACAGATCGAACTGGCATTTTCCCTGCGCGAGAAAATCAAGACCCACCCGCTGCTGGCCAAATGGTTTTGCTTCCTCTCAATGCGCGACATGATTCCAGAGAAATTCCGGCCGTCGGGCATCGAGGTTTACTACGATCCGCAACAAGGCTGGTCGGCGATGATGGAAGCGTGGGAGAAGGACGAGTTTGTCCTCGATCCGACCCGGCTCACGCTCTTCATCGGTCGAACCGGTGTGGATGGTGACACGTTCAAAAAGGCATACCTGATGGACCGGCACGGCATTCAGGTAAACAAGACCAGCCGCAACACCGTGTTGTTCATGACCAACATCGGCACCACGCGCAGTTCGGTCGCGCACCTGATTGACGCGTTGGTGGATCTCGCGAATGAGTTCGAGCAGAACGTCGATGACGCAAGTCCGTTTGAAAATGCCGCCCGTGAAAAAGCGGTGTTGGGCCTGACGGTCAACCTGCCTCCGCTCCCGGATTTCAGTCGTTTTCACGCACGCTTTCGCAATGGCGAGGTGACACCGGAAGGGGATGTTCGAACGGCCTACTTCCTCGGAACCGAGGAAAACAACTGCGAGTACTTCCGGATCGCGGAGACCAAGATCGATGAAGTCATGAGTGGAGGACGCGAACTGGTGGCGGCGAGCTATCTGACACCTTACCCTCCAGGTTTTCCCATCCTGGTTCCCGGGCAGGTCGTCAGCGTCGAGATCCTGTCCTACCTGCGTGAGCTGGACACCAAAGAAATCCACGGCTACCGCCCCGAACTCGGCATCCGCGTCTTTACCGAAACGGCCCTGGCTGGCAAATCATGAAATGGCGGCAACTGTTCTGGCAATGGCTCTGGAGCGATCCCTGGACGCAAACTGACAATCTAAAACAATCTAACCCAAACCGAATTATGAAAAAGAAACTCAAAGGCATCTCCGATATTCGCCGGTACTTCCACCGCAATGATACGCCGATCTATTTCATCAGCGCCACCAACTTCAACCTGTTGGGCATCGACGAATGGGTCCGCAATTTCCGGCACATCAGCCACATTGACTGTTTCGATGGCCGTCATCCAAACACCTTTGTGCCGACCGAAATTCCGCACCAGAAATTCGAAAGCATCGAGGACATCAACAACTACCTGCTCCAGCACAAGGAGGTCATCGACTTCATGCGCAAACGGGCCAAGGCCGCGGGCATCGAAGGACTGGGCAAGGTTGTGTTCCTCATGTTCGATGAGAAGACCGAGGAACTGTGCAATGAACTGGGGCTTGAAATCCTGTTTCCGCCCGCCGGTCTTCGCAATCGGGTGGACAACAAGATTGAGACGGTCCGCATCGGTGATCGCGCCAGTGTTCCGAGCGTGCCCAACAAACTCGCACCGGTGAAAAATTGGAGCGATCTTCAGGCGATCATGAAAGAGCTCGGCGGGGCCGTCGTCGTGCAGACGGCATTTGGTGACTCGGGCCACACCACGTTCTTCATCGAGAACGAGGAAGACTACCAGAAGCACGCCGAGGAGATCTCGTCCGAGGATGAAGTGAAGGTGATGAAGCGCATTCGTTGCCGTGGTTCCGCGCTCGAAGCCTGCACCACCAAACAAGGAACGATTGTCGGCCCGCTCATGACCGAGCTGGTTGGTTTCAAGGAACTGACTCCCTACAAAGGCGGCTGGTGCGGCAACGAAGTATTTGCCGGATCGTTCACCCCCGAACTGCGTGAGCAGGCTGTCGCCTACACCTTCGCGTTTGGTGAACAGCTGCGGAAGGAAGGTTACCGCGGTTATTTCGAACTCGATTTTCTCATCGACATGGATGGCAACCAGCTCTACCTCGGCGAGCTGAATCCACGCATCACCGGTGCGAGCAGCATCACCAACCACGCCGCGTTCGCACACGCCGACGCACCGTTGTTCCTCTTCCACGTGCTGGAGTTTGCCGACATCGAATTCGAATTCGACGTCAATGACCTCAACGCGCGCTGGGCAGATCCCGACAATATCGATGAATGGAGCCAGCTCGTGATCAAGCACGTGGACAATTCCGTGGATCTCATCACCCATGCACCCGAGTCCGGCATCTGGCGGCTCAAGGCGGATCAGACGATGGAGTATTCGCGCTTTGATTATCACCGGCGCGCCGTCGAGACGGAGAACGAGGCGTTCTGGCTGCGCATCAGCGGACCGGGCGACTATCGCTACGAAGGCGCGGATCTCGGCATCCTCATCACACGCGGCCGTTTGATGACCCAGGACTTCGAACTCACTGACCGGGCCCAGGCCTTCATCAACAACATACGCGGGTTTTACCAGGGCAGACCACTCACAGCCGAGGATACCGCGGCAGCGCCTGTCTCGCTCGAGCCCGGCTCGTTCAAGATTCTTTGATGTGCGTCTGTGGAAATTCTGGCAAGAAGAGTTTCTTGACGGCCGAGCTGTGCTTTTTCGTAGCGCGGAGTGGCACTCTGCCGTTTCGCCGAATGGCATTCGGCAGACCGGGCGGTATTTCCAAATGGGTGGCGGGCGGAGTCATGTGGCGCAGATTTGCACTCTGCGATACGGCGGACTGCCAGTCTGCGTTACCATCGCGGCCTCAGTGCATGATGGAGGCTCCTTTATTGCGGTCCGTCCTGCGCGTTCAAAGAGCAGTGCTGAAGCCACCGCAGTCCAGAGGCTTCGCGACTTTCACGGACGCACGATGTCCGCGACAGCGTTTGAACTGCGGCGCGTTCACCGCCGCTCTTGGTCTGAACGGAAACCGGCACATCGTCGCCCAACGAATCCACAGCTCGTAACAAGCCATCCGTTGAATGCATATCACCATCGAGACACTCGTTGAGCCCCAACCGGGCCCGCGCTGGCAGGAGCGTTTTCAAGCGCTCTGGCCGAAGTATCGAAAGTGGTACCTCGCCGAGGGCTATGAAGCCCGACCCACGTACTTCGAATGCGAACGGGCGATGCACCGGCACATGCCCGAATTTGTTCCGGCTTGGGAGCAGCTCGTCGAGCTGGCGGGCGGAGGTGATCTGGAAGCCCGTTTTCTCAGTCTGTACCGACCGCCGCCCTACCTGACCGGGTGTTCGCAGGCGGTTTGGTCTCGAGAGGGTGATGAGCGGTTGCTGGTCCGAAACTACGATTACAGTCCGCATCTTTTTGAGGCGATGATCTGGCGGACGGCGTGGAATGCCCGTCCGGTGATCGCCGTTTCGGATTGTCTAATCGGTGCGCTGGACGGCATCAACGACGCCGGCCTGGCTGTCTCACTCAACTTCGGTGGAGCGAAAGATGTTGGCGACGGATTCGGTGCGCCGATGGTGCTGCGCTACCTGCTGGAATTCTGTTCAACCGTGAACGAGGCAGCCAGGGTGTTGCGTCGAATCCCAATTCACATGGCCTACAACATTTTGCTTCTTGATCGAAATGGTGACTACCTGACGGCTTTCACGTCCCCGGGGAAACCGACGATCCTTCATCGCATCGCAGCATCGACCAACCATCAGGATCGCATTGCCTGGCCGCGACATGCCGAGGCCACCGCCACGCTTGATCGGGAACGCAGGCTCTACGAGATGATCCATGACCGGGGTATGACCCAGGATCTGTTCATTGCGAGTTTTCTTCAGCCGCCTCTATTTCAGACGCACTACGACCGCGGATACGGAACACTATACACAGCCGTTTATCGGCCGACATCGGGACGCGCCGACTACCATTGGTTGAACCAGAATCTCTCGTTGGGCCTGACGGATTTCGTCGAGCAATCCGTGACGGCGGATCTGCGCGAACCATCAGCTCCACTCTGATTCAGCAACGACACAGCGTTCAACCAGAGTTGATCAGGTCAACAGGGTCGGAAACTTGCGAGTCAAGATCGGGAGGCCCCTCAATTTCAGTGACTCGCTCCGACGCTGCTCACACGTTGTTCGACGTTCGTGAACGCTGTTGCCGGGTTTTTCCCTCCTCCCCACCGACCAAAGGCTTCCTTGAGCGGCGGGGTGTGGACGTGCATACGACGCTTCACGTCCCCTTCTTTTGTGATGTCTTCGGGGTGCCACTCGGGGCCGGGAGTCGTTCGTGTCTGTTGCACCCAGTTCCCACCAGTCATCTCGTTGCGAAACAACCGAACCCCGCCGTCGAGATCAACAATCGCGAAATCCAGATCGCTGTCACCGGCAATGTCTGAAGTGGCGAGACCGAGGCTGACGTGGGGCGGGACCTGCCGCTTCGAGCGTGCTGCGGTTGCCGACGAGCCAGTCGTCCTTGTCCAGATCGACAAACTCCGTGCCCCAGCCGACGAAAGGCAGCGCAATCTGTCCCAGCCCGCGCATGTCTGCAACGTCCACGAAACGGGCCTTGGGCTTGTCCTCGTCTGAAACGGTAGCAGTTGGCGTGAGCCGACTCTGATATTCCAACGGAGCGGACTCCTGTCCGTCGCTACCGGGGTTGTTAGATTTTGCGTTGATTGCGTGACCGTGTAATCGACGTTGCCCGTGACATCGGTTTCGCGGATCGCGTGGCAGCTGTGAGCAGGAACACCCTCATGGGTCCGACAACCGTCCGAACGCCGCTGGACGGCCTGAAGCCCGCAATAACAATGCTGTCACCTGCCACCTTTCCAGTTCACTGTTCTTGCAAGCCGCGTTGGCCGGGGCGACCCGCTCGTTCATGGTTGTGCTTGAACACCACCGCATCCGCGATTTTTTGAAGTGGTCAGCCGAGCGCGCGATATTTGAACCGTCAAGACATTGAAATTCCTTTGAGACTATGAAAAACCAGACCTCTTCCCAGCCCGGCAAGCCTTCCACCTGGCGGCGCAAAATAATGTACGGCGGCGGCGGACTGGTCATGCTGCTCGTCGCAACGTATTTCGTCGTCACCAGTTCGGCGTTTTTCAAGAGGGTCATTCTACCGCGTGCCAGCCAGGCAGTCGGCGGCGAGGTCACCGTGGCGGACGCGTCCATCAGCCCCTTTTCAGAGATCACCCTCCGCCAGCTCGCCGTAAAAACCACAGGCTCGGAACCGTTGCTGCAGGCGGAGGAAGTCCACTTGCGCTTCAGCCTGTCCTCGATTCTGGGCGGGACGCTGAAATTCGACGAAATCACCATCAGCTCCCCCGTGATTCAGATCGTCGAGAACGCGGACGGAACCAGCAACCTCGATCCGTTGCTCAAGCAGGCCGCACCGACGGCGTCTGAACCTGCTCCCGCATCCGCCACTCCGCAGGTCGATCTGAAGAACTTCTCCCTCAAGAATGCCACCATTCGTCGGGTCAAGATTCTCAAGGAAGGTGGACGTGAAGTCGCTGAGCTGTCCGCTCTCAACATTGCGCTCGACCAGTTGGGAAACGGGCAGGCTGGCAAGGTGACCACCGACGCGGTTTTCAAATACACCCGACCTGACAGCGACGTGCTCGAGGCCAGAAGCACCGGGCACCTGGAGTTCACCTTGGGAACCGACCTCATGCCGCAGACGATGACCGCGAGCATCGAAGAGGAGATCGTGCGTGCGGAAGGTTCGTTGAGCGAAATGGCCGGGCATCGAACCACGCTCACTGCGGACATTTCCCCGACCGAAGTCAAAGAATTCTCACAACGCTTTTTAAAGGGAGCCCAGCTGCTCGGTGAAGTAAAAATCTCCGGTCCGTTGGATCTCACGAAAAAGGAGGGCCGTTTGAAACTCGAGATCGCGAAGATCGATCGGCAGGTGCTCAATCTCATCGGTGCTCCGCTGGGCATCGACTTTGGGACGACGACCCTCGACGCCACCACCGAAATTTCACTGACGCAGGGCGGTTCGCGCATCGCCGTCAACGGGCAGGTCAACGCCGGCCGGTTCAGTCTCACTCAAAACAGTCAAACCACTCCGCCCATCGATCTGCAAGTGGCCTATGACGTGATGATCAACGCGACGGAGAGCACTGCCTTGTTACAAACCCTCACGCTGAATGGAACACAGAATCAACGGCAACTGATGCGCGGCGCGCTCACTCAGCCAATGACTCTTGCCTGGGGGAATGCCGCCGCTGCCGGGGATTCATCCTTCGACCTGGCGGTGACCGGATTCAACATCGCGGATTGGAAATCGCTTTTGGGGGAGTCGGTATCCAAGGGCAACCTGTCGCTGGATCTCAAGTTGGTTTCCAAACAGGGCGGCAAGCAGCTCGCGCTCGGGCTGACGTCACAGATCACAGATCTTTCGATGGCTCTCGGTGACACGCCCATCGCCCAGGCAGCGCTCGCATTGAAACTGGATGGAGAAGTGAACGACTTCACGAAAGTGAACGTGAGCGATTTCCGACTCGATCTAACGACGAAATCGCAACCCGCTCTCACGGTTTTCGGTTCCGCCGGATACGACGGCTCCTCCCTGAATCTACAAACTCAAATTGAAGCAGTGATGTCGCGTCTGGTCGGAAGTGGACCCACCACTCCGCTCGACATGGGAGTCAAACTCGACGGCTCATTTGCCAACGAGGTGTTTGACCTGCGGCAGTTGCAAGTCGCCCTGACGCCTACCGCCCGCGCTCCCAAAAATGAGTTGAACGCCTCAGGCCGGATCGACCTGTCGACGCCGGGCATGACCAAGGGAGGACTGAACGTCAAGTCGGACACCCTGGATTTGACACAGCTCTACGACATGTTTTCCAACCAGTCCGCCGATGCCACAGCGCCTGCATCGCCGACCCAAACGACGCCCGGTGCCGACGGCAACAGCGAGCCCGAGCCTGTCACGTTTCCGCTGCAATTCACCGTCGACGCCGGCCTGGGCCATTTGTATTTGCACGAGATCGAAATCACCGACCTCGAGACGACCTTGAAATTGGACGGCAGCAAGATCACCCTGGCACCGTGCCGACTTGCCATCAATGGCGCACCGTTTCAAGCGGGCCTCGATCTGGATCTGGGTGTCAGGGGCTACAAATATGCGATGTCGATGCAGATGGACAAGGTGCCGCTGGAACCCATCGCCAACACATTCTCGCCCGAGACACGTGGACAGTATCAAGGTCTGATCCTGGTGAACGCTCAGATCAATGGGGCTGGCATCACCGGTTCCAGTCTTCAAAAAAACCTAGGTGGTCAGGCAGGCTTCACCTTCACCAACGCCAACCTGCTGCTGATGGGGCCGAAATCGAGAAAGCTGATCGAGCCGATCGCGACGATGCTCAACGTGAATGAAATCACCCAGACACCGATCAGCTGGCTGGATGTTCAAACAGATCTAGGAGGTGGCAACATCAAGCTGACCCGGTTCATCGCACAGGGCGCGGCGTACGACGCGCGCACGCAGGGGACGATTCCCATTGCCCAAGTGCTGACCAATTCACCTCTGAATCTCCCGGTGGAATTCGCCCTCAGCCGTAATCTCGCGGCGAAGTCCAGTCTGCTGCCAGCCAACACGCCGACCAATGCGGCTTATGCCACCCTGCCTCAGTTCGTCACGATCAGCGGGACGCTGGGCGAGCCGACGAGTCACATTAACAAACTCGCGCTGAGCGGTCTGCTGCTGCAATCGGGAGCCGGCATCGCCGAGAAACTCGGCGTCAAGATCGACCCGTCGCTGAGCAACGCGCTCAAGGGAGTCAGCAGTCTGCTCGGGGGTGGACAAAAACCGGAATCGAAAGAGGAAGACAAGGACGCTCCGCCGAAAACCAACCTTCTGGATTTGTTCAAGAAACCAAAGGAGTGAAAGGGCGATCGCCCGCTCGATTTCCCGTGCCCGATCAGTCCACCAGAATCACGCGATACAACCGCCGGCCTTCATCACCCGGTTCGTCGTCCTGCAATTGCGACGTGGTCCCGGTGGTGACGACTCCAGTTCCGACGTCCAGCCACTCCTGGCCTTCATATCCCTGCCGGTATTTCACCTGGTAACGTTGTCCGGGAACGGATGCCCAGAGGACCGTCGCGCTCTCACTGCTGATTACCATGGCAGTTCTGGCCCTTCTGATCGTGGTGCAACTCCCGTCCCTGGCGGGTGGTTCGCGCGCGTCGAGCGCTCAAACCTGCCGCAACAACCTCCGTCAGCTCATTCAGGCATGGCAGATGTACGCGGATCATAGCGGAGGAAAAATCGCCCCCAACAGCGGGAGCAGCCCCGGCCAGAACGGCACATGGGTAAAAGGTTGGCTCGATTTCAGTTCAAGCTACGACAATATCAGCACACAAAATCTTATCGGTTTTGAGGTTAACGGCACTTACGGGCATCTCGGACCATATCTGGAGACACCGAACGTCTTTCGCTGCCCTTCTGACAGGAGCACAGTCCAGATATTCGGAGCATCCCGACCTCGCGTCCGCTCGGTCGCCATGAACGGGTGGATGGGAGGAAGCCAGTACTGCGGCCAGACGTCGTTTCGCAATTATCGTACACTCGATGAAATTGCGTCGCCCGCCGACCGTTTCGTCATCACCGAGGGGCGACCCGACGCCATCAACGACGGCGGCTTCTAGGTCGACATGAACATCAAATTTGTCGATTTCCCCGCCTTCTACCACAACAGCGGCAACTGGCTTTCCTTTGCCGACGGCCACGTCGAACATCATAGATGGACCGACCCGCGCACGCTGCAGGGATTTCAGGCGGGCGCACTCATCCCCCTCGTTGTGGACAGCCCCAACAATCCGGATCTCGACTGGATTCGCGAGCGGACAACGGAGTTGAGGTAGTTCAACGACTTGGATCGACGAAATTCCACTCCCTCCCCTCCCCGGTTTTAACTTCGGCTAAAGAGTCAGCTGCAGCTGCTTTTCCCGCGCCTGCCCGAGCCACTTGTTCAGATAGCTGTAGTCGCGATAGAGATGCGCCAGCGCCTGCGACGACTTCGAATCACCGGCAGACCAGGACTCGCTCAACTGTCGGCAGCGGTGATCCAGCTGTTCAAGATCTTCCTTCAAGTTCTCCTGCAAATCCCGCAACGCGTCGACCTGTCCCATGGCCCTGCCCATCCAATCGACCCGCACCATCGGCGACGCCTTGTCATCGCGCGTCTTGATGACCTGATCCACCTGGTGAAAAACCAGACCCACCTTGAAAAATAAATCGCTGATGTGCGCGGGAACCTGGCCGATGTCTGAAGGCGATTCGCCGGTCTCCAGTTCGATCAAATGTTTCAACCGCGACCGCGTGTCCGCCAACCTCTGGCAGGCGGTGTTCAATTCTGCGTAACAATCTGTGGCTGACTTGCGGGTGGCCTCGTCCGATTGATGAACTCGATCCGGGTGATTGGGCTCGGCCAGTTCGCTGAATCGGGCTTTGACCTCGGCGGCATCCAGAAACGGTTTCCGGGGAAAATCGAGAAGGTTGAAGTAATCGGTCATCGGTGGACAAATTAAACACGGAGAACGTCGGTGCCGATTACCGCGTCCTGAAAACAGAAAAAGTCTTTACACGAATTCCACGAATTGGCGCGAATTGGAAACTTTTCCAGTGAACCCAATTGGTGTTGATTCGCGCGCATCGTGTTTGAACCAGATCCTCGCGACTATGCGCTGAAGCTTTCGCCGCAGGAACAGCTAGTGGCGGCGTTCGGATTATGGACCTTGAACCCGCCATCGGTCAGAGCGTTCACGTAGTCCAGTTCGCTGCCGGTCACGTAGAGCGCGCTCTTCGGGTCGACCACCACTTTCACTCCGGCAGATTCCACGAGGATGTCGCGGTTGGCCGGTTTGTCCTGGAGATCCATCTTGTACTGCATCCCGGAACAACCGCCGCCGATGACCGCCACGCGCAGCACACCCTCGGGACGACCCTGTTTGGTGAGCAGTCCGCTGACTTTGCGTCCCGCCGCTTCGGTGAGCTTGACCAGACGTTCGTCCCCGACGCGGAATGTCGGTTCGGCGGTGGCGGCACCGATCTTCTTCTTTGCAGCAGCAGCAATCATGTGGTTTTCAGGTTATCGGGAAATCGAACGACGTCAATCGCCGGGGATGAAAGACATCTGAGGAATAGCGCTGGCCGCCGAACTGGCGTGACCGGTCTTGGGATGCACCAGCAAAGCGCGGTGGCAACGGCGCGTTTGAGGAAACCAACGAGATCAAACATTCAAGACCGTTCCCGCGCGGGCACGAGCCGGTCGTCAGTTTTCCAACCGGCAAGTGGGTTGGACGTTTTACGCGAATTTCACGACTGAACACGAATTGGGAAACGGCGTGGTCAGCAGATCGGTGCGACCGTCGTCAGTCACTGGCCAGAGCAAGGAATCAAGGCCAGCAATACGATGGACTCGGGAGGCCGCTGCACATGGAAAACATTCGCAGTCGCCAAACTACAAATAGGCGAAAACCTTATAATTTGAATGAATAGAGATTTCATTATGATATCACGAAGATATACATTAACCTTCAATCACAAATCGATATTACGAACACACCAGACTCCTCAACCAGCCAGGACAAATCCGGTTCAACCATCAGCGGTTGGCCGATGTTGCTGGTCACTCTGTTGCTCAAATTCGGCGGCATCGCGATGTTCGTGCGGGCCATCGTCGACGCCAATCACGACCGGCCGTTTGCGATGCTGCTGATAATGGGTATCGGCTGCTTCATTCTGTCGTTCGTCTGTTGGGGCGGGTTCTTTACGCTGCAGCCCAACGAGGCGCGGGTGCTGATTTTGTTTGGTGCCTACAAAGGTTCCATCCGCAAGAGCGGCTTCCATTGGACCAATCCGTTTTATGCAAAGAAGAAGATTTCGCTCCGCAAGCGGAACTTGAACGGCGAACGTGCAAAAGTGAACGACAAGCGTGGCAACCCCATCGAGATCGCAGCGGTGGTTGTCTGGAAAGTTCGCCCGCCGTTTCTGAGTCCGTGACCTCAAAGGGAAGAATCAATACACTACAAGGCATGAGGGGGAGGGACTGGTGGAGGGAGCCCGAAGGGCGACCGGAACCAGTCCCTCCCCTTGGCGTTCGCAAAATGAAACGGACAAC
>JBDNGP010000335.1:0-48593 GCA_041689265.1 Verrucomicrobiota bacterium
CGGCCCGGCGACGACTTTATCCCGGGTCCTTCCCTGCGCACCCGAGGGTTGTCTAAAGTTGGAGGGCGCAAGCGCTCGGCGGGCCGCCGAGCGCAGCCGGCCAGCGGCCGGCGCTCCCCTTTCAACTGCATGGTTCCGGCTCAGCAGGAGTGCCTGCTCTTTTACGACATTGTTTTTGCATTACATTCTACAATCCCACTTTGTTCTTGAGCCGTTTGAGCAACGGTTCCGGTGGCGGTGTGTCGAGGATGACTTTGCCGAGATCATTCGTTTCACCCGGGCTGGCATAGAAGCGGGTTTGGACGGCGTTCTGCCAGCCTCGGTTTGGAAACGTGCTGGTAATAATTCGGCGGGGCAGTCGCAGTTCTCCGGGCGGCGCGTTGGTCAGGACAAATTCGCCGTTGGGCCCGGTTGTCGTGTTCGCGTTGAAATTGATGTGCGGCCGGTCAACGGTTCCCCAGTCGACATCAAATTCCACGGAGACAATCTCGCCCGGGACCGGCGCGCCTTTGATGTTCACGAGAATGCCGGTCACCGTCGCCCAAGGTTCGAGTTGGAGTTTCATTTTCGGACTAAAATCTCCGGCTTCAACCGTCGTCCAGCCGGTGGGATGGCTGATAAAGATCACGCTGCCATCGAGTCGTTTTCCAAAAGCAAAAACGCCGACAGCATCAGTGGTGATCAACGCATCTGCATTGCCGTAGTCCTGGAGCTGGCCCTCGCTATTGAGCCCGTACTGTTCGCGGCCAGCTCCGTAGATCACCGTCGCACCGGTGGCGAGCCGGCTTTCCGGGGTCAACACGATGCCGTCCGCCTCCTGCAGTTCCCGTCCGTAGTACCAGTAAGGCTGTTCGTTCCACGGCGTGGCGCTGTCCCGGAAGGTGTCGAGCATGCGTTAAGAAACGGCTTGGGCGGTTTTGCCACGACGGGTGGTTGCCGTCCCGGCAGGACCTCGAACTGAAAACTGCCGTTCGGCTGAACCGATGACGTTTCGGATCCTCACATGCCGTTGTGGCTGACCAGCACTTTCAGCGCGCCAGCGGGAAGATTAGTTTCCGTGACGGGAATGAGTTTTCCCTGAAGGGTGAGTCCGGGCTCCACCGTCAGATCCCCCACGTCATTGGTCGTCCCATGGCCGCGCGTCATCGTGACCCCCCCGGGGGGGGGTACGGCCCCGTGAGGTTTCATGGAGTAAATCAGCCCGTAAAGCTGCCAGCTCGTGGACGGCGGGAGCGAGCGGAATTGAAAACGCCCGGCATCATCCGTGGCCGTTTCGTAGTTCCCCGCGTAGACCATGGAGTTTCGATCGGTTCCGCTGAAGCCGACCATCACGTTCGCGAGCGGTTGGCCGTCTTTCGTCACACGACCAGTAAGCGAGCCGCCGACGCCCAGCTTGACGACCTGAACGGTGTTGGTGGCGGGCACCCAGATTTTGGCGGAAGCGAGTCCGGCAGCCTGAATGTTCAATTGCAGCTGCTCGAACGGCTCTTTGCGGCTCGCGTAAAATGCACCCGTTGAGTCGCTGACCACCATGGACGGAAATCCCTGGCTGCCGCCCCATCGGGTGCTGCCATCGGATGAGGACACGCCTTCCGGTTCGATGCGGGCTCCGGCAACGGGTTTGCCCGCGTCGTCTTCCAACCGGACGCGAACCACAAATTCATCCACCGACGGCGTCGTCGTGGGTTTCAGACGGATCTCAATTTCGCCGCGCAGCGGGTCCGCACCGAGATAGGTGCCCGGCGTGTAACCATCGGCAATCGCCGTCAGCTCGTACGAATAACTGTCGATCGTTTTCTCGAAGGTGAACCGGCCCAGGGCATCGGTCGTCTGAGGTGTTCCGCCCGTCGGATATTCAATACCGCGATCAGCGGCGGCGGTGTCCGGTTGGCGGATGCCGGTTACGAAGACTTGTGCATCGGCCAACGGGTCGCCCAGTGGATCGCGCACCACGCCGGTCAGCGGCAACACCTCTCCGGTCTCGGTCGGGGACCGGGCACGAGTTGATCTGGAATCGTGTAGGTGTTCACCAAACCCGGGGCGTCCGCCAGACCAATCGTCACGGCGAAAACCATCCAGCCGGATTGTGTTCGTTTTGAATGGAATGCGAGGCTGGTGACTTCCTTCTCGGAGTGCGGGTTTGCAAATGAGGAATGGTAGATCCGCAAGGCGCGTTCAAACTGGGCCGCGCTCGCGAGGTCCCGCCGCCAGACGACGCGTGTTTTCGGATCAAGAATCGGTTCATCCTCCGGGTGTCGTGGCCCGCACCAATCGCGAACCTGATGACCGGTAATGGATCGGCAGCACGGCCTGCGTACCGTCGGCATAGTTGAATTGCCGCGACGTGATTTCCACACCATCGTCGGTCCCCCACGCGGTTGCGCCAAGCAGATGTATTTCATCAAACATCGCGCCCACCTGGATGTCCGCGAAATCGATTCGGCCGGCATTACCGCTGCGCGCGGAACCGCCTCCCCAGAGCTCGATGACTCCGTCAATCTTCCATGGCACACCGTTCATGACGTGTTCCCCCACCGGCACTGCTCACGGAAATTCCACGAAATCGAACTGGGACTTGCCGACGTGGGCCGAAAGATCGACGGGAGTCAGTTCGGCGGAAAAACAGTCAAACACAGAGACGGCGAAAGCGGCGAGAAAAGAGGGTAGTCTGTTCATTGTGAGTTGTTCGAATCTGATTTGACCGATTCCCCGGTCCCTCACAGGCGACCTCTTTGATTGAGGTTTCTTTAGCGATTCCGTTGTGCTTTGTCAGGTAAAAATATTCTGGCGTGACGTCTTGCGATTTTATGAGTTAACGTTATTTCTGTGTTGTTTCGCGGTGTTATGCCGCCATTGATTCTCATGGTTCGACTAAAAGATATTGCCGCCCGTGCGGGCGTTTCCGTGATGACCGTTTCCAAGGTCATGCGCGATGCGAAGGACATTTCCGGGGCCACCAAGGAACGCATTCGCGGGATGGCCAAGGAGATGGGATATGTGCCGGATCGCATGGCGCAAAGTCTCCGCAACCGGAAGACGCAACTGTTCGGGCTCGTGATGTCGGCCGCGACGAATCCGATGTTCGCGCGCGCGCTGATGGCGCTGGAAGAACAGGCGTTTGAGATGGGCTACGAACTGATTTTCACCCACTCGCTCAAACAGGTTGAACGTGAGGAAACCATCATTCGCCGGCTTATTTCCCGACGGGTGGACGGCATGTTTCTCTATCCGGTCTATCGGATGAACCCGAACGCGCCAATCTACGAGGAGCTTAGAAAATCTAAAATTCCGACGGTGATTTTGGGGCACAAAGCTCCGTTCTGTGAGGGGTTTCCCAACGTGGAAACGGACGATCTGGTTGCCAGCAAACGGTTGACCGAACACCTGATTGGTCTGGGCCACCGGCGCATTGCGTTCCTGGCTGGGCCGCAATATGTGCCGTGGTCCCAGGAACGGCTTGAAGGCTACCGCACCGCGTTGGCCGAGGCGCAGATCGAGTTCGACGACAAGCTGATCTACACCGGCGGCGGGACGATTGCCGAGGGCGAAGCCGCCGCGCTCCAGATGCTCGATGAAAAATGCGGAGCGACCGCAGTCCAGGCAGTAAATGATCTGGTGGCCATCGGTGCGGCCTCGACGTTTCTGGGGCAGGGTGTTCGGATTCCGGAAGATTTGTCGGTCGTCGGGTTTGGAAATATTTTGACGGCGGAATATTTTCGCGTGCCGTTGACCACTGTTCGCCAACCAAAACACCGGTTGGGCACGGCGGCCATGGAAGTCATGAAGCAACTTCTGGCGGGGAAATCCCCGGTGTCACAGCGGCTTCCGGCGGACGTCGTGGTTCGCGGCAGTTCGGGGAAACCGGGGAAGACGAGACTCTGACACGAGAGGGCGGGTTGACACGCCGAAAACGGGTGACCGTCCAATGAATTTGGACACGGCACGTGTGGAACCTGCCGGGAGTTGAGTTCATGAGGGCTTCCCCTGATATGAGCGGTTGAACAGCGCGTATCCGATTTCGTTTAGGCGGCAGGACACGTATGACAGATTCATCGCACATCACGGCAGCTGATTTGCAGCAATGCCGGGTTTGCAAGCGAAGCCGGCCACGGCAGGAGTTCCGTCGCATGTGGCGATTTCCACTGTTCGTACTACGATTTGCTCACATGCATCCGGGCGAAGAGGGGGAGTGGCTCTACTGTCGTCGCTGCGCATCCTCACAGAACACCTGTGCACTGTTCCTCGCCGCGCTGGCTGTGGTTGCCTTCGCCATCGGAGGCAGGAAGTTTATCGGCATTGGCTGGCTGGCGGGAGCGGCCATCGGCATTCTGTTCTGGTCGGCAACCTATCTGCGTTGGAGAGTTCAGACACGAAAAACGAAATAACCCGAACACCCGCTGATCATTCGCTGTGCTTGTTCAACCCGAGCGGCATAGTCGGTAGCCCAAGGGTGCGATTGAAAGCGTGAGGTAACTGGATACCCGAGACGCGGGAAGGTGGGGCGAGCTCTCCGAGCGAGTCTTCGAAGTCTGGTGGAATTCCTCGCACCCCGCCAATGTCACACAACGGAATGGCCGGGCAACCCGGAGCTTTCTGGATGCGAATCCAATCCAGAACGAACCATCAACTCTCGCGTGCGCCTGCAAGTTCGCCTGGAGGTCTCACTCCACCTTGATTCCGGCGAAAGCGCTTTCAGAAATTCTGTAGTCGTCATCGCGGCTGGCGGTGTTGCCGGGACGGTGTCGATATTCCGAACACCGAAACGAAGATCATTCGGTGCTTACTCCATGTTTTTCGGATTTGTTCTTTTCTCTCAACTTTCGCAATCGTTCGGAGACCTCTGACAAACTATTCGTTACCGGTTCGCTGAGGATGAGATACCGCTTGGGTCTGAGCGCCGGCAGTCCGGTCTCGATCGCCACGTTGTACGCCGCCTTCTGAAGAAACTCCGGGGCACCGTAATGCCCGTGGGCGAACGCCTCAAACTCGGCCCGCCACTCGTCTTCATCGATCGAGGGAAGCGGGAGCGTAATGTATTCGGACTGTCCCGGCCGGAGCACCCATCCGCTGGTCGTGACTGAGGTTCTCTGAATGAACCAGCCACCATTCGTCGGAATCTGGACATAAACACGTCCACTAACCACAACCGAAAACGGACTGGCGTTGGAAACAGTGAACAAAGATTTCCCTCCGTCATCGACCAGATAACCGTCAAACGTGATCGAAACGGCTGGAATCGCTTTCGACGCGTATGACCACGCGACGAGCAATCCGAGCAAGACCGCGCCTCCCGCCAACGCCACAATGCCGAAGCAAACTGTTCGTGTTCTTCGATTCATATTCTCGCATCGATCAATCCAACTTAAGGGCGCATCCATTAACCAAGTCGGAACGGATTTGCAACGAGCCATGCCGGTCTGCTCGCGACCCCCACTTGTATGACAAACGGTATTTTCGAACATGATCCGGAACTTTAACCTCGATATCCTCTCCAGATCGGATCACCCGAATTTTCCTTCGCTCATTCCCACCGCGTAACGGCTTCAACCCACCCAAATTCCCTTCTCTGAGGCCGCGAAACCGGGACCGTGTTGAACGCCCCGCCGGTCACTTTTTCGTGACCCAGCTTTTCACGACAAATCCGATTCCAAATCCAAACGCCAGCATCACATAGAACAGAGCCGGACTTTTCTCCTCCAAACCGTGCGTCAGGTTCACCCCGAGCAATGCTGCCAACGCCATCAATGGAAACGTGATCGCCGCCAGAATGTTCAGCTTGTGTTGTGCGATCGCCATCTCGTCCGCCTTCGCGGAGGCTTCCTCGGAGTTCTTGGCGAGCAGAAAATCGAGTTTTAGTTTCGCATCGATGACGAGCAGATCGAATTCCCTGCTGATCTCGTAACTCTCGTCCCGCATGCTGATGAGAAGCTTGTCCTCCTTCACAAAGTCCCTGGCAGTCTGCAACGCACCGGCAAGGTTTGTCGACGCGCGGTTCAACGGTGCGAGCATTTGCTGCAATGTGAACAGCTCCTCCGCACTTTTAGCGCGCTCGTAAAGTTGATCGCATTCCTCCAGCCTGGTGCGGTAGACAGAAAGCAACTTGCGCAGTTTCTGTTCGCCGTCGTCGTGACCCTCGCACTGGTATTGACCATCCGACTTGCGCAAGAAGGCCATCTCCTCCCGGTCTGATTCATCGGCCCCCGGTGGCCCATGGAGAATGACGAGCAGGTGGCCGCCCTCAAATATGGCGCGCTGGCGGCCGTAGGATTTTTCACCCAACCGCGCTTCAATTTCCGGAGGCAACTGCCACGAACGATTCTTTCGGCTCATAAAGTTTGTTTACGCGAACTGACGCCAATTGGACGAATTCGGATTATCGCTGCTGGTCATATGAAATGTTCAGCTACAGAAAGCAGACATCGGCAAATTGCTTTGTCAGATGATCGAACGGAACGTACCTATCTTCAGTTCCTTGTGCATCGGGACGGGAACCGTGGTGGTTGACTCACCGTCGCGCAACTGCATGACAAGATGGCTTCCACGCTGACGAACACGAGCAAACCCGTGCCGCTCCAAAATCTTGCATACGGCCTCACCCGACAAGCGCGGCAACTTAGGCAACGCTCACCTCCAGTGGTGAAACGAAAGACTCGGAAGAAAGGCGTTGCTTCACTTCGTCGTCGGACGCGCACTCGAAGAACAATTCCACCGCTTCCTTCAAATTGGCCTTGGCCTCCTCGACCGTCACGCCCTGACTGGCGACATCGATCTCCGGGCAAAGCGCGACAAACCCGTCATCTTCCCTGATCAAGACTGCGGTGAGTGTTTTTTCATAAGGTGAAACCTGCTAGATTGGGCGCTTTGAAGCAATTCTTCATTGCGGCAAATTCAATACAAACCTTGGAAATAGAGGGAGAGAGTTACGATCTTGCCGCCCAGGCCGGTGGGTTCTTCAACTGATGCAACATCTCGCCGGCCTTGCGGACGAGCAACACGCCCTCGTCCTCGCGGTTGGCAAAGTCCTCGATGTTGATCGTCGCCGGATCGCGGTAACCGAGGTTGATTGAATGACAGACGCTCTCGGGAATCTGGCTGGCAATCGTCAGCTTGACGCGACATTGCTCCTGGCCGTTCACCATTTTGCCGATGCCGCGAACGTGGGTGGAATGCGCGACAACGCCCCACGGGAATTCCTTGAACTCATCCCAACGCTCCAAGAAATAATCGCGGCAATGGTAACCGATCTTCAACAACGTCTTGCCGTGCGTGACGGAAACCTCCGTGATATGCGGCGCGAAGATGATCAGTTCGCCGCCATCCGCAACGACCGGTTCCAACTTGTACATCCCCTTCCCCCCCGTCCAAAGATCCTCGTACATCGGCGGCACACAGGAGAGCACGGTGTTGAAGGGTTTTTCCTTCAGCGTGATGTGGGTTCCGCGAGACAGCTCGCTCGCGTCGTCCCACGCAGATTCCGGTGAGCCGCCGAACAGCCCGGCCAGCGACTTGTCCGGACGCACGACCATGCAGAAACATTTCTTGGAGATTTCAACCAGCGCACCGGCCTTATCCACGACCTTGCGAACGGGGGTCCACTTGTTGCCGATGATCATCGGGTTGGTGACCACCGCGCCGAGCCAGTGAAAGAAGTTCAGAATCTGCGGACCGCCCACGCCGGGAAACAGATATTTGTTGCCGCCGGAAAACCCCACCACCTCATGCGGAAACACGGGGCCGATGATGATCACCTCGTCGTAGTCGTAGAGCCGCTTGTTGATCTCCACCGGAACGTCCATCGCGAACCGGCCATCGGTGAGGAAGCTGATTTCATCTTTGGGAATGGTTCCGATGTTCCGCAGCGCCTTCGGATTGTCCCACTCGTGATTGATGAATTCGATGTCGCGATACAGCCCGGTGCGATCTTCGACAGAGATTTCCAGCCGCCCGCAAATCGCCGCGTCCGACATCGGCTGATGCGTGCCGAGTGCGATCATCACGTCGAACTTTTTCGTGGCGCCGCTGATCTGGTCGAACAGTTTTTTGAAAATCAACCCGACCGGCGCCGTGCGCGTCCCGTCGGGAACGATCAGCAAGACGCTTTTACCCTCGTAATCGGTCGCCGGACACAAATCCGAAACCACGCCTGAAACCTGAGCGTCAGAAACCGCGCCGCCTTCCGGGGCGATTGCGGAAAAAACCTGTTCTTTGTCAGTCATAAAAATGTAGCAGCCAAATTCGTAGCGCAGACTGGCAGTCTGCCGTATCGCAGGTTGGCAACCTGCGCGGGCTAAAAATAATTCACGGCGTCCGGGCTTCCCAACCGCCTGCCGACTCCCAGTCGGCGACACGGCAGATTGACAATCTGCGCTACTCAGTTTGAAACGTCAGGGCCTTTCGATGAATCCATGCCCGGGAGCATATCGCGACTCGCCTTTTCGAGCGTGCGAACGTCGATGAATCCGGACAAATCAAGGTGATCGAATTCTTCCACGGAAATCAGGATCGCTCCACGATCACTGAACAATGCCGCATGAGTCGGTGGTGATTTACCGATCAATTTTTGAGGAACGTTTCGATAGGCACGATCACACACGGCCATCAAAAATTCATTGGTCGATGTAAAATCAACTCGCGGATTCACGAGCACCGTGCCGTCACCCAGCCAACTGAGTCCCGCAATCTGGTCGAAGTATTTTCTCTCGGACGATTCCAGTGAAGCCAGATCGAGCCTGTCCTGATCGCGTTCAGAAAGAACCAGACTGACTGCGGCACCCGCGCTCCTCACCGCCGCCATGGCCGCCGAATTCCCGCCGCAATTGGAGCTCTTCATCGCGGGAAGCAGAATCCCCGCGACGACGATGACTGAGAGAGCCGTACAGCAAACCACAAGCAGCCTTTTGCGTTGTCGCTTTGTGATCATGCGCGATGCGGCTTCTCCACCACCAATCGATAGGAGCGCCTGATGTATTTTATATCGTCTGGCTCAAAAATCCACCGTCCACCCGGATATCCGTTCCCGTCACAAAACTACTGGCGGCGTGACTCGCGAGGAAGATCGCGGCTCCAACGAGTTCTTCGTCCATAGTCATACCCGTTCAACCGAAAACTATTGTCAGAACTTCCTAAAAGGAAGTGTTAGCAACATCAAATTCCCAATATCGACACAAGGAATGATCCAAAAAGAATTCGACCAACCATCCGGTTTTATCTGATCGCAAAGTATCACCAAGACAAGGGACAAAACCGGAACCGTCGAAATGTGCTTATCATCACCCCGCCATTTGCTTCTCAAATTCGCAACAAACCAAGCCCAATTCATGACCACAAAAAACATCGCAAAAACGACCAAAACTGCTGAAGCAATGCGTTGTGCGGATTCCATGTAATGGCTGTTTGGCGGTCTTCACTAAATCGTCTGGCTCAAAAATCCACCGTCGACCCGGATGTCCGTTCCAGTCACAAAACTGCTCGCTGCATGACTGGCGAGGAAGATCGCGGCTCCGACGAGTTCCCGCGCTTCGCCCATGCGGTTCATCGGCGTGTGACCGAGAATCTGCTGCGCGCGCGGCGTTGGTGAACCGTCGTCGTTGAACAGCAGTTTCTTGTTCTGTTCCGCCGGAAAAAACCCGGGGGTCAAGGTGTTCACACGCACGCCTTTGGTCGCCCATTCGCGGGCCAGGAAATTGGTGAGATTCAAGACGGCAGCCTTCGCGGCAGAATACGTCATCACGCGCGAGAGCGGCAGGTGCGCCGACACGCTCGCGATGTTGATGATGCTGCCCTTGCCGCGAGCGCACATGGCCGGACCAAACACCTGACATGGCAGCAACACGCCACCGACGAGATTAAGATCAAAGTTGAAATGCCAGTCCTCGATGGCGACGTTCTCCACCGGATTGTCCGGTGTCACGGTGACCTTCGGATCATTGCCACCGGCCGCATTCACCAGAATCGTGACCGGCCCGAGCGTTTCTTGGATCGCATTGTTCGCCGCCTTGAGACTGTCCTTCTTCACCGCGTCGGCGCCGAAGAACGCGGCGTTGCCACCGGCGTCCCTGATTGCTTTCACGCGGGCTTGACCGCGTTCGGCATTGCGACCGAGCACGGCGACCTTGGCTCCGTGTTTCGCCAGACCTTCGGCAATCGCGCCGCCCAATGTTCCCGTGGCGCCGATCACGACGGCCACTTCGTCTTTCAAATCAAACATGTCACTCATGGATGCGGCGGATAGTGAGCCCGGGTTAAAACAGGCGGAAGAAAAAAGTGCAATCCGCACTTACGGTTGTGGAGGGCACCTTGACACGGCACCCGTATCCCCCGCACGCACGGCCTCCAATGAAAAGCGGCGGTGAACGCACCGCAGTCCAGACGCTTCGCGTGGTTTTGAGATGGAAAACATTCGCGGTAGCGTCTGGATTGCGGTGGCTTCAGCACCGCTCTTTCAGCATCGCCCAGAAACCTCCCGACGCCTGCTGACCAGCGAAACGCTGAGCCCGGGTGGCGGAGTCGGAATACGCCACGCCCGTGGCCGTTCGCCAAAATTTGGGTCGCGCCGGTGCGGATGTTCCCATTCCGAAAACATTGTCTCGGTTTGCACCATCAATTTGATCGCAGCCAGGCGAGGAGATCCGCCATGGCCTGCGGATCCAGTGCGGACTCAAATCCCGAAGGCATGAGCGAAAGCGATTGTTGGGTCGCTGATTTGATGTCGGTCCGCAACACCGCGTGGTCGACGCCACCCGCCATCCGCAGCACGAGGTTGTTCGCCGTTTCTGCGGTGATGATTCCCGAAAGTTCTTCGCCGGAGTTCAGCTGAATCGTCCATGGCCGGTAACGCGCCTCCACCGCTTGCGAGGGATCCAGAATGGTCGTGAGCAACCAGTCCACCGGCTTGGTCGCCACCATGGCCAGGTCGGGGCCGACCTCATTGCCGTCGCCGCGCAGACGATGGCAAGTCGCGCAAAGGAGCTGAAATTGCGCGCGCCCGCGAACCGGATCGCCTTTGAGCCGCCCAACGCGTTCGTAGGCTGCGATCACTTTCGCTCTGTCGGGTGACGAAGGTTTCAAGGTAACAACGGTCGCCGCCGGTTTGATCGCCGCTTTTTCGGAGTTGAGCCGCGCGAAAAGTTCGCTGTTGGCCGGAAGGGATGACATCACCGCGATTCGCAGCAACTCATCATCCCCGACGGAATCGCCGAGTTTCGCCAGCACCGGTTCGGTGAACGTCAACGGCCACGCGCCAATCGAGAAGGCAGCCTGGAAGCGCACGCGTGCATCGCTGTCGTCGGCGAGTTTCAAAACGGCGTCGAGCACCGGACCGGTTTTCCCGCCCCACGCCTCGCTTTGCCGGAGCGCCTCGCAACGCACGGCGGGATTCGGATCGTTCAATGCGCGAAGCATCACGTTTTCCTCAAGGGCCCCCAAGACACCAAGCGTCGCCAGCGCCTGAACGCGGACCTGCGGCGCGTAGGCGGGTTGCAGCAACCCGACCAGTTCGGTGGCGGCGTCCCGGCCGTTTCGTTCCATCAACAATCGTTGCACAGTGTCGCGCTGCCAACCGCCCGGGCTGTCCATCGCGGTCGCCAGTTCGTGATTGTCCAGCTTCGCAAGATTCGGAATGGGTCGAGGTTTCACTCCGTCCGGCACGACGCGATAAATGCGACCGCGATCTGACCCGGCACGGAGATCCACGCGCGCCTGCATCTCGGACGAGATCCATTCGGGATGCTCGATCATGAGCCGGTACATGTCCGCGACATACAGCGCGCCGTCCGGACCGACCTTCGTCGTCGTGGGGCGGAACCAGTTGTCCGAGCTGGCGAGGAATTCACTCTGTTCCTCACCTTTTGCGCGGTGGCTCGTGAACGTTTCGCCGTCCGGTTCCAGCACTTCGCGGTGAACCGCGTTGTGAACGGGTTCACTGATGAAAACACTCGTGGCAAAGTCCGGCCCGAAGAGCGAATCCCGGTACGGTGTCGGACTGCAGCCGCTCGTGACGTGATTGATCGACCACGGTTGGTTTGGTCGCACGGCTTCCGGGCTGACTGGAAACACGCGGGTGGAATCTTCATAGTTCGCGAGGATCTTTTTCGCCCCGCGCACGGCAAGTTTCGGATTTCTTCGGAGGTAGTGCTCAGGCAGCGTGACATGCCAGAGCCACGTCGGATTGTTGTTGCCGAACCAGTTGCCCCAGTCGTCGCGTCGTCGCCCGTATTGCGTCGAAGCGGACACGGTTTCCATCTCGCCGGTGTCCGGATTGAAGCGGATGTCCCGCCCGCGAATGTCCATCGCCTTGCCGGTCGCGACTGACTTGACGCGCCCGCCGCTGTCGCCGTTCGCCGCGTAAACCCAGCCGTCGAGGCCGAGCTGGAAGCCATTGACACGATGCTGCTGGTTGCCCGGATTGAATCCGGTGAACAAAACCTCGCGCACATCAGCGATGCCGTCTCCATCGGTGTCTTCCGCGTAGAGAATGTCCGGTGCCGCCGCGATCAACACGCCGTTGCGCCAAGGCATCAGGCTTGAGGGAAAACCAATTTTCTCAATGAACGGAACCGCCTTGTCGTAACGGCCGTCACCGTTGGTGTCCTCAATCACCTTGATCACGCCGCCGGGTTCCCCCTTGCCATCCATTCCCGAAGAATAATCACGCATCTCAACGACCCACAGCCGGCCGTCCCCACTCCAGTCAAACGCGACCGGATCAATCACCACCGGTTCGGCGGCGACGAGCTCGACATGGAAACCTGGCCGAACTTGAATCGAAGCCAGCCCGTCCTCTGGCGACTTCGCGGGAGATGCATCGTAGGCAATCAAACTCTTGGTCGAGTAACGTTCCACCAAGGTCAGGCTCCCGCTGGGATCGCGTCGAGTGACCGCCAACTGATCACCAACCACGGTGACTTCACTCCCAACCAGATTTGGCGGTTCGCCGGGGTTTCCCGTTCGTTCGCCCGCGCGGACAAACTGTGTCCAGCCGCGCGTCCAGCCGAGGTGCGGTTGAACGTCCTTCGTCCAAAGGAAAATCGCGAAGCGCTTCGAGCTCGAAGACAGAATGTCGTTAAATCCATCGCCATTCAGATCAACGAAGCGCAGACCGGCATCCTCGCCGTTCTCGTCAACCAGCGTCACGCCCTCCGGCAGTTGGAAGCCCCCCTTTTCCCAAGCACCGGTCGCGGGGTTCATGATCTGAATGGCATCCCCGTTCGGCCCGGTGACCAGGCGCTCCTCATTACCGTCGTGGTCGAAATCACGGATGAACCCCTCGGCCGGTGGATCTGCCGCGGCCAACATGTGGGCGGCACACATCAGTGACATGAAAACTACCGCCAATTCGGCCCTTCTGTTGGTCACGGAATTCTCAACGATCAATTGCATGATGGAATGAAAGTTTTGGCAACAACAACCCACCCGACGGGCCATCGTAGCCGTCAGGTTTTGGGGCGGCAGTCCTCTGCCGATTTTTCGTGGTCCAGGTTCATCTCCAGACCAACAAAGCGCCGGAGGGCCGGCGCACTCCAAGACGCTCCCGCGACAATCAGGGCAGCAACCTCAGCGGAACAATTTGGAATGAACCTGCCCGCGAAAATTTGTCCACAATGAACTTTGAAAAATGCCTGTCGCACTTTGTTCATTTTCCAAGTCGGTCGAGAACGTTGCGGGTGATTTGTTCGACGACCGGATCCTTGCCGCGCAGGCCGTGCGCCCAGTCAGTGCTGCCGCAGGTCACCACGGTGCCGCCCCGCGTGTAACTTCCCAACACCGCATTTCCAACGCGGCCATTCTCCCACTGATCATACCACTCGCAGTCATCGGGATGCCACTTCGCGGGAGCCGAGCCCAGAATCTCAAACGTCTCGGGCGTGCCGTCCTTGAAGGTTGGAAACGGCATCCCGTCCTTCCACGTCATTTCACAGCCGTCGCATTCGTAGCCAACGATCGTATCCTTGCCTCCAAATTCATCGCCGCGTTTGAGTCCTGTTTTCTCGAACAACCAATGCTCCGGTCGATGCACCGTGTACGCGCCGCTGCCCTCCATGAACTGGCCGTGACTTTTATGATAGCCGCCCCAAAGAAATCCAACGCCCGTCAACTGGTTCTCCGGGCGACCAATGAGGTGATGACTCCAAAGCGACGATAGGAATGCGTAACCGTCTCGGGCAGCGTATACGGGATCGGAATGGTAGTTCTGTTTCCAGCTCGTCAACGCCTGGCCACCGTCCTCACTGCGCACCTGCCAGCAAACCGAGTTGCCGCTGAAGAATGCGACGTTGCCGCCATCGCCGATGAACTTCTCCAGATGATCCCGCATCGGTGCGGACCAATACTCATCATGGCCGACGCTGAGCACGAGTTTGTAGTTCTTCAGAATTTCGGGATGAAATTCCAGATCGCTGTTGGCCGCGTAGTCGAGCACGTACCCGTTGCGCTCTGCCCATTCGACGAACGGTTGCTCCCAATTTCCGAACTGGCTGGCGGGCGGGCGCTCGAATGAAACGCGGTGACCCTGATTCCCACCGCGACCATGGAATCCGTAGAGACTGAACCCGCCCCAGTTGTTGTAGGCATTGTAGGTGTTGCTCGAAAGCTGAAGCAGGATCTTGGTGTTCTTTCCCGGCTCGGCCGGACGCACGACGAAGAAACAACTGCTTTCCGCAGTTCTGGTATTCCGCTGAACAAATTTTCCACCATTGTCGCGCACACGAAATCGGACCTCGTAGTAGCCGCTCTGTTGGTCAGCCGGAATCGGAAGCCGCACCGCAACCGGCCAGCGGCAGCCATGCGAGGACGCGTCCTCCGGCACGGGATACTCCTGACCGCTCACGTCCTTCTTCGACCACACGGTGCTCCGCTCCGCGCCGATCCGCGAAATCTCGACCGCAAACTCTGAAGCCGAAGTCGAGACGTGCAAGGTCAGCTCCTCACCTGGCGCGTAACTCACCTGCTTCGCGTAACCCTCAACGAACAGCGGACGCGGTTCCTCGTTCTGGGCGACCGCTTGACCGCCAACCAAAAGAAGCAATGCAAAAACACATGACACCCTGAAGCCGACCGTTTCGGAGAATTGCATCCCCGCAGGATCGGCCCACCGCATCCCGGAAATCAAGATTGGTTTTCGATCAATGCGTCATGAAGTAAAAAATGATGTTGATCGCGAGCGGATAGGCCACCTTCTCCGAGAACTGGTTGAAGAACAGCTCGTTCTCGCTTTCCCGTTCCCAGCCGTCGCTGACATCGCTGTTGTGAATAGCAAGGACCATCATCCTCTGCCGGTCGTCGAAGATCGCGCGCACGTGAACTTTCTCGGACCCCTCACCCCGATACATTCGCTGGAGACTCGACCGGGGATCATCCGGATCATGCGCGGGATTCCAGAACTGCATGGTCGGAATCTGGAGGTCTTGCATCGGGATCTGGAGAGGGTAAACGCAGTTAAACACCGGATGATCAGTTGTAAGATCAACCCACCGACGCCCCGGCAGGACCCGCTCAATCTCCCCGGCGAAACCGTCCCATTCTTCCGTCCCCCAAAAATCGTTCACAAACAAGGCTCCGCCGTTCGACAAATAGTTTCTCAAGCCATCAACCTCCTCCTGACTCAGGCTCATGTAACCGGCGTGCTCCATGTAGATCAGTGGATAATCGGACAGATCCGGATCAGTCAGTTTAAGAACCCGCGCATCCGGATCGGTGCGGGTTGAGGTCAGCTGTTGGAGGCGGTAGGAAAGATTGAGATCTGCGTCCGGATAATCAACCCACCAGCCGAGCCATCTCAGTCCTTCGTTCCTCGGACGAGAGCCGGGATCAGATTGAAAAATGACCCGCGTGAAGGTGAAGACATCGTGCTCGAAACCGGGCGTGTTGGTCCAGTTTGGTGTCCCGGTCGAATGCGATTCCGTTTCGCGCGCCGTCCGGATCTCGTCTTCGTTGACCACCTGACCGCCCTCGATCCGGACATAGCTGCCCGAACCGCTCGAGCGCGGCCCCTCGCCTTGCCGCGACCGCATCTGGCCGAAGCCGATCCCAACGATCAAAACGATCGCCAAACAAACTGGCCGTCTCAAATTCATTTGCAGATCAACACGAACTGAGCACAGTTCCAGCCGTAGAGTGAGAATCAAGTCTGGATTTGCGCGATTGAACGACTGGCCGGCCGCATTACCGCTTCTCAGGAGAAAACTCAAACCAACGGCCGACTGGAAAGTCGGCGTTACTTCGGGCACACGAGCCGTTTGACTCCCCAAAATGAAAAAGGCGACCGAATGATCGATCGCCTCTTCGTTGCAAAATTTAATTAGAACTTACCAGCTCGGATTCTCCGGCAGGCAGGCCTGGAATTCCTTGATCAGTCCGGCTTCGTACGCTCCGGCGTATTGACCGGCGAAGAACTTGTCGAGTGCTTCGTTGTGAAGCCGTTCCCATGAGGCTTCTTCCTTGCCGGGGTTGATTGGGAAGAAGAGCGCACCGTTCGCTTGCGCAGCTTTCTGATCTCCCGGTGCGTCGCCGATCATCAGGATCTTGTCGGCGGGATATTTGCCCTTGGCGGCCATTTCGAGGTGCTGGGTTTTGGTGCCCATTTCCTGTCCGGCGATGATCTTCACGAATCCGTCGATGCCGTGTTCTCCCCATTCACGTTGCAACGCGTCGCACGGCGTCTGGCTGATGCACATGGCGTCGGCCTTCGCGTTGATCTTGGCAAGCGTCTCGCGAACGAGCGGAAACGGCGGGACGCCATGAACGATGTCGAGCACCTGTTCATTCACCGCATCGGACCAGACCTTGACTTGGGCAAGGCCCTTGTTGCCACCCGCCACTTCGGCGTTAAGCGTGGCGTTGCCGAGTTTGGTTTCGCGGGCGATCCATTCATTCAACGCGGTCATGTCGGGCAACGTGATGTTGCGCGCCTTCACCTGAGGTCGCGCGGCGAGCAACTCGATGGCGCGGACCAAGGCCGGAAAACGATTCGCACCACGCGTCTTCGAATAGAGATTCACGAACGCCCAGGTTTCACGGGCGAACTTGCTGCCGGCCTGAAGCGTGAAGTGCTTGATGAACATTGGCGCGAAGCACTCCTGATGCTTGATCTCCATGCTGTCAAAAATGCAGCCGTCGGAATCGATGCCGACGAAGAATTCCTTGGAGGGTTTGAAGTCACGTAAGACTTGTGCTGGATCGCTCATAAAATTAAGGGCGAGAACTTGGGATTTGCGGCGTTCCCAGTCAATTCAGAATATGCCCCAACACATCCGGATGAGATTTGAATTTCAAAGCAAACATTGGGAATCCAGCCGCACCGCGAAGGTGGAGTGAGACCTCCGGGCGAACTTTTGAGAGAGCGAGAGACGGTCAATGTTTTCCTTGCATAGGCATCGGCAACAACCACTTTTTTGCCCTCCAGCATTCCGTGTGAACGTGAACGGCGTAGTTCAACGAACCCGCAAGACTTCGAAGGCTCGCTCGGAGAGACTCGCCCCACCTGAAGGCCGCAACGCAAACTTCTCCGGCTGTCAGGAAAACACGTTGTCTCGATCAGGATTTTCCCTACGATCTCCCACGACCCACTTATGAAAACTCTGCAAATCATCTTCGCAGTCAGCTTTTGCGCGCTCACACTCGGCGCCCGCGAGCCCAAGGAACACGACAAAAATCTCAACTACGATGAAGCCCGTCTTCCGGCCTATGATCTTCCGTCATTGCTCGTTTCTGCGGAAGGCAACCCAATCACCACGCCGGAGGAATGGTTCAACATTCGTCGTCCCCAGATCATGTCGCTCTTCGGAAATCTCGTTTACGGCACCGTCCCGGAACCGGCCTCGCCGATTGAAGTCACGTTCGACGTGGTAAAAACAGATCTCAAATTCCTGAACGGAGCAGGCACGCGCAAAGATGTTCGCATCAGTTTTGAAAATGAAAAGGGGAAGGTCGAAATGCTGGTGCTGGTGTTTGTTCCAAACGACGCGAAGAAGCCGGTGCCGGCTTTCATGAAACACAGTTTTAACAGCACCCACGGCAGCGACTTCGACGCGCACCCGACCGAACCAGGGCGGTTCAAGAACGGCTGGCCGATCGGTGAATTCTTCAAACGCGGCTACGGATTCGTCGCCGTTTATCAGCAAGACCTTGTGGGACACAACGAAGTCGAGTTTCTAAAGGGCATTCACAAACTGTTTTATCCGAAAGGACAAAGCTTCCCGAAGGCATCCGAATGGGGCGTGCTCTCAACCGTTGCCTGGGGCGCATCGCGGGCCATGGATTATCTGGAAACCGACAAAGACATCGACGCCTCACGGGTGGCGATCATGGGGCATTCCAAGATGGGCAAGGCCACGCTCTGGACCGCCGCACAGGATCAACGTTTTGCGATGGCAATCTCTGCTCAATCGGGTTGTGCGGGTGCTGCGCTCTGGCGGCGCAAATCAGGGGAAACGCTGGAAAAGATGATCACACGTTTCCCCTACTGGCTGTGTCGCAACGCCTGGAAGTTTGTGAACAACGAGGATGACCTGCCGGTCGATCAGCACATGTTGCTCGCCTGCATCGCGCCCCGTCCGGTCTACATTCACAGCGGCGTGGACGACACCTGGGCGGATGGACGTGGCGAATACCTCTCCGCCTATCACTCCAGTCCTGTCTACGAATTGCTCGGGAAGAAAGGGCTCCAGAACGAAGAATCACCACCGATTGGCGAAGCGATTCTTGAATCAGACATCGGCTATCACATTCGCGCAGGCGGTCACTCGATCGAGATGTTCGACTGGCTCAAGTTCATGGACTTCGCGGACATTCATTTGAAGAAGTAGTCCAATTTACCCACCCAAGAATCCCAACGGTATTCCGACCTCCAGCCCAGCGGTTGCGCGGCACGATCTACCCTGGCTGCTCGTCTAGTCAGCGATGTAAACTGGAAAACCTCGAAGGCAACCGCTCGTTTGCGTATCGCATGGAGTGCGGCGACACCGTTTTCGCACGCTCGAAAACTTCCCGCCAATCGACAGGCTCACCCACGTACAAACGCGCTGTCGGCGTTTCCCTCTGCCAGCGCTCCATATCAACCCGGAATTCGTCACCCTCCCGTCGGGATTGTAAACCCGGCCCGCCGTGAAGAAAAATTTAACGGATGATAAACACCGCCCGAGATTGCTACTCACGCACATCTTTACCTCACCATTTGAGCTGGCGAGATTGTGCAAATGCATGTTCCTTCAAAAGATCATCAAATCGGATTGAGTGATTTCAAAATCCCGCTACGCTGCCGACGTTCCATTTATGAAAAACCATCTCCAACGCACGATCCTCGCGCTATTCAGCTTCATCCTCGTTTCCGAATTCACGGTTCAAATTGAGGCCGCCGAATCCACCTCGCGATTCGCCATTCCCGCTTCTGACGACGGACTTCCCGGCACCGGCCCGATCCGGCGTTACGATTGGTTTCAGAATCTCTGGCTTACGAAACGCACTGGCTGGGCGCTCAATGTGGAGAAGGATCAGGGCGCGATCGTGTTCCTCGGCGACTCGATCACCCAAGGTTGGGGCGATGATATGGGCGGCAGTTTCCCCGGGATGAAAGTCGCCAATCGCGGCATCAGCGGCGACACGACGCGCGGTGTATTAATCCGTTTGGAGGAGGATGTTCTTTCTTTGAATCCTCGGGCGGTTGTTCTCCTGATCGGCACCAACGATCTGGAGGAAGGGGCAAAACCCGAAGTCGTTGCAGCCAACGTGGATTTGATTTTGAATCGGTTGAAGGAACACAACGCCTCCATGCCGGTGATCGTGTGCAAAGTGTTCCCGAGCTCGGAGTCCAAGAAACGTTCTGCCACGGACATCAAGAAAATCAATCAGCTCTACCAGGGCATCACCTCGCACGACGCAAACATCATGCTGCTCGAAACATGGATGCCGTTTGCCAACAACGAGGGCGACGCGACGTTGGAAGAATTTCCCGATCTGCTCCATCCGAACAAAATCGGTTACACCAAATGGGCGGCAACGTTGCGACCGGTGTTGGAGAATTTGAAACTGCTCCCGGTCGACGCAGATGGCTTCACGGTTGAGCCCGGCTTCGAACCCCTGTTCAACGGACGCGATCTCACGGGCTGGGAATACCGTCCGAGCACCGAGCAGGATTTGAAATCGGCCAGCGGCTGGCAGGCCAACGACCGGAACGCGCCCCCCTGGCCCGTCGTCACTCGTGGGGAAAAATTCGACGGCGTGATGCAGAGCAGCGACGGGCGTTACATCGCGCGCAATGGCCGGATCGTCGTGGCAATTCCGCCCGAAGGTCGCCGCATCCAGCAGTTCTATACGCAGCGTAATTTCACCAATGACTTCGTCCTGAAACTGCAATTCCGCGCCACGCCAAACGCCGACAGCGGAGTCTTCCTCCGTGGCCGTCAGCTCCAGTGCCGCGACTATCTCCTCGCCGGTCCTTACAAAACTTTGAAGAACTACAAGCCGCTCGACTGGAATGAAATGATCGTCACGGTGAAGGGCAACACCGCGCATTGCACGGTGAACGGCGAGGTCATCGAAGAGGCGTTCGAGATTCCCGCCAGCGGCCCGATCGGTCTCGAAGGCGATCAGGGCCAGCTGGAGTATCGCCGCATTCGAGTGACGGAAACAAAATAGCGGATGCGAACCGAACGAGTCTCCGGTCCGTGTATCGAAATCGATGCTACGAAACGGACGAAGGGTTCTTCCAAAAGGACTTCAATTTGTTGATGAGCTGCATGTTCACCGCCGGGTTGACCGGCAGTTCGATCACGCATGGTTCAGAATTCTTGAGCGCGTCCCGCAGAATCGTTCGAAAGGAACCGACCCTTTTGGGTTGTTCACCACGGATGCCAAACGATTGCGCCAGCGCGGCAAAGTCCGGGTTGCCAATCTTGGTGAAAACGGACCGGTCGCGGTGCATCGTTTGCTTCCAGCTGATCAACCCGTAGTCGTTGTCGTTGAAGATCACAATCACCAGCGGGACGCCGAGACGTTTGGCGGTTTCGAGTTCCTGAATGTTCATCAGCGCACCACCGTCGCCCATCGCCGCGACAATTGGACGGCCCGGTGATTGCAACGCGGCGGCGATCCCGCCCGGCAATGAGATGCCCATGCTGGCCAGACCGTTTCCGATGATGCAGCCGTTCGGGCAATGTGTTGGAAAGTTGCGACCGATCCACAGCTTGTGGCTGCCCACATCGCTGATGATCAGGCCGTCGTCAGACAGTTCTTCCCGAATGACATGCAGCGCGCCGGGGATGGTGAACACAGTGTCGTCCTCAGCGAGCCGATAGCTTTCAATGTCCCGAACAATGCGATCGCGAACGGGTTTGTGCCAGTTGGTTTCGGACGAGTATCCCGACCCCTTCAATCGATCATGGATCTCGCCCAAGGCGGCGGCGATGTCGCCAACCACTTCAACCTCCGGCGTGTAATGGTTGTAAACGCCGGCCGGTTCGAAATCGATGTGAACCACTTTCGCCGTTCGTTCGGGATTCCATTTTTCGGGCGGGTATTCCGCGATGTCGTAGCCCACGCAGATGATGAGATCCGCCCGCTGCACCGCTTCGAATACGTAATCTTGAAACCCCATTCCGATGGACATCAGCGACTGATCAAGCCGATCGGAAATCGCTCCCTTGGCCATGAACGTGCAGGCCACGGGAATGTGAAATGTTGTGGCGAGCCGGGTGAGTTCCTCGCTGGCCAGTTTGCGAATGGCACCGTTGCCCGCCAGGATCAACGGACGTTTCGCCTGGCTTAACAATTTTACGGCTTCCTCCAACGCCTTGGCGTCCGGTGCCGGTCTTCTCACGGTTCGACGCGGCAGGGCTTCGGCGTCGTCGGGAGCGGGCAACCGCGCGATGTCCTCCGATAGTTCCACGTGCGTGGCCCCCGGTTTTTCGGCTTCCGCCACCCTGAACGCCTGCCGGGTGATCTCCGCCACGACACCGGGTTCATACACCGATGAGTTCCATTTGGTGATCGGCTTGAACAGGCTGATCACATCGATGAGCTGATGGCTTTCGTGATGGCGACGGCTGAACCCGCCCTGTGCGGTGATCGCGACGAGCGGTGCTTTGTCGAGATTCGCGTCGGCCACGCCGGTGACGAGATTCGTCGCGCCCGGACCAAGCGTCGCCAGACACACTCCCGCCCGGCCGGTCAAGCGCCCCCAAACATTGGCCATGAACGCGGCGCCCTGTTCGTGGCGGGTCGGAATGAACTGAATGGAAGATTGCTCGAGCGAGAAAAGCAGGTCCTCGGTCTCCTCGCCGGGCACACCAAATATTTGTTTCACTCCTTCGGCTTCGAGGCAGCGGACGAACCAGTCGGATACAGTTTTCATACGGGTCTGATGAACAGAACGTGGCGAGATTCCACGTGAACTCGAACAAACTGAAATGCGAGAGTCTTAAGGGCACATCTATTAACTAACTCAAAACGAAAACAGGCGTCAAAACCCCCTTGTTTTACGGCATCGATCTTCAAAGCAACTAAGTTAATAGATGTGCCCTTAAGACCGGCACCGACCGGGAAAGTTTTCTGCCCGGTCGGCGGACGTACGATTTGGATGCGTTCAAAAAAGCGGCAAACGACGCCAGGAAGGAACTGGATCAGCTGGCACGGACTACCGTTTCGCGACCTTGGTTTCCTTCGTTCGGCAGCAAGAGGTCGCCACGGGCGACATCTTCTTTTACGCTAAAACCGCACACAGCGGTCTTGCCTGGATGTGGTTCGTTCAATCTCATTGAACAACGATCAACCACTCCCAAAAAAATCTCCATACCATGAACACACTCATCGGCCTGATCATTCTCATTCTGGACATTGTCGCGATCATTAGCGTGCTCAACCAACCGGACACAAGGTTCTCTGGACCCTCCTGATTCTGTTCCTGCCTCTCATCAGTTTGATCCTCTACTATCTGATCGGTCGCGGTGCGAAGAGAGCGTAGGTATCAACGCAGCTCACTTCGTTGAGGAGTGTTCCAAGTCGGTCTCCGTAGCCAGCTCCGATACAAACATCGAATCCGAAAACAGGTGTCATCACTGAAGTACGCGGTCGAACAAACCGTGCCTATCCGCTTGGTTGCCAATTGGACGGAGCGCGCATGTGTGCGAAGCGCCAGCCGCAGCAGGGGCGCACGTTTCTGCGGCTGGTCTTCGACACAGTCGCGCTCCACACGGGCGTTGGCAAACAACCTGATAGGCACAGAACAAACCATACAGGTTCACCCAAGGCTGAGGGCCTTTACAATGATCGCCATAGCTGGGCCCTCGTCGCCAGCCGGGTTTGGTTGCCCCCATCAGAATCAGTAGCTGGAGGAAACTTCACTTCGGATTGCCGACCGGGCGGATCCAGATGTTTCTGAACGCGACCGGGCAGCCGTGACCGGCAAGACCAATCGGCCCTTTTTCGATCTTATTGTTGTAGTGCGGCAGCACGCGGTGGCCGATCGCTCCGTAAACTTTCTGGTGATCATGCACGAGAACACCGTTGTGCAGAATGGTCACAAAGGCGGGAGAGACCAGTTCGCCGTTTTCAAACTTGGGCGCGGTGAAGAAGATGTCATAACTCTGCCACTCACCGGGCGGGCGTGTGGCGTTCACCATTGGTGGCGTCTGGCCGTAAACCGCCGCGCACTGGCCGTCTGGATAAAGCGGTTCGTCATAGGAATCAAAAATCTGGATCTCGTAGAGGCCATGCAACATGACGCCGTTGTTGCCCTGATTGTACCAGGGCCCGTCAAAATCCTTCGGAAGCATCCATTCCAGATGCAGTTGAAAATCTCCGAACGTGGCCTTCGTCTGCGGTGATCGTTCGCCGTCCGCGATCAATACGCCGCCCTCAATGGTCCAGTCGGTATCGGTCCAGCGCGAAGTGTCCGTCCCGTCGAACAACACGATTGCATCTGCGGGTGGGGTTTTGCCGGTGTCACCTTTCCCGGGTTCTACTTTTGGCGGAGCCGGTCGATCCGGATCGTGCACCAGCCATTCGCACCAAGGAAGTTTGGGGGTGTCCTTGTAACCGTAAACACCGGAGCCGTCCCTGGCCTTCACCAGTTCGGCGGCCGAAAGATCCCGGGAGATCAACAGAGTCAGAACGAAGCAAGAAACAGCAAGACAAGCAGACGTTTTCATAAGGCTGGCCGAATCATTCCAGATGCCGCCGCGGAATCCAGAAGGAAATGACTTCGATCCGGTGACGAGGCGATCCGCCCTGATTTTGCCCATGGAAAACCGGCGTGGTCTTACTGGACTAAAAAGTGGACTCAAGAAAAACTGACCAGCGCCAAAAACCAACGCAAGTTGTTGAAATAGAAGTGGGCCCAGAGGGACTTGAACCCCCGACCAAGCGATTATGAGTCGCCTGCTCTAACCGACTGAGCTATGGGCCCGACGCGGAACCCGGATACTGTTGGCTTTCAACAATGACTCAAGCAAATTCTGGCTGCGGTCTTCTTCGATGCGTCGCTTCCCCTGCGGAGAAACGTTGGCGGAACTTTCGCAGTTGCTCACAGCGGTTTTCGTTCGATGAGAGCCTTCCAGGAAAAGAAAACTGACGGACGCTTTCGCGCCCGCCAGGTACATCTCAAATTTTGCAGGACATCGAACTAAGCCAGCCCGATGCGTTCAGGTAAGATTAAGGTAAGACAGTTCGTCTCTACCATGAGAGCGGAGACGGCAAGAGTTACCGATCCAACGGTGTTTTATGGATTTGGGTAAGACATGCTTCCTGCTTAGCATCAGATATACCACAAGGACCCGAGGGTGCAGCCGTGTCCGTTTTGCTCGAAATTTTATCAAATTCGGAATTGAGATCTGCTGATCTGTAGTTTTTTGTGCGGGAGTTTTTGCCGGTTCTGCGGATTTTTGAGCAGATATTGGACATCCACCCATTTCGGTTCCGAGCGCCCTCTTCGTGTTTAACAGTTCCGTATTTGGACCGTTTCTGGCACTGCCAAAATTCGGTTTCCATTCCGGAAACACTTTGCCGCCGCCGTCCCTCAACCCCTCGCGAGCAAAAGAGGGCAAGATACGCCCGCCACCTCACGATGAGCGATCGGTTCACTGAGACTAAAATCCATTCGGATTCAATCTCGCATTTGCCCTTCCGGCACGAGGGTCGATCGACCGGTGTTCAACGCCGTGCCTTCCGGCAGCCATCGCTTGCGCGGCGGGCTGTTCACCGGTTTACTCGCCGCGTGCTTTCGCTCACCGACCTGGCCGAACTGGCCCACCAACATTCCGATACATTGAAGTCCCGCGTGAAGGAATTCTCCGTTGGCCGTCGACGGCTGGCGTTCAATTCCAAGAAGGCGATCATGGGGGTGATCAATCTATCGGCCGATTCGTGGTATCGCGAGAGCGTCTGCCTCAACGATACGATGGCCGTCGAACGTCTCGAACTGCTCGCTGCTCAGGGGGCGGACATCGTGGACATCGGAGCGGAATCGACCTTGCCGGACGCGGATCGTGTGAACGGAAAACAACAGCTGGTGCGCGTGCTACCCATCATTCACGAAGCGCGGCGCAGGAAGATTCCGGTTTCAATCGAGACGTATCTGCCGAACGTCGCGAAGTCCTGCCTCGAGGCCGGTGCGGCGGTGATCAATCTCACGAGCGGCGCGAACAATCGCCGTGTGTTTGAACATGTCGCCGAACATGATGCGGCGGTGATTTTGTGCTACGTGCAGGGCAAACACGTCCGCGCGGTCGATGAACTGACGTTCGCGCGTGATCCGATTGCGGTGATGCACGAGTATTTCGCGCGACAGATCGAGATGGCCACAAAGTCCGGCGTGCAAAAGATTTTCGTCGATCCGGGAATGGGATTTTACTATCGCAACCTGAAGGATTCGGCTGAACGCGTCCGTCATCAGATGAAGACATTTGTGCAATCGTTCCGGCTGCGCACGCTCGGGTTTCCGGTGTGCCATGCCCTGCCCCACGCCTTTGAATTTTTCAAGGAAGAGGTGCGAAGTGCGGAGCCGTTTTTCGCAGTCCTTGCCGCGCTGGGAGGCACCGACCTATTCCGCACCCACGAGGTCGCCCGGACGAAGGCGGTGCTCGACACGCTGGAAATTTATTGAACTCGAAAACAGGCGGATGAATTGAACAGAAGTCAGAAAGCAATCGCCCGAACTTATTTCGATCTGCGTGCATCCGCGTCCATCTGCGGTTAAACCCCTGTTCCCAAATCAAAAAAGACATTCGCCGGGCTTTGTATTTTTGCCGGGATCGATATTCTGACTCCCATGGCCGCAGTTGAAGAACCACAAGTCCTCCCGGACACGACCCACGATAAAAAGACGAAATCCCGCGACGAGCTGGAGCCGGGCTACCTCGTGATCTGCTGGAACGATCCGGTCAACCTCATGAAGTTCGTGACGCACGTCTTTCAAACGGTTTTTGGCTGGGACAAACAACGCGCCGAAAAACACATGGTGGAAGTTCACGAGCAGGGCAAAAGCGTTTTGACCCGCGAGAGTCTGGAGCGGGCCGAACATTACGTGCACCAGTTGCAGGGCTATTCCCTGCACGCCACCATGGAGCCCGACAAGTGAAGCTGGTCCGGCGAACTGACGAGGCCCGGGTGTTTCTCCTGAAGGCGTCCGAGCTGCAGATGCTGGTGCTCGTGTTGTCGCAATTTCCGTTGCGCGACCAGGACCAGCAGATCTCCCGGTTCGGCAATGACGAGGATTTGAAGGGCGCACAGCAGCTGCTCAACGAGGCGATGGCGGACCGCCGAAAGGACGCCCGGCGGGAACTGGAAGCCTGGCTGAAATCGGCCGGCCGTTTCACGCACACCGCCGCGGGGGAGGAGCTCATGGTCCGCCACGGCGAGACGGACTGGCTGCTGCAGATTCTAAACAACGTCCGCGTGGGGGCCTGGCAGCGCCTCGGCGAACCGGAGGATTTGCCGGGCGCATTTCGCTCGGCCACCCCAGAATCGATCCGTTACCTGACGGTGATGGAGATGGCGGGAGGCTTACAATCCATTCTCTGTTTTGATGAACAGAACGAATGATCGGCTGGAAAATGCGGCTTTTCTTTTCGATTCCGATCCCTACAGTGCGAGCCTTGCTTTTTTAGTATCAATCAATACGAACACGAAAATAAGATATGGGAGCCGATAACGCAGTCGCACAAAAGGTGGAAGCGCCACCGTTGAAACCCTTGGAATTGAAGAGCCGCCTCGCCGACGCACCGGGTGCACCAAAGTATTCCGTCACCGTCAAAAACGCCGCCGGACAAGACGTTACGTTGGCGGACCCGCGGGCCACCCGGGCGCTGGTCGCGTTGATGGACGTCCATGCCGTCAACGGCGGCGCGGCCTGTCACTGGGGTGGCCCGGCTGCGTTTGCCGAGATCAATTCCGCCGTACACGGGCTGATGTTCGCCACGAAAGGCCGTCAATGGCACGAGGCGTTCAACTACGTGAACGACGCTGGACACGCTGAAAACGGCGTCTACGCCCTGCGTGCCAACTACGGTTTCGACGGGTTGACCTTCGATGCGTTGAAGGACTTCCGCTCGATCAAATCCAAACTGACCGGTCATGGGGAATCGCATCTCAACCCCGAGGGCGTGCTGCTTTCGAACGGACCGCTCGGCTCGTCCGTCGGCCAGGCGCAGGGTCTCGCGCTGGGCGATCATACCGCCGGTCGCGACCGCACCACGGTGCTGATTATTTCTGACGGCGCGTCGATGGAAGGTGAATCCAAGGAAGGTTTTGCCGCCATCCCGGGTCTCGCCGCGAAAGGCAAAGTGAATCCGTTCGTGATGATCGTTTCCGACAACGACACCAAGTTGTCCGGTCGCATCACCGCCGACAGCTTTTCCATGCAGCCGACGTTCAACGCCATGGCCGATCTTGGCTGGAACGTGACGAAGGTCGAGCATGGCCACGATTTGCAGGCCGTTTATCAGGCGTTCGAGAAAGCCGTCGCCGACGCGAAGGCCGATCCGAAAAAACCGGTCTGTCTCTGGGTCAAGACGATCAAAGGTTACGGCATCAAGGCCACGGAAAAGGACAGCGCCGGCGGCCATGGTTTCCCGTTGAAGGACGGTGAAAAAATTATCGACTGGGTGAACGAGATTTTTGGCGGTCCCGTTCCGGAAGCATTGCTGAAATGGGCCGGTGATTTGCGCGGCGATTGGGAGAAGAAAGTCGAGGCCAAGAAAGTGAAAGCTGCTGCCGCTCCCGCCGATGCCAAGCCCGCCGTCAAAACGAGCAAGGTGCAGTCGGGTCTCGCCGACGGTGCGATCCGCGCGGCGGTTGACGGTTATCCGGTGTTCTCCATCAGCGCGGATGTTCAGGGTTCCACCGGCATGAGTCCGTTCCAGAAAACATTCCCGGAACGCTTCGTCGAAGTTGGCATCGCCGAGTCTAACATGATCAGCGTGGGCGCGGGTTATTCCAAAATGGGATTCATCCCCATCGTCGATACTTTCGGTCAGTTTGGCGTGACCAAGGGCAACCTGCCGTTGACCATGGCGGCACTTTCGCAGGCACCTGTGATCGGCGTGTTCTCGCACATCGGTTTTCAGGACGCAGCAGACGGTGCGAGCCATCAGGCGACCACTTACATTGCCGCGACGTCTTCGATTCCGCACACCGTCGTCATCGCGCCGAGCTGCTCCACGGAAGCCGAGTGGCTGATGTATGAGGCGATCAAACGTCAGGCCGAGGAACGCAAGGCGGGCAAGAACGGCGACAGTTATCTGTTCTTCGTCGGTCGTGAAAATTATCCCGTTCAGTGGCTCGACAAGCCTGATTATAAATGGGGCAAGGCCACCGTTCTACAGGAAGGCACCGACGTCGTGCTGGTCGGCAGCGGACAATTGCTTGGTCGCACGATCGAAGCCGGAAAAGCACTCGCGGAAAAAGGAATCAAAGCCTACGTGATCGCCAATCCGTTCGTCAACCAGGTGGACATCGAGACCATCGGTGCCGCCGTCAAGGCCGCGAACGGCCGGCTTGTCACGATCGAAGACCATCAGGTCGTCGGCGGGATGGGTGCGCAATTGAGTCACGCGCTCAGCCGCGCCGGGATCGCGCACCGCGTCAAGTCGATCGGCATTCCGGGCGAGTTCGGCCAGAGCGCCTACATGGCCGAGGAACTCTATGAGAAATACGGCATGACGGCCGACGGACTCATCGCCGCCGCTGAAGAATTGATGAAGTAACCTTCCGTTCCAACGATTCAAAAAAAGGCCCGCGATGTGAATCGCGGGCTTTTTTATTGTTCTGCTGAGGAACTTGAACAAGTCATTGACCAAAGGCCAACACTGGGTAATCTGGGCCTGTTATGGTAGACATAAAATCAGAGACGCCCAATAAGTCCAAGGCCTATTGGTCGATTGCTGGTGAGGCGTTGGCAGCCACTGTTGTGTTCGTGATGTTCCTGTCATTGCCAGAGTTACTGGCGCTTGCGAAAGGGGATGCGTCTCTGATCTGGTTGACGCCGTTATCGTTCATTCCACCGCTGCTATATCTCAACTGGCGACTTGGAGACCACTGCTACTGGTCGGCGGCGAAAATGCTTAAGATGGATTGCGATCCTCTGTTTGGTTTTCCTTCTGGTTACCCACCTTGTGCCGGAGGAGTATTGGTGGGTGGTGATCTTTGCATTCATCATGATACCAATTCCAATTGGCTCAAAGAAAACTGTAGAAAAGACCGAAGCGAGCACATCACATTAATCCGAGCCGCCTCCGAAGATTCTCCAGTATGGCGGCCTTACGACGCGCCATCGGAATTCAAAAGCCTGCGATTTACTTCGCAGGCTTTTTTGCTACGGTAAGCGCCATGGAAACCATGAACGCGATCCGACACCGCGCCGCGCGGGCGTTGTTGTGCCTGATCGTTCTGGGGACGGCATCCGTTCCGATCACAGGATTCAGTCAGTTCGGCATTCCGTGCGAGGTCTGCAAACAGTTCGTCGGCGACAGTTACTTCTACACACACGACAAGGTGACGGGTAAGAAGGTCTATGTCTGCCAGACGTGCAACGATCTGAATTACCATTGCTTCGCCTGCGGTCTCCCCGTGCTGCCGGGCGGTCTGGTTCTCGACGACGGGCGTCACTACTGCCCACGCGACGGGGCCCGCGCGATCATCGACTCAGAACAGATGGAAGCCGCCGTCAAAGATACGATCGACCGGCTCTATTTCACGTTGAGGGATCGCATGACGTTCCCGACGGAAAACCTCAGCGTGGACATGATTGACCGCATCAACATCGACGCACTCTTCGCCAAGGTCGGGCATGACTACGCGTGCCCGAATCTGCTCGGCTATTATCAGACCGTCACCAACCAGACGGGTGAACATTCGCACTCGATCCACATTCTGACCGGCCTGACCTCCGGAACGACCTGTGCCACGCTCGCCCACGAACTCACCCACGCGTGGATCGCCGACAACATCCCGGAGGAACGACAACTTGGACGCCTGGCGCAGGAAGGTTTTTGCGAGCTGATTTCGTATCTGGTCGTCGAAAAAATGGGTGACACCACCACGATGGAGCAGATCGAACGGAATGCATACACACGCGGCCAGTTCGCGTTGTTCAAGGAGGCCAAGCGGCTTTACGAGCTTCAGACGATTCTCGACTGGCTGCGCTTCGGCGCCCAACCGATTATCGACCCGAACGACGTCGACCAAGTCCGTCGTGTTACAAAACCCATGACGCCGCGCCCCAAACTTTGGGTGCGCTACGCCAACGCCTCAACCAACAAATCCGGCGGTTCCACAAAAACGTTGAAGCCCCGCCCTGCCCCGACGGAACTTCAGCTGAAAGGAATCCTCGGCAATGGCAGCCGGCGGATGGCGATGATCAGCGGGAAATCCTTCATGACGGGCGAAAAGGGAAACGTGCTGCTGGGAGAAACCCGGACCGGAATCCGGTGCATTGAAATCGGTGATGATTTTGTCCGCGTGGAACTGGTCGAAACCGGCGAGATCAGGGAACTGAAACTGAAATCAGAACAGTAAGCCCGGGATTGTTCAAACTACCGGAATCTATGCAGTCTGAAATGGCACAAATGGTCAGCGACTAATTCTGGAGCATTTGGCTCTGTTTGGCATTTTCTGTGGTGTGCGGTTCGTTTGCCTATGTGCTTATTTTTCGAAGGCACCTTTGGTTGCGATTGCTTGATGCCGAGGAATCGTTCTGGGCGCGTTTCGGCGTGAAGAAAGGTGGGTTCGGAAGAGGTTTCGGCGAGAGCCGATTCTTTACGATCAGCTTTGCGGTCTTTTCCATTCTGTTTCTGATAGGAGCGGTGTTGAGTGCGGTGATGTATTTGCGTTTTCGATAGGCGCACTGACACCGCAGGGCTCCTCCGCAGAGACGGACTCAAAATTCTTCGCGGACAATCCCCACGGTTGTGAAACGCTCGAAAGCTTCATTTGATTGGAGCCTGCTTCCGCGCTCGAAGGTTCGTTTGGAGAACTCACCCCGCCCGCACAGCGACCCAAAGGTGGGTCGAGTTCTCCGAACGAGACTCCGAGTTCTTGGTGATCACTCCGTTTCATTCTGATGTCAGAGTTTTGAGACAGTCTCCGCAGTCTGGCCGGAAACTACCCGACCCCAATCCTTCTCGTCCTCGATTTGGCGGGGAATTTCGAGGACGAGGGCGAGGAGGAGAACGACCACGATTTTGAAATCGTGCGTTTCCGGCCAGACATTATTTAGGGTTAAACCCGCTTTGCCCGAATCAGGGGAACTTGTCGCAGATCAGAACCGGATTGGGTCGTTCATTTTTCCACACTGCGGGCAGCGCGAAAGATCGACGTCGGCATCGTCGGTGTAAACCGCTTCACACTCCACGCACCGGTAGATCGAATCCTCCGAACGCGTCGGCGCAAACCGGCGCTGGCGGTGGCTGGTGTACAGCGCCAACAGCGCCACCGTGCCGAGCATCAGCACGGTGTAAAGCAGGATGATGGATTCCATTTCCATGACGTTACTGGGGCGGCCCCACGGTCGGCGGCGGATTCGCTGGAGGCGCGTTTGTCTGCGGGACGGGCCCCGGCGCGGTCGCCCAATGGACGAGCAGTCTGGCCCGGCGCAGATTGCTGAAGTCACGATTATCGGTCGTGGGTGAAAACCCGTCGGCGATGCCGAATTGAAGCGACCGGGCAATCTTCATCGCGCGTTGATCCGCGTCCGGCAGACCGCTGTTACCCGTGAGATTCGCAGAAAAAACACGGCCGCGCTGGTCCACCTGCACCAGCATGATCGACGGTGCCAGCACGCCGTCGAATTCAATCGCGGCCAAGGTCGGCACGCCGAGAAGATCCGCCACACTCAGGTCGCCCGTGATCTCGAACGTGGTCCCAGCCGTAGGTTTCAACTGGTCGACCAGAGCGGCCCGCCCGCCGTCATCTCCGACGAGTTTTTCCGGAACCGTCCGGCGTCGCGGCTGGTTGGAGCGACCGAACTGTTCCAGCTCCGAGAGCAGGCGCTCCTGTTTGAATTTGAGAAACTGCGGCGGATCCGACCAGCCGGCCGAGCGGTGTTCGACGGGGCTCACATTCAACCACACGGGACCGGAAAACCCCTCACGATCTGCCCGCGCGTACATCGTGGGATCCAGCAGCGTGAGCAGCGGCATCAACTCCTCGGACATCTCGGCGGTGTAGTAGTGGGTCAGCAGTTTCTGCGAGTCCACCGCCACGGGAAGGTCCTTCCGTCCGCTCAACCAGATGACCAGCACCACCTGCACGGCGAAGACGATGGCGACCGTGAGGAACCAGCGTTCACGCGACCACTTCGTTTCTCGTGGAAGTTCCTCCGTCATCGTCACGGGCCGGGCTTGACCACATGGAACACGTCGCTCATTCCCGATTCGCGGGCCATCAGGTTCAACTCCATCAACACGCCGTAGGTCACGTTACGGTCCGCCTGAACAAGCAGCGTCAACGGCAGCTCGGAGCGTTCAACCGCCGCCGCCATCTGCTTGCGCAGCTCGCTGCGCGTCAATTGCTGGTTGTCGAAAAAAAAATGTCCTCCCCGGTCGACGATCACGGCCATCGCCGGCCCGCGAAACCCGGACAGGTTCGCGCCCTCGGGAAGCCTCACCGCAACGCCCGGCACGAAGGTGATGTAGTTCTGAAGCAGCAGAAAAATCAGCAGCAGGAAGAACACACCGACAACCGGAGCCACATCGAGCTGACCGCGGAAAATCTTCGAATTGCGGGGGAGTTTCATCGACCGTTCGGTTCCAGCTCGTCCGTGACCATGTTGAGGATGTCGGTCGCGGACTGTTCCATATCCAGCACGATGGAGTTTACGCGATTCACCAGATAGTTGTAACCGGCGTAACACGGGATGGCCAGGGACAGGCCGGCGGCAGTGCAGACCAGCGCCTCCCAGATGCCCTCGGACATCTCGCTCACATGCGCAAACGGACCGGCGCTCTGCATCGCGGCGAATATCTTGATGAAGCCGAGAACCGTTCCGAGCAATCCCATCAAGGGCGCGATCTGGGTGATGGTCGCCAGCAAATTCAACCGTTCCTCGAGCTGCGGAACTTCCAGCAGGCCCGCTTCCTCCAGTGATTCGCGCACACCTTCACGACCCCGTTCGCGGTTCAGGATCGCGACCTTCACGAGCCGGGCGATCGGACCGGGGGTTGCCTCGCAGATGGACACGGCTTCAACGATGTTCTCGCGTTTTAGCACGTTGCGGACACCGTTCAGAAACTCGGTCGAGTTGATCTGCGCGCGGTGATACAGCAGCCAGCGTTCGGCAAAAACCGACGTGGCGACGGCCCCGGCGATGAGCAGCACCCAGATCATCGGGCCACCACTGGTCAGCAACGAAATTGACATGGCGTGGTTATAGTTTTTCCCGGCAGAAACAGCAAAGCCGAAATGGAATCGCGGCCTTTTCAGCGAATCCATCCTTGATTCCACCGGATTTATTGGTTTGCTCCACCCGCAAATGAAACGCGACATCCGCACCCTCTCCCGCCAGGAACTGGAATCCCAGTTCGCCGACTGGGACGCGCCCGCCTACCGGGTGCCCCAGCTCCTCGACTGGCTCTACGGGCAACGCGCCACCAATTGGGAGCAGATGACCAATCTCCCAAAGCAACTGCGCACGAATTTAAGCGAAGGATTCGCCCTGACCCATCTGACGCTTGTCCGCAAACAGGGGGCCCGCGACACCACCCAAAAATTCCTCTGGAAACTGGCGGACGGCGCGATGATTGAGAGCGTCCTGATCCCGGCCAATCCTGCTCTCTACGGCGAACCAAGCGACCGTCACACGCTGTGTGTTTCGACCCAGGTCGGATGCGCGTATGGGTGCAAGTTCTGCGCAAGCGGTCTCGACGGCTGGAAGCGCAATCTGGGCGTTGAGGAAGTCGTGGGGCAGATTCTCGCCGTGGAGAATCTGGATCCGATCGGCCTTACGTCGGACGAGACGCCGCAGACCGGTCGCACGCGCACCGTCAACAACCTCGTCTTCATGGGCATGGGCGAACCAATGGCCAACTACCAAAACCTCATCAACGCACTCCGCATCCTGAACGCGTCGTGGGGCATGGGAATTGGCGCACGCAAGATCACGATTTCGACCAGCGGACTCGCACCGCAGATCCGGAAGCTGGCCGACGAACCGGAGCAGTATAAACTCGCCATTTCCCTGCACGGCGCCACCGACGAAGTTCGGAATCAGATCATGCCGGTGAACCGAAAGTATCCGTTGAAGGAACTCACATCGGCCGCCGAGTATTTTCAAAAGAAGAAGAGCCGGATGATCACGCTGGAATACATCCTGATTGCGGGCGTCAACGATGCACTGGATCAGACAGCGCCACTCGCCGCGCTCGCGAACCGATTAAACGCGAAGGTCAATCTGATTCCCTACAACAAGGTCGACGGTCTCGATTGGAAACGTCCGCCGGAGGATCGCTGCATCGAATTCGATCAACGCCTGAAGAACGCCGGTGTCACGTCAACGCTTCGACTCGAAAAAGGTCACGACATCGAGGCCGCCTGCGGACAGTTGCGATTGAAAACAGAAAAGGAACTGGCCGGCTCCTGACTCGTAAAGAAGACTACCCACAAATCAAAGGCGCGCCCGATCGAGCGCGCCTTGTTTCTTTAAATCGAGTCCACTTCACTTTCAAATCGTGACGTAGCGTTCCAGTCGGGCCACTTCTTTTTCGTCCACGTACTTGCCGATCTCCTTGCGGAACTGCTCGATGTTTTTGTAGGGCCTATACTCCTTGAATTCATGGAGCATCCGCTTGCCCATTCCGGGGATTGACAAAATGTCCTCGTCGCTCGCCGTGTTTAGATCGATCGAGATGAAGAGATACTGTTCGAAGCGAGCGACCTCCTTGTCATCGACGTATTTCGCGATTTCTTTGCGAAACTTCACGAATGATTTGTAAGGTCGGTATTCGTCGAATTCATGTGCCATTTTGCGCCCGGCACCGGGGATCAACATGATCTCTTCGCCAGTTGCCGTGTTGAGGTTAAGGGGAACGAACAGTTTTCCGTAAACCTCCTTGAGTTGTTCATCGGACAACATCTGCTTCAGGTGGGTGTTCAGTTCGGTGATGCTTAGAAACGGTCGTTTGGCGATCAGGTCCTTAACCATTTCGGCATTGAGGTGCGGCACTTTAGCCAGATCTGCTTCCGCTGCCGTGTTCGGATTCAGCAGGCCCATCTGTTTTCCAAGCTGCGCTTCGACATTGCCGTTGATGGCAAACAACACGGCGGCAATTGCGATGAGGATGCGGGGTGTTGTTGTTTTCATATTCTTCATTTTATTTGTTTTCGATTCCAAGATTGTTGTTCGAATTCGCGGAACCGCTTTTGACGCACGCAAGCCCGACGAGCGCCACCAGCACCATCGCGCCTGGCGCCAGAACCGGCGGCATCGAATGTCCGTGCATGCATTCCCAAAACAGAGCCCAGCCGCTGAGCTCGGGATAAATCTCCAGTTTGAATTCGGCCTTGCCGTCAAAATGCAGCCACATGCCTAGCAGCCCGCTCAACGCAAAACCTACCATCATGATCTGGAAGATTCTCACCGCGATACGTTTTTGAGAAATCCACTGCCAGAAGAACAACGGGATGCTCAGGCCAATCAATATTACCGGAATCTGCTGCCAGATTCCTTCGGTATGTTCCATGAGGATCAGTTCCACGCCGACGCCGAGCGCACCAAAGGCATAGGCAGCGAGCAGGAGCTTTCTGAGCCCCGCGTCGGTTGGCTTGTGCTGAACAGTTTCGCTCATCGATCAGATTGTTGTCATCAGGCCAACGGCGGTCTATCGGGCGAGGCAGACAAGTTCACCACCCAATCGCATGATGAACTTTCCGTCAGCCACGGCGTAACCGTAGACGCGATCTTTCGGATCCACTTCGATTTCATTTTCGGCAATTGATTCAAAAGAGTCGCTTGGTTTGATTACGGTGGTTTTGCCATTCTTGCCGAAGAAGTAAACTCGATCACCCGCCGCAAGCGGCGAGGCCCACGTTCCGTCGCCGATGCGTTCATCCCACAATGGTTCACCAGTCTCCAGCCGGTAACAAAATGCGATTCCCGCGTCGGACACGTAGTACGCACGGCCCGCGTGAATCAACGGCGAACCGAACGCAGACGTGGCATCCTCAGCGATCCACGCCACTTCGGTCTTCGCGTCACCCGCCCGAATGGCGAGGTTCGCGCCTTTCTTGCGGCTGCCGATCAGGAATAAGTTTCCGTCCGTGGAGGGCGACGGCACGTTGTTCCCATCAAGATCGAGATGGGTCCAAAGTTCTTTGCCGTTTTTCGGATCATACGCTGTCAACGAACCCGAAGCGCTGGTGATCACTTCGGTTCGACCACCACGATTCAGCACGATGGGTGTTGACCACGCGGTCGATGTATCACGGTCTGTTTTCCATTGGGTTTCACCGGAATTTTTATCAAATGATGCGATGAATGATTGAGCTTTTTGATCCACCAAAATGATCACGCCGTCATCGGTCAGTACGGGCGAACTGGCCTGACCGTGATTGCCCTCGAACTTGCCGTAGTCCTTCGTCAATTCGCGTCGCCACAACTCCTCGCCCTTATGCGACAGGGCAATCAAGTCGCCGCTCTCGAAGAGCACATACAAACGATCAACATCAACGACCGGCGTCGGCGCGGCTTTACTGATGTAGTCGGAATCTTTTTCCGGAAACGAGCTCCCCCAGGTTTTCGACCAAAGTTTCTTTCCGGTGGCGACTTCGAAAGACTCCAGATGAAGCGTCTCCTTGTTCGGTCCCTCCACCGACGTGATGTAAACTTGATCCTCCCAGACCACCGGACTGGATTGGCCGATACCGGCCAATTGAGAGCGCCACGTCGGAACTGTTTCTATCGTCCAGTTCAAGGGCAGGTTTTTGTCGCTGCAACTGGATTGAGCAAGCCCGCGGAAGCCGGGCCAGTTCTTGTCGCCTGCCAAAGAGAGCAGCGCACAGCCGATGAGCAGAGCAAACGTGGCCATCTGCGCCTTCGATTCTCCGGAGAACGGTTTGTAAAAATTCTTCATGAATTGAGATCGATTATAAAACCAGCTGCTCAAGGTTTCAGATAGACTTGATAAAATCTTGCCGAGCCGGCTTCAGGATCGCTGTCGACCCATTCGGAGACGCCGGATTCAGGTGTCGTGATGACTGGATCATTGATGAGATAAAAACTCTTCAAGTCATCCGACCAGCGAATCCCGTATTGGTCACCTTTTTCCGAGGGAAACCGCAGTGTTCTCGAATTCACAGACGGCGTAATGGAGGAAATCGTTACGGTTTTCTGAGTGCCGTAGAGCCGAACCTCCAATTCGAGTTTAGGACCCTCACCGACAAGACTGTCGCTGGTGTAGTATTCAGGAAAGGTCCGGACACCCTGCCCGCCACCGTGAAGACCGGTCGCGGTGAAATACAGAATCCCGTTGTTCAGCGCGTTTCGAAGATACTTGACCACGCCTGCGTCCGACAGATCGACGTCGAATTCAACCGCCGTATCATGAGGAATGTACTCACCAGCAGTGACGCCGGAGAAGACACCGGCCGCAAGTGGACGGGCTTCGTACGGCGCGGCGAAATTCACGTTCATGGACGCGTCCACTTCATTGCCTGAATGATCCCACGTCACCGGATAGACCGTTCGCTCGCCGTCAACCGGAGCGTAAGCATCAGTCGCCGCCCAGGTCGCCGCAGTGCCCCCATTTCGGAAACCGGTTCCGAACAATTCAAGCGGACGGCCGGCATCAGCGTCTTCGACATACTGCGGATGTCCGTTCGTCAAATAGGTGTAAACCGAGTCCACCGTCGGATCATAAACAACCTCAAAGTTTGAGGACGTCATCAGGGTCACTTTCGCGGAAATAATTTCGTAGGCGGCCGCACCGCGACCTGATTCGAGGGCGGCAGACGTGTCGAATCCAAACACGAAGCTTCCGTGACGGACAACTCCCTCTTCTTCGATCGACCGGAACACGGACGCAACGGAACGAGTGCCCGGCGTTGCGTTGAACGGATAATTCCACCGGTCCTGCACGGGCGCGTTTTGGACAACCGGACTCGCATCAGGTTTGTACCGAACGTCCAGTCGCGCGGCGACGAAGCTGCAGTGGGCACCCGTTGCAGCAAATCGAATGGTCGCGCTTGACGCGTCATAACCGCGGAGATTCCAGGTCCAGCGTGATGTCACCGTGTCTCCGAAACCGCCGGCAACACGACCGAGTTCCTCGCGCACCGTTCCGAGCGAAACCGTTTCTTCATCCTGTTCAACCCCCAGCCTCACGCTGTCAACGTCGAGCTGTGTCCCTGACACGCGCGCTTCAAAAATGATGATCTCCGGCTGTTGAGCAAAGGTGTCAGCAACAACAAACTCACTGGCTCCGGCGGGGTTGTAGATGTTAAGACTCCCGGTGATTGATGCGCCGGGAATGTTCTGTTGGAGCAACGCATCGCCAGTGCTTTCCACAATATCAGGAGTATTCGGGCCACCGAACGGGACGGAAAAATTCAACCACTCAGAGAATTCGGTTCCCTCCTCACCCGCCCAGTTTGGTGGTTGAAAATTCTGGCCGAAAATGAAGCCACCGGATCCGACCAGGACCACGGAAGCGACAAACACTTTGTTCATGCAGGAACACCAAAAAGAATATTTCATGGCTGGTAGTCAATCAGCATTCCCTTCCTCCCGCTAACGGTGGCTTGCGAAAGCTTGGCGGTGAATTGCTGAATGTGAGATCACGAAAGCACGGAAGCGTTTTCAAATTCCAGGGGGCTGGTCGCGAAGAACGCCGGGAAGCAGATTCATCCTGGTTCCGGCTCGATAGGTTCGAAAAGATTTGTGAAGCGTCCGACAAATCCTCCCGTCGCGACAGTTTCTGACACACGCTGTTTTACTGCCGCAAACGAAGCCGCCCCGTTTGATCTCAACGAAAGGTTTTCGGGACGAATTCGGTTCTTCCATTCGGTGACTCTGTTTCTGTGGAATAAGGACCACCGATCCCGGTTCGATGAAATTCCATTCTCACTCAGTTCGAAGGTGTTCATTTCAATCGATATCTGCGACGTCGATTCACTACCTGCGCTGCAACGTCCAATCCGGTCGATCCGCGATATTACTCCACCGCTGCATGTCCTGGATCTCTTCAATGTTGAGCGCTTCCGCGTGTCCATCGATCACGCCCACGACGGTCTTCTCGTTGAACCTGGGATGCACAAATCCAAACAGTTCAGGCGCCGCGCTTTCGTCAAATTTTCCAGCCCAAATACGCTTTGCTAGGTAAGGAGGCTCAACACGGTAAAACCCGTCCACGACTCCGCCGTTAAATCTTCCTCGCGCGGAAGTGAAAGCGATAAGCGAAGAAGACTGACGGACTTCATCCACTTTCTGCACACAGAATTTTCCGTATCGTTTGAACGCCAGATCTCCCGGCGGCAGAACAAGATCATCACCGCCTACAAAAATCGAATTGGCACCCATGGAAGGAAATACACTCGCCGCGTAGGTGTAGCTGTCGTTGTCATCCCGGGCGAAATCGTGGAGCAACGAACGGTTCTTGTTTACGTAGAGCACTTCAAAATTATTGGCGAGATACGGTGCCAGTCTCCACGGATACCGGGCGCTGATCGGATGTTCCACAGGGTTGTTGATCCGGTCAAACGCGGGATAGCCATACCGATATCCCGGCAGCACCCCGCCGTGGTTGTCATCGCCATACATCTGCCACGCGAGCATGATCTGTCGCGCGGAATTGACTTCGTTGATCATTGCAGCATGCCTTTTCGCCCGCGCCAACGCAGGCAACAGCAATCCACTAAGAATTCCGATGATCGCGATCACCACCAGCAATTCAATCAATGTGAACCCTCGAAGTCCTTGTTCGTCGACTCGTTTCCGGTAACTCATGGAAACATTCTTACCCCCTTCAAATCCGTTCTGCCATCGGTCGCTTGCCAAAGTGTGTCGGTCGCTTGCTGTTTACATGCCACGCCTACGCCGCGAAAACCAAATCACGCAGGCGCATTTCGCAACCTAGCGCTACTTTTTCGCAATTGGCCGACAGCGCTTCAGTTCGAAATCTCCTAACATCTCCCCCATGAACAAGCGCCGCATCAAAGCTGTTTCCACTTTTTCCTGGGTTGCCATCGCCGCTTCGGCAATGACCGTCCAACCAATTCACGCGACCGACATTCCCTCGCTGCCGCAAGCGATTACCAGTTTTGGTGCGTGCGTGGCGGACGGTCAGGTTTACGTTTACGGCGGGCATACGGGTGAAGCCCACAAGTATAGCGTCGACACCACGACGTATGAGTTTCTGCGGATACCGCTTTCCGGCGCCGAAGCCTGGGAGAAACTGCCAGGGCCCGTCCGCACCCAGGGTGCGAGCTTGATTCCGTGGAAGGGGAAGCTGATCCGTGTCTCCGGACTGGCCGCGCACAACCCAACGATTGATGAAGATGAACATCTGGTTTCACTGACGGATGTAGCGGCGTTTGATCCGGTGACCCAGGCTTGGGAAGCGCTGCCGGATCTCCCCGCACCGAGGTCCAGCCACGATTCTGTGATCGTGGACGGCAAACTCTACGTAATGGGTGGTTGGAAACTTTTTGGTTCTCGCAAAGGCGAGTGGTATGACAACGCCTGGGTGCTGGACTTGAATCAGACGGAGTCGGGCTGGACCGAAATCCCTCAGCCGTTTAAACGCCGTGCAATCGCCGTGGACGCGGTGGGAAACCACATCGTCGTAATTGGCGGAATGGATAGCAACGGCGATACATCACGGGAAGTCGACGTGTTTGATATCGGCACGCGGACCTGGTCAAGAGGCCCCAAACTACCGGACGGCCCGATGGACGGATTTGGCGTGGCTGCGTGTGTCATCAACGGCACGCTCTACGCGTCCCCGTTCGCCGGAACAATCATCGCGTGGAGTCCGGGCGAGACCGAATGGAAAGAGGTTGCCCAGCTCGCGCAAAAACGATTCTTCCACCGGATCGTTCCGATGTCGGACACACAGATTTTGGCCATCGCCGGGGCTTCAAGAAAAGAGGGCCACCTCAACACGGTGGAAGTGGTCGAAATCAATCCGCTGGTCACGACCAAGTAAGGGCATTCGGCCCCCGTGCCGACGGACGTTGTAACCGCGGCGAGTCTTCGCCTGAAGAATCATTGACCTGATCGAGCTCGGTTCAGCACACTCCACCGGTGATTGCTGTTCTTGATTACGGCTCCGGGAATTTGAGAAGCGTCTTCAAGGCGCTCGTCAAGGTCGGTGCCGATGCGAAGCTCGCCCGGACCCCGGACGAAATGAAGGATGCCCGTGCGGTCGTCCTCCCTGGTGTCGGCGCGTTCGACGATTGCATCAACGCGCTCCGCAAACAGGAACTGCTCGACGCGACCAAAAATTTCATCGGACTGGGTAGGCTCTTTCTCGGGATCTGCGTCGGTTACCAGGCGTTGTTCGAATCCAGCGAAGAATTCAACAGCTGCGCGGCGGGCATGGGCGTTTTCAAAGGGAAGGTGAAGCGGTTTGATGCAGCGAGTGGACTGAAGATCCCGCAGATCGGCTGGAACCAGGTGGAATACGCGAAGGAAAACTGCCCGCTGTTTGCCGGGATCGAAGATGGAAGCCACTTCTATTTCGTCCACAGTTTTTTTCCGGAGCCGGAGGACGATTCAATTGTCGCTTCGCGGACGGACTATGGGGGCGCATTCAGTTCGGCCGTGTGGAAAGACAACGTTTTTGCAACACAGTTCCACCCGGAGAAAAGCCAGGAAGTCGGATTGAAGCTGCTGGAAAATTTTGTGAAGCTGGCGAGTTAAGCCTTGGGTCGGTCGTCGACCATTGTTTCCGCCAGCAACTTTGAGAAATCGGTACAGAAAAAACCCCGCCTTTGCCGTGGGGAACAGTTCCTTAGAACGTTCTTTTAAACAGGTGGAGCCCGATCGATGACTTTCGACTTCCAGCGAAGGCCTGACGGCCATTACCGAAATAGAGGCTCCGGTTTTACTAACTTAAGGTTCAAGGATATAGTTTCTATACACGAACAAGGCAGGGAAATTCTGCTCTCGGTCAACTGACTTTAGAAAGATCATTGAAGCGTTTTTTCAGACCGAACTTCCGCTTCGCTTAACTGGAATACTTATCGACTGGAACGGGGAAAACCTCAAGCATAAAGATGCGTTGTGGATAAGTTTTTTTACTCCAATTCGGACGTCACGGCCTGGAGGATGTCCCGTTCACTTCGTTGCAAGAGCGCGCCCATCGGCCGGATCGACAGGACGTACAAAAACAACGTCCCGACGCAGACGGCGGCCGACACACCGACATTCAGCAGCATCCCGAATCTCGATCCGGAAAACGTCGTCAGCATCCCGACGAGCGGACCCGCCAATGCGGGCAACATATAGAGGGGAAACAGAAGCGTGAACACCAACATGATCAACACGTTTTTTGCCGGCATCTTGGTCGGCTTCAGGGAACCCGCCTGAACTCGATGCGGGATCGTGATGGACAAGTAGTTTCCGATCACGCTGAGAATTAGTGTCGCCGTGACGATCTGAAAAACGCCGCCAACCACGACGAGCGGATTCAGTCTCATCATCACCGACATTCCGACGAACAGTATCAGCCCCACTCCGGTCAGCACCGGAAAGACGGAAATGTTTTTCGCCAACAGCAGCCGGCCCCTGTCAATCGGCGACAAGACGATCGCCCGAAAGCCGTCCCGATCCCAACCGAACTGGTTGAACACGACCTGCATCACACCGGACATCGAGAACAGTGTTGCGCCGATGACGATGAGCGGCCCCGCATGGGTGGCTGCTTCTCCAAACCGGCGCGTGTAGAACATCGAGCCAATTACCAGCGCCATGATGAACGGACCCAGCAGGGCCATCTTCATTTCCGGCGCGCGCAACATCGAACGCCAGAACCCAAGCACCGCCACCGAGACATCCCCATCAACGAACGGCAGGCTGCCTTCGAGCGTGTTCTTGACCGGCTTACCTTCCGTCGCCTGATTCTGAGGCTTTACGGGCCGTCGTTTGTTTTCACCGCGATAGAACCTGAGCGTGGATTGATAGGCGCGGTTCACTCCGGCGGAGCCGATCGCCCCCAACAACAAGGCCGCGCCGACGGCCGGCCATCCGTTGCCGTCCATGCTTTTCGCGGTCCCGAGCCCGACCCACAGCGGCGGAACATAATAATGGGCTGTTTTCAAGATGCCCCTCGCGTGATCCATTTTTGTCCGGACCAGTTCTCCGGTTTTCTGTCCGTCGTCCTTGATTCCATGAAGATACACGTTGAAGAAAAGATTAGGAGTTTGCGCGAGCACAATGATGGTCACGGTCATGCCGATGACAATGGTCCGACGACGACGGGGGTTCACCATCAGCTGAACCAGCCAGCCGCGCAGGCAGTACGTCCAGGACGACACAGCAAAGACGAGTGTGAAAAACAATGGCGGCAGCACGACCGCACCGGTTTTCCCGCCGACAATCAAACCAATGCTCAACCCGCTGACCGCTGGCGTGATCAGCAGGAGGCTGATTGAAAAATGGGATGCCAGGTAGTTCACCACGAAGGCGTCCTTCAGCTTGACAGGAAGGTGGAGAAGCCGCTGAAGATCGATCGTTTCGGAACGTTGGATCTCACCGAGGATGCCGATCCCCCAGAAAAACAGGAAGCCCAGCACCAGCCCGTCGACGACCAGCATGAAGTCGTCGGCAGGCATCTTTGCAAGCACCGTTCGCCCAAGAAAAAACCCTCCCAGCGTAAGCGCGACCATGAACAGCGCCGCGGCGAAGGTGAGCAGCCCCATCAGCACCCGCAACCAGGCGCCCGCGCGCGAGAACTGGTTGACAGCTAGTTTCCAGCGGAGCCACAGAATGGTCTTGAGCAGGTGCAGTCGCATTTCAATCCTCCAGCCAGCTGAGGCGTTGCGGTTCGGCCTGATCGTTGCCGACGACGCTGAGGAAGCGTTCTTCCAGCGAACCGTCACCGCGCAGTTCCTCCATCGATTGCTGCGAAACGAGTTTGCCCTTCGCAATGATCCCGACATCGGTACACAGCCGTTCGACGATTTCCAAGACGTGCGACGTTAGGAACACGGTGGCCCCGCGCTCGACACAACGTTTCAGCAGATCTCGCAACGTTCTGGATGCGACGGCGTCAACGCCCTCGAACGGTTCGTCGAGAAACAGCAGTTCGGGATCGGGAATCAGTGCGGCGGCGAGCGCCAGCTTCTTTTTCATCCCGTGCGAGAATTCCATCGTCAGTTTCTTCTCCTCCGAATCGAGGGCCATCAGGTGGAGCAACTGGCCGGTGCGTTCTCGGACGGTCTCGACCGGCAACCGATACATTCTCCCAATGAACGTCAGGTACTCCCGCGCGGTCAGATTGTCGAATAACGCGAGATTCTCCGGCACAACGCCGGTGCTTTGCTTGACCTTCAACGCCTGGTCGGGGTCGGAAATGTCATGACCCATGATTTGAATGGAACCGGAAGTCGGCGCGAGCAGGCCCGTCAGCATTTTGATGGTGGTGGATTTGCCGGCGCCGTTGGGACCGAGAAAACCGTAGAAGCAACCGCGCTTCACCTGAAGACTGAGGCCATCGACCGCGAGAAAATCGCCAAAACTGCGGGTCATCCGGGTGGTTTCAATGATCATTTCCATATGAACGTGGGACGAACTATGACTGAACGTAGAAAAACCATCGAATATCAAAAGCCAATTCTTTTGTAACGCAAGCCGGTGGTCCGATCCGATTTGCGCGGATTGAAGCGGAGTTTGCGCTTGTCAACTTCGGATGCCTCGTCGCTATAGTGCGCGCTCCTGATGACATTCCGTTTGCCGAAATCCATTTACCGAGGAATTACCATGAGTTCCACCCTGAGCCGTTCAGGCATTTCATTGCGGCGCGGCCTGGCGGTTGTCGCCAGCCTGTTCGCCCTCGTCGGTACCTCGACCGCCCAGACCAACGATCCCGCCATCACCAGCCAGCCGGTGGCCGGAACGACGGCGCTGGGTGAGGACTGGGAATTCGCCGTGGGAGTTTCGGGCACTCCGCCATTTTTCTATCAATGGTATCAAAACGATTTTGCGATCCCCGCCGCTACCAATTCCATTTACACGATCGAGTCGGTGACCAACTACAGCGCCGGCATCTACACCGTGGTGATCAGCAATGCGGTGGGCCGGGCGATCAGTGATCCGGCGATTCTCAGGATTTCTGAAACGGCCCCGAGGAAGATTCGCAACGGGAACCTCTCAGGCGACACTGTGATCCGGGTGCCTATTCTGTTCTCCGGAAACGGGAGGGAATCCTCCATCAGTTTTTCCCTGAGATATGACCCCAACATTTTCTCCAATCCCGGCTGGGAAAACCGGGGGACCAACGCGATCAACGGCACCAACGCCTTCATGCTCGACCTGTCCGAAGCCGGCAACGGCCACGTCGGGTTGATGGTGGACCGTCCGGACTTGTTCCCCGCCCAGACTTATCTGCTGGGCAACTTCACGTTTAACCGCTCGCTTACCAATGATCCGTTTGCGGCGATGCTTCAATTCACCAACACGCCGACACCTTCGGAAGCCCGAACGACCTACAACGTGGCGATCGGCATGCAGGGCGGGATCATTCCCCAGATCGACAGGATCGACGCGCAGCCGTTGCTCGACCGGCAGTCCGGGTTGATGCAGCAGCTGCTCGTGCTTTCCTATCCCGGCGCGCAGACGATCACCAACGTTGATATCGCGGTGGGAAACCTCCAGGACGATACCCTGACCAACCGGGTCACCCTCTACAACCGCATCGGGCATAAGCGCATCGACACCACCGGCTACGGACACGACGAGGACCTCCCGTTTGCCTCCGCCGGTGAATTCGGACCGGCTACTCAGCGGCTGCTCACCATGGGATACTACGTGTCCGACAAGATCACCGTGCCGGAGCCAGACTATTATCTCGATCTAGGACTGCCGGACATCCTTGCGTTCCCGAACGCCGCCACACCGCTCAACATCACGACCAACCGCTACCTGAACGGCACGTACGTGATCCAGTTCCCAACCATCGCAAACTATATTTACTACGTGAACTACGCCGAGTCGCTCGACGATCTGGTGAACAACGGACCCACATCGCGATACTCACGGCCGTTGGTGGTCGGCACCGGCTTCAGCGTGCAGTGGATCGACAACGGCCCGCCCAAGACTGTCTCCCGTCCAACCAGTGGAATGCGCTTCTACCGCCTGATTGAACTGCCCGTCAACTAACGCCACCGGAAACGATTTTCCAATGAAGCACCGCAAACAAACGTTTTTCCAAGCCCGACTGACCCCGCTCGTGATGACCGGACTGGCGGCGGCCGCCACGCCGGTGGGCGCTCAGGATGTCACCGCCAAACCTCAGGACGCCCCCAAGCCGGATTTTTCGCAGTTCGAAGCGATCGAGAAGGCGGGCTGGTTCGTGCGGCTCGGCGGCAAGGCGTTGTTCAACGCCAAGGGCTCCGTCACCCGCAGCAACCCCCTGCCCGCCGAGCCGGGATACTACGACAACGGATTTGTCCGGCCTGATATCGGCGGCACGGCGAGCGGCCTGACATGGAACTGGGGCTACGAAGATTACTCCCAAGTTTCCGGCGATCAGTTGAACTTTCAACGCTATCTGGGCCTTCCGAATGCCGGCAGTTTTTCCGATGAATCCGCGATCGCGCCCGGCGGTGAAATGATGGTCGGCATCAAGTTCGGCAGCTTCATGGTGGGCAAGAAATCGTGGGACTGGGGTTTTGAGCTGGGCGGCGGCTTCAACCTTTTCCAGGTCTCCCAGAGCGAAACCGTTTCAGGCCCCGCGACCTATAACACTGCCTCGTACAACACCGGCGGTATTCTCCTCCCGGTGCCGCCGTATTCAGGCACCGAGCGTGGTCCCGGCCCGGTCATTGATCTTATCCCGTCGACGCTCTCCAGCACGGGCACTTCGGCCACCTCGATCGTTGACGGCACATTGGAAAGCAGCCTCTACAATTTGAAAATCGGCGTCTGGTTCGACATGCCGTTGACCGAGAAACTGAGTTTCGCGTGGAGCGCCGGCTTTTCATCGCTCTACGCCGATACACAATACCATTACACCGAAAACATCACACTGGCCAATCCTGCGGTGCCGGGCATCGCTCCCGTGGATACGACGGTGAACGGTCGGAGCTGGCAGCAGGGAGGATACATCCAGGCGCGGCTGAACTACAATTTTTCGAACCACTGGAGCGCCTACGCCGCGGCCGATTATCAGTACAACGGCACCATGTATTTCAGAGGTGCCAACCGGGACATCAAGATGGATTTCACCGCCCTGTTCGGTGCGTCACTCGGTATCGCGTTTAACTGGTAGGAACGATTCCCTTAGTCGTTCCGGACCTGCCGTTTTTTCATCGCCCACCGTACGAAGAAGCAAGTGAGAATGACGGCGATACCCGAGTAAAGCCAGATGTAGCCTTCGTTCAACCATTGCTTCGCCAGGGCAACCGCCTGATCCGGATCCCCGAGTTGTTTCGCCGCGAGCACAGCCACCAAAATTGTCGCCGGGCCTTGAATCGTCGCTCCAGAAATGTCGAGCGCGAGGAATCGCCCAAAGTGCATCCGGTGTTGCCCGGCAAACACAAACACCCCAAACCGTACCGCCGGAATAAATCGCCCGATGAAGACGGTTTTGTTGCCGTGTTTCTCGTAGAGCAACCGGATCTTCTCCTGCCGATGCGGCGGGAACACCCAGCGGAACGGGGGAATTTTCAGAAACCAATGCGCGCAGTAACGGCCCATCGTATAAACGAAGATGTCGCCAGCGACAATTCCAAGAATACACGCCAGCGACGCCCACCAAAAATTCGCCTGGCCCCACCCGACCGCCAGCCCACTCGCGATCAGAATCGGTTCCTCAGGAATCGGCACACCCATCGCCGAAATCAGCAGAATCCCGAACATCGCGAGGTAGCGATAATTTCGGATCAGTTCAATGAGGGTATCGATGCCAAACATGGCTGTTAACGAGGTGCAAAAGTGCGGCGCTTATTGCCGGTTCTGA
>JBDNGP010000336.1:0-11202 GCA_041689265.1 Verrucomicrobiota bacterium
CACGAGCACGGGAGACGACCAGTTCCTGATCCGGGCCGGCGGCGGGGTGGGCATCGGGACCAGCGACCCGCAGGCCGCGCTCGACGTGGTCGGGGACATCCGCACCAGCGGCGCGCTCACCTTCGGCGACGGAACGGTGCAAAGCTCCGCCGCCTTCAACGGATGGAGTTTCACAAACAATGTATTCAGCTCGGATTCGACGGCGCCGTTGGAATTCAACATGGGCGGACAGGAGGTGTTCCGCATGAGCCTCAATGATGGGGGGGTCAACATCGTCGGTGCGAGTAACCGGGTTACTCACGGTGCGCAGGGCGTGGTGGTGATGGGCGGACAGGGAAATCTGATTGATCGGAGCAACGGCGTCATCGGCGGCGGGCAGGACAATCTCGTGGGGGGGCAGTGGGGCACCGTGGTGGGCGGTCGTGGGAACTCGGTGGAGGAGGTGTTCGGGTTTGTCGGCGGTGGGTCGCTCAATCATGCGACCGGCGCGATGGGGACGGTCAGTGGCGGTGAACTCAACCGTGCGGAGGGACATCACTCGGTGGTGGGCGGCGGCCAATCAAGCATTGCGTTTGGCCAGTATTCCACCATTGGTGGCGGGTTGAGGAACGTTGCTGCAGCCGACGGCGCGGTCGTGGGCGGAGGTAAGAACAATATTTCCCAAGAAGCCCACGCGACCGTCGCGGGCGGGTTTGGCAACGAAGCACTGGGGCAGTTCTCGTTCATCGGCGGTGGCGGCCTGAACAGCGCGGCTGAGTTCGCCACGACCATCGGCGGTGGATTCATGAATGAAGCCACCGGCGATGCGGCGACGGTCGGCGGTGGTGCCGACAACATTGCTTCCAACGCCTACGCGACCGTGGCTGGAGGATTTCGGAATCGCGCGGAAGGGATCGGCAGTTTCGCGGCCGGACGCTCCGCCAGCGCCCTGCACAATGGTTCGTTCGTGTGGTCGGCGGATCCGACGGTGACGGCCGAAAGTACCGGCGACAACCAGTTTCTGATCGACGCCCACGGCGGTGTCGGCATCGGCACCAACGCTCCCGCCGCTGCGCTGCACGTCAACGGATCGGCGAAGGTGAACTCCCTTCAGATCGGCGACGTGGCACCCGCCGGTTACGTGCTTACAACCGACGCGAGCGGCAACGGATCATGGCAGTCGCCTGTCGCGGGCGCGGGCGGCTGGGCGGTCAATGGAAATGCCGGCGTTCAGGCGTCGAATTATCTGGGAACCTCGGACGCTACCACGTTGAAGCTCGGCGTCAACGGCGTGCCCGCATTCCAATTGATCCCGACTCCTGTGAGTCCGAACATTCTCGCGGGGCATCCCGGAAACACCGTTTCTGAAACCGCCGTGGGCGCGATCGTCGCCGGCGGCGGCGGCGAGACCGGCAGCAACTCGGTTGGATCCGACTTCGCGACCGTCAGCGGCGGCGCGGGCAACCGGGCTTCAGGGATGTTCGCGACGGTTCCGGGCGGTTACGGAAACACAGCCAAGGGCTTGGCCAGTTTTGCCGCAGGCAATCGGGCGCAGGCCAATCATAAGGGCTCATTGTTGCTGGCGGACAGTTCGGACCAGGATTTCGCATCAGTCGCCAACAATGAATTCGCCGTCCGGGCGACCGGCGGCGCGCGGATCGTTTCGGGCTCGATCGGATCCTCCTATCTGACCGGTGTGCGTCTCGCGCCGGGCAGTGGTTCGTGGTCCACTTTGAGTGATCGGAACGCCAAGGAAAACGTGATCCCGGTGAATTCGCGTGACGTGCTGGCTCGCGTGGCGGCGCTTCCGATGAACACATGGAACTACCGTTCCCAGCACGCATCGGTGCGGCACGTCGGTCCGATGGCCCAAGATTTTGCCGCCGCGTTTGGCGTGGGCGAAAACGACACGTCGATTTCAGGTGTCGACGCCGACGGGGTGGCGCTGGCCGCGATTCAGGGATTGAACGAGGTGGTCCGCGAGAAGGATGCGGAGATCCAGTCTTTGAAGGACCGTCTGGCCGATCTGGAGGCCGTGGTTCAACAACTGGCCGAACGATTCACACCACAGACCGCGTTGAAATAATTCACTGGTCAATCAGCATGGCGGTGGTTTAATGCCAGACATCATGAGCTTGAAAGCCATTCCAAAACTTCGTTGCGCGGGGTTGCTCTTCGCGGTCGCGGCGATCTCTGTGCATGCGCAGAATTATTCGATCGACTGGTACAGTATTGACGGCGGGGGCGGCACCAGTTCCGGTGGTGGTTACACGCTGACCGGCACGATCGGGCAGCCGGACGCGGGGAAGCTCTCCGGCGGTGACTACGAACTGACCGGCGGTTTCATGAGCATCGTGACCGCGATTCAATCTCCGGACGGGCCGTTGCTGAGTGTCAACCGCTCGGGAGCAAACGTCGTGATCTCATGGCCGAATCCGTCTGTTGGATTCACGCTTGAGGAGACGACAGCGCTCGCGAATCCATCCTTATCGACTGTTTGGACAGGAACCTCCACCACTCCAGTTGTGGTGGGCGAGAACAAGCAAGTGACAGTTCCTGCCCCCGTTGGGAGAAAGTATTATCGGCTGTCGAATCCTTGAGGTCTTCTGATTGAGCACAGATTACTTTAGGGCGGCTTCGGCCGCCCTGTTTTTTTATGAGTTGGTGGCGGAAATTAGTTGGTGGAAAAGAAGAGCCTGAACATCTGCGTCGGGGCAGGGTGGGGGAGCACGCTGCCAAAAAACACCTGCAAGAACTGGGACTCAAGTTCCTGACCTCCAACTTCCGATCCTCACGCGGGGAGATCGATCTGATCTTCCGGGATCGGGACTGCCTGGCGTTCGTGGAGGTGAAGACGCGCTCTTCAGAAAGCTGGGTCCGGCCCGCTGCAGCGGTCAATGCCCGCAAACGCCGTTTGTTGTCAATGACCGCGCTCGATTACTTGAGACAACTCCCCGACAGCGGGATCAAAGTGCGGTTCGACATCGTCGAGGTTTTGTTGAACGACGGCGCGGTGCGGGAAGTCCGGCATCTGCCCAATACCTTTCAGATGGAACGACCGTTTCGGCACGGTTAATAAAAACAGACTGGCCAAAGCCGATCCTTTTGCCGAAGTTAGCCGCCGTTTTACAATGAAAGCGAATTCCTTTAATGGCACTTACACCGCCCTGGTAACTCCTTTTCGTGATGGCAAACTGGACGTTGATGCGTTTCGCAAACTCGTTCAGCTGCAGGTTCGCGGCAAGGTCGACGGCATTGTGCCCGTCGGTACCACCGGCGAATCACCCACCGTCAGTTACGAGGAACACTCGGAGATCATCCGGCAGGCCGTGAAATTCGCGAATGGCAAGGTCAAGGTCATTGCTGGAACCGGCGCGAACTCCACGAGTGAAGCGATTTTGCTGACCCAACAGGCTGAGAAAGTCGGCGCCGACGCCTCTCTTCAGGTCGCTCCGTATTACAACAAGCCGTCACAGGAAGGCTTGTTTCAGCACTTCAGTGCCATTGCCTGCAGCACGAAACTACCGATTATTCTGTACAGCATCCCGGGACGTTGCGGCATTGCGATCGACGTTGCGACCGTTCAGCGACTCGCCAAAAAGCACAGGAATATCGTCGGCATCAAGGAAGCCGGTGGCGACGCCGATCGCGTGAGTCAATTGCGAGCCGTGCTCGGGCCTGACTTCACGATCCTCAGCGGTGATGATGCTCTCACACTTCCGTTCATGTCCGTCGGTGCCTCCGGCGTGATCAGTGTGGCGTCCAATGTGATTCCGAAAGAGGTCTCGCACATGGTTCGTGCCTTCGCGATGGGCAAGCCCGCCGTTGCCCTCAAGCTTCACGAGAAGTATTATCCGCTCTTCAAAAACCTGTTTGTGGAAACAAATCCCACGCCCGTGAAGGCCGCGCTGGTCATGATGGGATTGATCGAGGATGAAGTGCGTCTGCCGCTCGTTTCGATCAGTGCGTCGAGTAGCAAGATCGTGCGTGCGACGCTCAAAAAGTGCGGTGTGCTGAAGTAGCAAGTTTTTCCACAACAGATGACGAAAATTATCATCACCGGTTCGCGGGGGCGCATGGGGCGGATGCTGTTGAAGTGCGCTGATGCGATTGCCGACCTGGAAGTCGTTGGCCAGATTGATGCCGGCGACGACTTGAGTTCGTGCGTAAACAAAACGGATGTCGTGATCGATTTCAGTCTGCATCACGCGACGTCGGGCATCGCGAAACTCTGCGCTGAAAAGGGCAAGGCACTGGTGATCGGCACCACGGGACACAACGAAATCGACAAACAGGCGATCCTTGAATTCACCAAACAGATTCCCATGGTGTGGGCTTCAAATTATTCGACCGGCGTGAACACCTTGTTCTGGCTGACGCGAAAAGCGGCGGAAATTCTTGGGCCCGACTTTGATCTCGAAGTCGTCGAGATGCATCATCGGATGAAACAGGATGCCCCGAGTGGCACGGCGACCACGCTCTTGGAAATTCTCGCGGATGTTCGCAACGCCCAGCTGAAGGAAGTCGTTCGCCACGGTCGCGAAGGCATCGTGGGTGCACGAACGAAGGAAGAGATCGGCATGCACTCGCTTCGCGGTGGCGACGTCGTGGGCGATCATACCGTGATGTTCGCCGCTGATGGAGAACGGGTGGAGCTCACCCACAAAGCGTCCAGCCGACAGACATTCGCGAACGGCGCCCTCCGCGCCGCTCAATGGGTGAACAGTAAACCGGCCGGGTTGTATTCCATGCAGGATGTGCTCGGATTAAAATAAACGTGGAACATTCCAGACTCGCGATTATTGCCTTGGGATCGAATCTCGGGGATTCAACCGCTCTCATCGAGCAGGCGATAGTTGCTCTCGAAAAGTTCAGCGACCAGCCTGTGTTGCGGTCTTCGCTTTGGAAAAGCTCGCCGGTGGATTGCCCTCCGGGATCGCCTGATTTCGTCAATGTGGTCGTCGCCATCAAACCGAGCCCGACCGACACACCGGAGAACTTGCTCGGCAAGATGCAGGCAATCGAACGCCAGCTCGGTCGTGGTCCGAAACAAACCGACAACGAGCCGCGCCCAATCGATCTGGACTTGATCGCATTTGGGGACCACTTGATTTCCAACGAGTACCTGACGCTGCCGCATCCGCGGGCGCACCAGCGAAAATTTGTCCTCGGGCCGCTCGCCGAAATTCTTCCTGAGTTCAACGCTCCGGGATGGTCGACTGGCGCGAGGGAGCTGATCGCGAATCTCCAGACAGAGGAAACGACATCGCGAATCGGGTAGAGTGGTGCTTCATCAGAAAGTTCAATATGCCGGCCAAGTCCAAGAAAAAGAAATTTCGTCTGTTCAGTTCCGACCTCGACGGCACCGTCGCTGGTGACCCCGTTGCCACCCGGCGGTTTCGCGAAGCTTGGGATGCTCTTCCCAAGGCGGGGCGCCCCGTTCTTTGTTTCAACACCGGCCGCCCGGTCAACGACGCACGCGATTTCATACAGGAAATCGGACTGCCAGTGCCGGACTATGTGATCGGCGGTGTCGGGACCGAGATTTTTGAAACGGCGATGGACTGTCTGCTTCCGGAATACCATGACTCCTTCGGCGGTCATTGGGATCTTGGGAAAATCGAATCCATCATCGGCGCGTTTCCTGGAATTGAGCAACAGCCTCCACGGTATCTTCACCCTTACAAATCAAGCTGGTATCTGTACGACGGCTCGAAGGATCAAATTGCGGGGCTCGAGGAACAACTGGCCGATGCAGGGTTGGGCGCGATCATCGTCTACTCCAGTGATCGCGATTTGGACGTGCTTCCGACTGACGCGAACAAGGGCAACGCACTTCGTTGGCTGGCCGCGCGGTTGTCGATCAACACGAATGAAATCGTGGTCGCTGGCGACAGCGGAAATGACACGAGCATGTTCTTCGTTCCGGACGCCCGCGGGATCATCGTTGGAAATGGGCGCGCAGAATTGCTCGAAGCCGTCGCGGGGCAGAAGGTTTATCACGCCCAGGGCCATACCGCAGATGGCGTCATTGAGGGGCTACAACACTTTGGGTTGGGAATCTGATTGCTAGATCGGGTCGATCCGATTTGAATCGTCTCCAGTTATGGCAGGACGATCAGTCATTTGCTTCGGCGAGGTTCTCTGGGACAGTCTTCCGCGCGGAATTTTTCCGGGCGGGGCACCAGTTAACGTCGCGTATCACCTCAATCAGTTTGGGCTGACGGCATATCCTGTCACTGCGGTGGGAAACGATTTTCTGGGGGAGGAATTCATCCGTCGTTTCAAATACTGGAACATGTCACCCACGTTCGTTGGTCAGGTGGACAAGCCTACCGGCGCAGTGGTGGTTGATTTGGACGAAGACGGAATTCCCACTTACAAATTTCTTGAGAACGTCGCATGGGATGAAATTCCGCTTCCGTTTGAGCTGACCAAGGTTTGCGAAACTGCCGCCGCCATCGTCTTTGGAACGCTCGCCCAACGATCAGAGTTCAACCGTGAACAACTCGTCAAACTGCGTGACTGGTTGCCCAATGCCCGGCATGTGTTCGATGTAAATTTGCGCGCGCCGTACGACTCGAAGGAGGTTGTCTGGGATCTCGCGAAGAACTGCGATCTGATCAAACTGAACAACGAAGAACTCGTGACAATGCTCGATCTGGTTATCACAACCGATGCGTTGAAGACCGGTGCAAAGTTGTTCGCCGAACGGACCGGCTGTCCACGTATCTGCGTGACCGCTGGATCAAAAGGTGCCGGACTTTGGTGGGGCGATCAATGGTTTTGGGAACCCGCCGAAAAAGTGGAAGTTAAAGACACCGTCGGTGCGGGGGATTCATTCCTCGCCTCGCTCATGGACGGCTGGATCGTGAAAGGACTGACGCCCGACGCGAATCTCAAACGCGCGAGCCGGGTGGCGGAATTCATCGCGACGTGTGATGGAGCGATGCCCGGCTATAAACTCGGCGCAGACGGAGTGCCGGTAAAGGGTTAGGAGCATCACCGAGTCGGGAGGAATCTAGTCCTGCCAAACGTTCGATTTTTCTGAAAGTCTGACGCCGAGCTTCGGCTGCGTGATACCTGATACCTAAACATTCCTGTTTTGTCAGATCCGGGCCACTCAGATTGGCATTTGTCCGAACCTCCGGTTCAATGGTGCCCCTATGTGATAAATGCTGTCGGAATGCCGTTCAAGAGATTTCGGCTGGTCGCTCGCGATACGATTGGTGGTTCTCCGTACAACAAAAAAGGGCAGGGAGTTCGAAGAGCCGTTCGTTTACTTGACAGACCGATTGCGACGCACGAGGCCGAGACCAAGTGCGGAAACGCCCATCAGGATGGCCGTGGTGCCGCCATCGGGTGTCGCGACAGCGTTCAGCGTTGAAACATAGAACTGATTCGGGCGATCGCCTCCCCATTTGAAGGCGAACGTCGTGCCGGTCGCCGAAGTCGGATCCGTGCCAAAGACTTCCTGGCCGCCGTTGAAGATATAGTTTCCGGTGGTCAGTGAATTATGGCCTGCATCCCGGAATACCAACCCGCTCAAGGTCACTTGCTGACTGAAGTTGAGTGTCAGCATTTCATAGGTGCCGTTACCGCCCGTCACGTTGTCATCACTCGGGGTGTTTGCCAGGGGATACACACCTAATCCTCATCGGTGTATGGTTTTGTCGGCTACAATGTTGCCTAGAGGAGCTTGAGGCGGAGCACAGCGGTGGCTTCGGCGAGCCGGTCGCGCAATGACTGGCGCAGCCAGCGGATGAACTTCACGCTGCGCTGGGTGGCCCGTCGTGCGGCGACAACCAGACGGGGGAGCCGCCTTGCGTTTCCTTCGCCACCAAACTCGACCCCCACGCTTTCTTCTGCCCCAGCTTGTTCTTCAACTCATCGCACACCTTCTCGATTTCCCAGCGCCGCCGATACAGTTCGGCCAGCACGCCCGGGGGCAGGTCCATCTCGTTGGTCAGAAACTCGTACGCCGTGGCGGGTGCGCCCCCGCACATCCCCCCACACGCTACGATTGCGCGGATCGGCCCGATCCAAATCCATGGTCGCCTCCCATTCGAGCTCCTGGTTCTCCTTGGGCCGGCTCAGGAAATACACCGCGCATTCCTGCCGGCACCGCTTCCAACAGTCAAAGTCGATGGCCGCCTTGTCATAGATGATCAGAACCCGCCGGCCTGGGGGCACCTCCTGCCTCAGCCCCTTGGGTTTGATCCTAGTGCTCGTCGCTCACTTCCGGGCAGGCGCGGGTGTGGGGGCTCCGCGCCACGAGGTCGTTGAGGGGTTGATAAAAGGCTTCGTTCACAGTTTGGTTTTCAAGTGCAACAGGCATTGAGACAATTTTTGCGGACCCCGTCCGCGTCAAGCCTGTTCGTTGCGTTTTTACAGCCCGTGATGAGGGTTTTCCACCGCCCGAACCCTTTGCGAACCCAGCAAAACACGACGCGCGGCAGCCACTCCCAAATGCCGCCAGCCGCCTTCCTTGCCCGCGCCTTTCATCTCACTCCACCAACACCATTCGAAATGACCTTCAAATGAATTGAGAGGACGGAACGATTTCGGGATTGCTCAATACCATCGAATCGGCATATAGCGAGCCAATGAATTCCGGCTCGGAATCGTCCAGAGCGATGGTCATAAAAAAACGCTTTTTCGTGGCTGTGTTCGTTATGGCCGGTGTTGCCCTGATGCTTGCCCTGGGCGTTTCATGGATGGATTCCCGGAAACGTCAGACGGAACAACAGTCGGTATTCGAAAGCCTGCCTCGTTCCCGCGACGATGAATATGTCTCGTCGAACCGGTGTCAGGCATGTCATCCCGCCGAACACGCGACCTGGCATCGGACCTTCCATCGCACCATGACCCAGCCCGCGCTGCCCGAGCTGGTGGCCGGCAAGTTCGATGATACGACAATTCTGTCCGACGGGCTGATATATCGGGTTTTCAAAAAAGGGGAGAAGTTCTTTGCAGAGATGCCGGATCCCGAGGAAATGATGTATGCAGTCCAGGGGGGGAAGCTTACCCCGCTGAAAGCGATCCGCCGGGTGGAGCGTGAGGTCGTGATGACCACCGGTTCCCACCACTACCAAACCTACTGGGTGAAGGGAGCCGACAAGTATGGCAATCTTCTGCAAACCCTGCCCCTGATCTATCTCATCGAAGATCAACGCTGGATTCCACGCGAGGTAGCCTTCATGAAAGCACCGGGGGAGAGCGGGCGAATGATTTCCCAGTGGAACCACCATTGCATCAACTGTCACAGCACGGGAGGCAACCCCGGTCTGCAGGCGAATTCAAAGGAGGGGTCGTTCGCGACCGCTGTGGGAGAATTGGGGATTTCGTGTGAAGCCTGCCACGGCCCGGGAGAGGAACACATCAAAGCGAACCGCAATCCGCTCCGCCGTTACACGCTTCACCGTGACGCAGGCGAGACCGACGATACCATTGTCAATCCGGAAAAACTGGATCACCAGCGTTCGAGCCAGATCTGTGGCCAGTGCCACGGTGTCTACATCCGCAATGAAAATTTCGGGATGAAGTTCGCCACCGAAGGCGTCCAGTACCGGCCGGGTGAGGACATCAATGAGAAGCGCTATTACATCACCCATCCGACCGAAAATTCAACGCCGCTGGAATGGGAGGAGTACCGCAAGAATCCAAAATTCTTTGCGGAACGCTGGTGGGAGGACGGAACCATACTTGCCGGAGGCCGTGAATATTCCGGCCTGTCCCAATCCGCATGTTACACCCGCGGAGAAATATCATGCCTGTCGTGCCACTCCATGCACGACAGCAATCCCGTCGATCAACTGAATCATATCGGCAACTCCCAGCAGGCCTGCGTCCAGTGCCACAACGAACCCGCGTACACCACCAATATCAGTTCCCACACCCATCATGCACCAGAATCGACAGGCAGCGAATGCATGAACTGCCACATGCCACACACCTCCTATGCGCTCTTCAGCGCCATTAGAAATCATCAGATCAAGTCGCCGGATATCCGCGCCAGCGCGAAGTATGGAGTGCCGAACGCGTGCAACCTGTGCCACCTGGACAAGTCGCTCGAGTGGACGTCCCGGGCGATGACGAGGAATTATGGCACCGCCCCGGTGGACCTGACTGCGGAACAGAAGGAGATCTCTGCGGCGCTTCTCTGGATCTTGAAAGGACACGCCGCGCAACGGGTGATCGCCGCCTGGCACACGGGGTGGGAACCCGCCCGGCAGGCGTCAGGATCGGACTGGCTTGCCCCCTTCCAGGCCCGGTTGCTCGCGGATCCCTATGGGGTTGTGCGCTATGTCGCAGGGGACAATCTGAGAAAGCTCGACGGGTTCGAAAAATTTCCGTTCGACTTCATCGCTCCCGAAGAGAAACTGCGGGCCTCGGCGGAGAAAGCAGTGCTTCAATGGAAAGATCGAGCCGCTCCCACCCGGACCGGTGGCGAGATTCTCATCAACCCTGACGGTTCCATCATGGAGGAACGCGTTCAGAAACTGCTTCAGGAGAGAGACAACCGCCCCGTCAATATCAAGGAGTAATTCCAATGGCCAAGATCAAATCCACTTCGTTGAACTCCTTTGACCGTCTTGCCTTGAGGCACGCGCTGGTTGGCTGGACCGGTTTGTTGATCTTCCTGACGCTCGGAATCCTGCTGGAGGTATTGCACGGGCTGAAGCTGGATCTCTACCTTGATGTCCGGCAGGAGACACGGCGTTTCATGTGGACTCTGGCGCATGCGCACGGCACGTTGTTTTCCTTGGTGCATCTGGCTTTCGCGTGGTCGCTCACCTTTTCCTCCAGATGGATGAACGCGCCGGGACCAGGCTTTCGCAGTGCATCGTGGGCTTTCATTGGAGGTCTGATTCTGATGCCGCTTGGTTTTTTGCTCGGCGGTATCTGGACATATGGTGGTGACCCGGGCGTGGGAATCTTTCTGGTGCCAGCGGGCGCGCTCCTGATGTTGTTCGGTTGCGTGCGGGTTCTCGTCTTGTTTGCGTCTCTTCGCAACCTGGCCGCAAAGTAGCATTCGGCAAATGTCTGCGACGAGTGATCCGGGGGCTGCGTGCTTCCGTGGTAAGCGTGACACCAAGCTCCCCTGTTCATGAGAGTCGTAGATGCCGTAGCATGGCGTGCTATGAGATCTATGACTGAGTCGGATTCTTCGTCCGCGCCCTCCCTGATCAAGACTGATGCGCTGGGGCGCATGCGCACTTC
>JBDNGP010000337.1:0-17013 GCA_041689265.1 Verrucomicrobiota bacterium
ATCCCTTTTTCAAGCTTATTCACTGGCTCCGTTTTCACCTGCCACCTTACAGAACTGCGCGGCCCCCCTGTTTGTTTTCCATGATTCCAATCCGCCGCGTCGCCCGGCTCCTGCCCGTCGCCGCCACGGTCGTTGACGCCTCTCTCCGGAACCGCCGATTTAATCCCGAGACGAATTTGGAAACGCTAATCAGCGCTGATTTTCGCTAATTTTACAGGCCAGAGCTTTCGAGGATTAGCGCGAATAAGCGGCAATTAGCGGTTTCTCTTTCATGCATGGATTTAATCAGCGGTTCTCTCACCGCCGCTCCACGCGGTCTTCGACGAGCTTTGTGAGACATGGTTTTTCTTTGGTCGTTGGTGGACCCGTCCGGCTTACGGCGGCGCGCGCGGACCGACGCTCCCCTACCAGCAAACGCAATCCACCGGTCGTTCCAAGTTCGCCCGGAGGTCTCACTCCACCTTGCCACGAGTCGCGGAACGCTGATCGCACTAGCCGTGACGGGTATTCAGCTGAACTGGTTTTGTATCATTGCTTTTTCGTGGTGTTTACTTTTTAACCGGACCCGAATTGAGCGCACCACACGAACACATACTGACCAAGATCGTCGCCACACTGGGTCCCGCCAGCAGTTCACCGGAGATGATCGAGACTCTGATCACCACCGGCGTCCGCGTCTTCCGGATCAATTTTTCCCACGGCGAAATTGAGTCCCATCTCGTTGCCCTGAAGAATGTACGCGCCGCCGCCACCAAATTGAACGAGCACATTGGCGTCATGGGAGATCTGTGCGGACCGAAGATCCGGGTGGGCAAACAGGACGGCGACGGCACGCAGCTGATCGAAGGTAAACAGGTCGCGTTCATCCCGGATTTCGTCGATCAAAAGGCCGCGTCGAAGGAACTCGGTCTGACCTGCATCCCGGTCGCCTTTCACGACTTCATCCACGAGGCGAAACCGGGGCATCGCATCCTGCTCGACGACGGCATTCTCGAACTGAAGACGGTCGAGCAGCGCGATCACGCCGATGGCAAAGCCCTGGTCTGCGATGTCATTGTCGGCGGTATTCTCAAGTCAAACAAGGGCATCAACTTTCCCGACACCGACCTGACGGTGCCGGCGATCACGGACCACGATTTCCGCTGCGTGGATTTTGCCGTGGAACACGGATTTGATTTCCTGGCGCTCAGCTTCGTGCGGACGGCGAAGGACGTCCGGGACCTAAAGGACTACCTGCGCAAACACGGTGCGCGCCCCGCCCGTCCGCAGAATGACGCCGCCCCGGGCAAACAGTTTTCATCGTTCGGCAGCGAATGGCGGGCGTTCATTCCGGTGATCGCGAAGATCGAAAAACCGCAGGCGCTCGACAACCTCGAAGCGATCGTCACCGAGGCGGACACCATCATGGTGGCCCGCGGCGATCTCGGGGTCGAAATGGACCCGGCGCTCGTTCCGTTGTTGCAGAAGAAAATCATCGCCACCTGCCATGACTACGGCAAGCCGGTCATCGTCGCGACCCAGATGCTGCAAAGCATGATCGACGCACCCACCCCCACGCGCGCCGAGGTCAACGACGTGGCCAACGCCATTTTTGACGGCGCGGATGCCGTGATGTTGTCCGGCGAAACGGCGGTCGGAAAATATCCGGTCAAGGCCGTGGAAATGATGCGACGGATCGCGCGCTGCACGAACGCCCATCTGCGTTCACTGCCGATGTCCACCACCACGCCGGTCAACACGCGCGAATCCCGTTTCCGCACGGCGGCGCTCGCTCACGGCGTGAAAGTCGTCATCCGCGATCTCGGTGCCGGACTGGTCGTGATGTGGTCGCAGCTCGGCGGCGGCGCGAGCTACCTGTCGCAGGTCCGCATGACCGTGCCCGTGCTCTCCTTCAGCTCCAGCCCAGAGGCGCTTCGCCGCATGTCCGTAATGTTCGGCGTGACCCCCATGTTGATGGAACCGCCAACCGACTCAAATGATTTTCTGAAGCAGGTGGACAAGCTTCTCCTCGCCAACAACTGGGCGAAGGAAGATGACGCCGTGGTCATGGTCGCAGGACAGCCGTTCGGTCGTCCGGGCGTGACCAACACGTTGCGAATCCATCACGTTGGCGAGATCTAATTTCTGCTTTCCCTCCACGAGGTGCGGAATAGACTCCGCGACAAAATGGATCCATGCACTTGATATTAGCCGACATCAGCTCGTGGCTCGACAAACTGGCACCTGAAAACCCGCTGCTTGTCCAGCGCGCCATCACCTCCCTCGTCTTCGTCACCGCCGTCTAGCTGCTCCGGGTGGCCCTGGTGCGACTGGTCGGCATCCGGACCTCGACCATCCCGGTGGAGAACCGGCGGCGCTGGCTGGTCAACATCCGGAACGTGATCATCTTCACGATGATCGCCGGGCTCATTTTCATCTGGGCCAGCGAAATTACCAGCGTCGCCTTCTCACTTGTCGCACTCGCCGTCGCCTTTGTCATCGCCACCAAGGAGTTGTTCCTGTGCTTCAGCGGCGCCGTCTACCGGGCGGCCACCGACGCGTATGGAGTCGGGGACTGCATTGAAATCAACGGCCTGCGCGGCGACGTCATCGATCAAAACCTGTTCGGCACCACCATTCTTGAACTGGGTCCCACGCCGGGTTCGCGTCAATACACCGGGCGGGCGGTGATCCTGCCGAACGCCCTGCTGCTCAGTCATCCGGTCGTGTCCGACACGTACATGGGGACCTACGTGGTGCATTTCATCACCGTTCCTTTGTCTGTCCACGACGACTGGCAGGCCGCTGAAAAAATCCTGATGCGCGTGGCCAATGCGGAGTGTGAACCCTACCTTCAACAGGCGCGGAAACACATGTTGTCCCTGGAGAAAAAGCACTGGATCGACACGCCGTCGGTGGATCCCCGCGTCACGTTCTATCTGTCCGATCCCGGTGTCATCAGGGTGCAGCTCCGCATCCCGGCACCCAACCGAAAAAAGGGCCGCATCGAGCAGGCGATTCTTCGCGAGTTTTTGAAGGAGTTCAAATTCGTCTCCGGCCAGCCGTCGCCGATTGCATCGAATTCCCAGCAACTCGAACCCGGCACGCCGAAATCTCAAATCTGACCTCGCGATCACACTGTTGAATGAAGTGTTGAACCATCGCGGATTCACGGCATGATGCATCCCATCCGATAACGAGCCATGGGAACAGGTCCGACAACACTTTCAGGCAGTCACAGGATGCTTTGTTTCCTGGCGGGTTTGCTGGGTATCGCCCAAGTCGCACACACGAAACCGTTGGTGCTGATCGGTTACGTTGAGGATGCGCCACCCCTCTACGCCGCCGAGGCGACACACGTTTTGCTCGATCGGCCCGGAGGACGAGTGATCATCGCGTTGCGTGATGAATCACGCGAACTGCTCTCCCTCCCCGGCATCCGCCAGCGAATGGCTGGACGTGTCGCGTTTCAGCAACGGGCGGCGGGCGACATCCCACTTGTTCGCGTTCTGGAAATACTGTCACCCGACTGGATTGATCTGCGCCCGGCTCCGTCGGCCGCAGCGTTTGCCAGTTGGAACGGCACCGGCAGTTCGCTGTATCCTTCCCTCCGCGAAGAGCCGTTGCCCGGCGCGGGATTTTCCGTAGGCACTATCGATTTGGATTCAGATTTGGACGGCGTTCCGGACCACCTCGATGATTTTCCGTTTGATCCGACGGAAACGACCGACACCGATGGCGACGGCACCGGCAACAATGCCGATCCCGACGACGACAATGACACGATCCCGGATGACTACGAATCACAGTACGGACTGAATCCTCTGGTCAATGATGCGGGGGAGGATCTCGATAAGGACGGAGCAACCAATCTCGATGAATTCGTAGCCGGAACCGCCGCGAACGACCCCAAATCCGTATTCGACTTCGTTGACACCCGGTTTGATTCAAAGAATGGAATTCACCTCGCTTGGCCCAGCGTGGAGGACCGTCAGTACCGGATCGTTTTCAGCGAATCACTTGTGAAACCGTTTTTGCCGGTCACCCCGGACATCCCGGCGACGGGCAAGGTGATCGAGAAAAATCTGTCCGTCGAGCCGGGCGCCGCGCAGGGTTTCTTTCGCATCGAAATTCGTCCATCCACCAACCCCAAACCTTAGTTGACATGAATCAAATCTCCTTCATCCGGACCGTAATCGTCCTGGCGGGCCTCCTCGTACTGCAACCCTGCCACGGCGCGTTCAATTCCTATCTGACCCTGACGTTGAACGGTGAAGACGTCGCCGGTGAATCAACCCTTCAGGAGATCGGTGGGGTGGACGTCAGCGGGAGCATCGAATGCGTCGCGTTCAACCACGAGGTGTTTGCATCCGGCGGTGGGAGGAAAACTCACGGCCCTGTGAAGATCGTCAAGCGCGTGGATAAGTCCTCCCCCCTGCTCTATCAGGGTTTTGATCAGAACCAGACTGCGACGGCCGCGTTCAAGTTCTTCCGGCTCAACTCCGACTCGGGAGAAACGGAGCATCACTATACCATCACTCTGGTCAATGCCCGGATCTCAAGCATCCGTCATTGGTTCCCAAACACGCTGGATCCTGCCGGTGCCGCGCTGCCGCAGATGGAAGAGATCTCCTTCATCTATCAAAGCATCATCATCACGAGTGAAACCGGCAGCACCGAATACCAGATGGATGCGAATCCCTGAACGAACCGCCTCGGCCTGAAAGCTACGGAACCAGCTGTTCCGCTCGATAGAACAGTTGACCGGATTCGCTGACTGGACGAACGACCTCGATGATCGGACGCGGGCTCCGTTGCGTTCCGATCGACTGCCAGTCTGGCAACGAGGTGGATTCAAACAGCTCCACGTCAAAGTTCGGCTCGCACAGCAGACGGGCGAGAACGTTGTCTTCACCGGCGGACCCGATTCCAACGAACCGGGGTTCCTGAAGTTGAATACTGCCGTCCGCATTCAGCGCCACAAGCCCGAACCGGTCCACTCCGTCAAACCCGGCAAACCCTCCGCCGAGAAGCACCGTCCCGTTGGCAATCACAAAACCCGTATTGACAGAACCGGAAGCGCCGGTTCCCGGATTGAACGACATGTCGAGCGAACCGTCTTCATTGATCATCGCGACACCGGACCGGGGCTGGCCGTCATACTCGGTAAAATTTCCGACGATCAGAAGTTTATCTCCGGTGCTGGGAAAGACCCTGCGCACCCTGTTGTCGGCACCAGTGCCCGGGTCAAAACTTTCGTCAGTCGATCCATCTGCGTTGAGGCGGGCAACATTGTTTCGCGCCACGCCGTTCACAAGTGTAAACTCTCCGACAATCACCATCCGCCCGTCAGACTGGAGATGAATTCCGGTAACCGACGACGAGAAGTCATTCGGAATTTCACAAGTAAAACCGTCATCTTTGCTACCGTCTCCGTTAAGCCGAAAGACGAAATTCGTTTCTCCCGGACCGTGCGTGATCACAACAAAACCGGTGCCTGCTTGAATGGCGCCGTGCCCGCCAATGAGGTAGGAAACCGAGTCAGGATCAAACGATTCATCCAGCGACCCGTCGGCATTCAGAATGGCCACCGTCCGACGCGGCACTCCTCCATAGGCGGAAAAATTGCCACCGACGAGAATTCGTCCGTCGGCAAGCACTTCAAGGGTTTCAACGGTTGCGCTGGTAAAACCCGTGCCGTGAGCAAAACCGGAGTCCAGCGTGCCGTCGGGAAGCAATTGAGCGATCCGTCCAGCAGCAGAACCGTTCACCTTGGTAAACTGTCCGCCAATCAAAATTTTCCCATCACCGGGAAAAGCTACCGGATAGATTTGGCCATCGGTCGTGAAGTACGGATTGAACGAGTCATCGAGACTTCCGTCCGCCAGCAACCGGACAAGGTTGGTCCGGGCATGACCATTGACCGAAGTAAACTCACCGGCGGCAAGCCATCGACCCTGGCCATCCGGAACCAACGCATTCACCCGGGACGCAAAACTGTAATTGGGAACGATCTCAAAAAAATAGTGACCGGAAAACCCGAGACCCGGAAATCCCTCGGCGTCGTTGTCCACGATGACAATGGTCGCCGTTCCGGGTGAACCGACCGTGACACCTTCCGTCTCGGAAACCAGCTCCAGCGATATGTCGTGGTCGCCGGACGTTTCCGCATTGTCCACGATGAACACTGACAAATCCGCAGTGTCCGCCCCGTCCGGAAAACTGATGACGTCAGTTTTCAAATAGTAGTTCGCGGGAGATTGAGCCGAACCCCCGTTGATCTGCACCTTCACCCCGGCGACACCGACGGACTCATCCCGCACGGCCCGGACCGTGACCACCGATGCCGTTTCCGAAACGTCGTATTGCGAAGCGGAAAACCGGACCTCCGCGCCGACGCTGCTGAACTTCGCAAGCACGACCAAAGCGGTGATTGCCCCTGCCCGGATGATTGAGTGGAATCGTTTTTCCTCTCCCACAAACGTATTACAACTTTTCATAATGTTCCTTGATTGGCGCGAAAGGTAGATTTCGGATTGGCACCAGTAAAGATCGGCATACGCGATCAGGTATGTTTGAGAACGAGGGTCGAAGGGACCGTCGCTCCGCGCGGTCCCCGATGGGCTGTGAGGGTCAGGGTTTGGCAACGGTTCTGAATGTTCGAATCTGCGGCCGACAGGCGGCGGCGCGCGCGGAGCGACGCGGCCCTACCCGGCGATTTCGAACGCACCCTGCGTGATCAATTAGATCACTCACTTCCACGCTTCCGGGAACGCCCGGGTGTCCAGTCCCCAAACGAGCGGCAGCACGAAATACACAAACAAGGTGAGCAGCACGATGGAGATCAGGTTCATTCCCAGCCCGGCGCGAACCATGTCCGGAATCCGCAAATGACCCGATCCAAACACCACGGCGTTTGGAGGTGTGGCCACTGGCAGCATGAACGCGCAGGAAGCGGCGACCGTCGCGGCGACCATGAGGATCAGCGGGTTCACGTCAATTGCGAGCGCCATTGGAGCGAGGATCGGCAGCAACATCGAGGTCGTGGCGAGATTCGATGTGATCTCGGTGAGAAAATTGACGGCCGTCACGAGAATCAGGATGAGGAAGATCAATGAGACGCCGTCCAGAAGCGTCATCTGACCGCCGATCCAATCCGCGAGTCCGCTCGATTTGAACGCCTCCGCCAGCGCCATCCCGCCGCCGAACAACAGAACGATTCCCCACGGAAGTTTCTTCACATCCTCCCACCTCAGCAGAGGCCCCTTGTTCTCGTTTGCCGGCAACAGGAAAAGCAGCACGCCACCAACCATCGCGATGATCGTATCGTCGAGCCGGGGAAACAGTCCGAGTTGTTGTTGCAGAAAGGAACGGCTGATCCAGGCCAGCGCCGTGAGGCCAAACACGGCCAGCACCATTTTCTCTTCAAAACCAATCCGTCCGAAAGCATGCAACTGTTTTTTGATCTCCGCTCGGCCTCCTGGAAAACTGGCCTGCTCGAAGCGGAAGGCCACGCGTGTGAGGTAAATCCAGCATAGCGCCAGCAGGATGAGCGAGATCGGCAGACCGAACATCAGCCATTGGAAGAAGCTGATCTCGATGCCGTACAATTCCTGCACGACTCCGGCGAGCACGAGATTTGGCGGAGTGCCAACCAGCGTCGCCATTCCGCCAATCGACGCGCTGTAGGCGATTCCCAACAGCAAGGCTTTGGCGAACTTCTCATTCTCCATCGGGTTGGTTGCCGGGTTGTTGCAAAGCTGGGAGATGATCGCCATCCCGATCGGAAGCATCATGACGGACGTCGCCGTGTTGGAGATCCACATCGACAACGCCGCCGTCGCGATCATGAAGCCCAGTATAATTCCGGAGACGCTGGTACCGATCGCGTGGATGATGTTCAACGCAATTCGTTTGTGCAGCCGCCACTTTTCAATCGCGATGGCGAGCAGGAACCCGCCGATGTAGAGAAAAATGTATTGGTGCCCGTAGGAGGTCGTGGTCGCCTGCAATTCGAGCGCGCCGGTGAGGGGAAAAAGAATAATCGGTAGCAACGCCGTCGCCGCGATTGGAATCGCCTCCGTAATCCACCAGATCGCGATCCAGGCAGTGGAGGCAAGCACCGCGATTCCCGCATCGCTCAATCCCTTCGGATGGACAAACAGCATTATCACCAAAAACACGAGCGGGCCGGTGATCACGCCCACGCGCTTGGCGGTCGTTGAATCTTGTGAACCGGCGGTGTTTTTGGGTGAGCCCATCTGGACGGGGAATTGTAACTGGTGTGCGGTGACTCTAACCAACGGGTTCCTCAGAGTGCCAGATTCTTTTGTGAAGCGCCGGTCTCCGAACCGGCCGGGCTCCATAATGATCTTTAGGCTCAGCCGATCTGGAGTTCGTCATTCCTCAGGATTTTTCGAAAAGTCACTGCCCACCGCGAATGTTGTTCGACAAGCTTGTTTCGCAAGTCGACCTTCGCTATTTTCACGAGACTTTTTCAACCATGAAAGCCGCTTACATCAACGAGACCGGTCCCGCGTCCAACATCCAGTTTGGCGATCTGCCCAAACCCCATCTGAAGCACAGCCAGGTGCTCGTCAAGGTCGGAGCCGTCGCGGTCAATCCGATCGACACGTACGTCCGTGCAGGTCTGGTGCCGATGCCGTTGCCGATGCCGTTCATCGTCGGATGCGATCTCGCGGGCACCGTCGAAGCCGTCGGGCCGGATGTGAAACTGTTTCAGCCCGGCGACCGCGTCTGGGGCAGCAACCAGGGATTGCTCGAACGCCAGGGAACGTTCGCCGAATACGCGTCGGTCGAAGAGTGTTTTCTGTACGCGACGCCGAAGGAAGTGAGCGACGAACAGGCGGCGGCCATTTCGCTTGTCGGCATCACCGCGCATCTCGGCCTGGTGCGCGAAGCCCGGTTGAAACCGCATGAAACCATCTTCGTCAACGGCGGCAGCGGTGGTGTCGGCTCGACGGTGATTCAAATGGCGAAGGCAATCGGCGCGACGGTTTACGCCTGCGCGGGCACGGACGAAAAAGTGAAGGCCTGCAAGGAACTTGGTGCGACCGTCGCGTTCAACTACAAGACCCAGAACATCGGCGAAGAGCTGAAGAAAATTGCGCCCGCCGGAGTGAACGTCTGGTGGGAAACGACGCGCGAACCTAACTTCGATGTCGTGATCGCAGCGCTCGCGGCTCGTGGACGCATGGTCGTGATGGCGGGACGCGAAGCCCGGCCTGAATTTCCCATCGGCCCGTTTTACCTGAAGGGCTGTTCCATCGTTGGATTCGTCATGTTCCTCGCCACGCCGGAGGAACAACGCCACTGCTCCGTCGACATCAACCGCTGGCTGAAGGAGGGCAAGCTCAAGGCGAAAATCGACCGTGTCCTGCCGCTCAGCGAAGCCGCCACCGCGCATCAGTTGCAGGAAGAGGCTACGATCAAAAGTTCGGGCGGCATCGCCGGAAAGATTGTGCTGAAGACGTGAACCGCTCCTTCGCCAACATCCGTAGGACAGGTTTGCAACCTGTCTTCCCGGCGCGCGTGCGTCCGGAGCCGTGGGGCAGGACAGCGACGAACAAACGGTCAGTTCCGTCGCGGTCGGCGGTAGGGCAGCGTCGCTCCGCGCGCGCCGCCGGAAGCCGGACGTGGATTCGAATGTTCAGAACTATTGCCAGGACCGAACCCACACAGCCCATCGCGGACCGAGTGGAGGTCGATGTTCGATTTCCCAAGGTCCCGACCTGCATCCTCCGCCTTCAAACGCACCCTCGTCGCGTTTCCGGAAGCCGGACGTGGTTTGATGTCAGTCACAAACCACGCCCAACACCGGCTGCGCGTTTCTGTAGCCGGGGCAGGTTGCAAACCTGTCCTGCTTTGAACACCACCGCCTGCTGACCATGTCCACAACGGCCAGTTTAACAAGCGAAGAAACGGCGACCGCGTCACCAGCCGTTGCACCCGGAACATCGTGGTTCGCCCGCATCATTGTCATCGGTGCGGTCAGCATCATGATCGGAATTTTGTGGGACATTTCGTGGCATCGCACGATCGGGCGCGACTCGTTCTGGACGCCCGCGCACATGGCGATTTATCTCGGCGGGATTCTGGGCGGTTGCGTCGGTGGCTGGTTGATTTTTCGTGGCACTTTTCTGGCCGCTGAATCGGAGCGCGCGGGAATGGTCTCCGTACTCGGATTGCGCGGTCCGTTCGGCGCGTGGCTCTGCGTCTGGGGCGCGGTCGCGATGCTGACGTCGGCGCCGTTTGATGATTGGTGGCACAACGCCTACGGACTCGACGTAAAAATCCTAAGCCCGCCGCACGTCGTGCTTGCGGTCGGGATGTGGGCGATCGTTCTCGGCGCGCTCTTCCTCGTTCTTCGGGAACAAAATCTCGCCGCCGAAATAAGAGCGTCGAGTGCCAATGCCGCGACCACCCTGCCCGGCCAATGGTTGTTCGTGCTCGCCGGAGGAATCATTGTGGCGATGGCCGCCGTTTTTCTCGTTGAAAAAAGCTGGCCCAACCAGCACCGCACCCAGACGTTCCTGCTCATTTCCTGCGCCACGTATCCGACGTATCTCGTCGCCCTCTCGCGGGCGAGCCGGTTCCGGTTTGGCGCGACGATGATCGCCGGGATCTACATGTTGATCTTCATGTTGCAGGGCTGGATTCTGCCTCAGTTTACGGGCCATCCCAAACTGGGGCCGGTTTACAATCCGGTGGACTACTTTGTGCCTCTCAGTTTCCCGATGGTATTGATTGTCCCGGCGTTCGCGCTCGATCTCCTGCGATGGGGGATCAAGCCCGAGCGTGGTTGGATTCGTGGCTGGCTCTACGCGTTTGCCGCGGCGATCGCGTTCACCGGATTGTTTCTCGCGACACAATGGTTTTTCAGCGCATTCCTGATCAGCCCGGCGGCGAAGAACCCGTTTTTCTTCACGGATATCCACTGGGGTTACACCGACCAACGCGGTGATTTTCGCAACATGTTTTGGAGTGAATCCAGTCCTCCCCGGAACGCACCGCTCAGCATGGCCGGTGTCTGGATTGCGCTGGGCCTGGCGTTCTTCAAATGCCGGATTGGACTCTGGCTCGGCAGCTGGATGGCAAAGGTCAAACGATGAAGAACCGCCGGGGAGAATCTAATAGTGTAGCGCAAGTTGCCAACCTGCCGTATCGCAGATTGGCAATCTGCATGAACTGGTTTCATCCAAAATTCGCCATGACACATCGAAAAACTTGCCGACTGCCAGTCGGCGATACAGCAGAGTGCCTCTCTGCGCTACGCTCCCGGCAGCAATCGGTTCGCGCGCGGTGGTTCATCCTGCTGGTTGCGTCGATATTTTCTCTTGGAATCAATACCAATCTTTCTGCTCATAGCGGCAACCAGAATGTATTTTACGAGGGCAACATCGGGCCTTACACCGCACGGATCATGATCGAAAAACCGGATGTGGTTCCCGGGCTGGCGCAGATTTCGATTCGCATGTTGAAAGGTTCGCCACAGGAAATCACTGTCCTGCCGTTGAAGTGGAATCTCGGTAAACAGGGCGCCCCGACACCGGACCTCGCGAAACCCGTGCGTGGCGAGCCCACCCTGTTCAGCGCGGAGTTGTGGTTCATGGAAGGAGGTTCGCAAAGTGTTGAAGTAAAAATCTCCGGTGACGAAGGCACGGGGGAGGTTCTCATTCCCGTCGCGGTGGCGGCGACCAAAGTCGAAACGCTTCCCGCCGGTCTTGGCACCGTTCTCTCGATGCTCACCGTTTTATTGGTGCTGGTGTTTGTCGGCATGGTCGCGGCAGCCGTTCGCGAGAGTATGTTGGCCGCTGGCGAAGCCCCTACGCGCAAACGCATCTGGATTTCACGATTGGCCGCGGTCATCGCAGCTGCACTACTGCTTGGCGGACTTTACGGCGGCAAAAAATGGTGGAACGCCGAGGCCAGCGATTACACGAACAACCGCCTCTTCAAACCCATCGACAGCGATATAACAACTCGCGTGGAGGGACGACAGAGGGTCGTCCGAATCGAGATGAGTGAACAGGACCTGCGAGAACGTTCTCCGATCGTTCCCGACCACGGCAAGCTCATGCACCTCGTGCTGGTCAGCCAGACCAACATGAATGCCATGGCGCATCTGCACCCGCTCAAACTCAATCGCCGCACGTTCGTCGTCGCAGTTCCTGAAAAACTGCCCGCCGGTGACTATTCGGTCTACGCCGAAGTCACTTACGAAACCGGTTTCTCCGAAAACATATTTGGAGAAATTGCCCTGCCGTCGCCACCTGTTCAATCCGGCAGCGGCGTCCTGATCGACATCGATCCCGATGACGCGTGGACCACCGACAACGATAGCGATGCCAGCCCACTGAAGGACAAACGGCGCATCGCAGATCTGGGCGACGGTTTCATCCTTGAATGGCTTGATTCAGCAGTGATCAACGCGGGCGAGGATTTGTCCCTGCGGTTTCAAGTTCGTTCCGCTGCGGCAGCGGATCAGCCGGTGCTGGTGCAATTCTACATGGGGATGATGGGACATCTGTTCATGCGCAGCCACGACGGGCATCTGTTCACGCATCTGCACCCGGCCGGTTCGTTCTCGATGGCGTCCCAGCAATTGTTCGGCTTGAGAGCCGAAGGCAAGGCACCGAACCTGGTCAACCAAAATGGTGGTGAACCGTTGTGTGTCATTCCCGGAGTCGACGAAAGTCTCGGATATTGGATCGCACAGAAATCTCCGGAGGCTGATTACTCGTTTTCGTTTCCCTGGAAATTCATGAACCCCGGCGACTACCGGATCTGGGTTCAGGTGAAACTGAACGGCAAAATTCGCACCGGCGTATTCGACGTCAAAGTCTGGCCCGAACCGTAGCGCGCAACGAGCGCGGTTCCACGCCGACAATACATTCTAGCACCCCCCGCACTTCACGCTCGCAAACCCACCGATTTCCTGCCCCAATTGGCGAACAATCCATGAAGACCATTCTGCATTTATTTCTATTACCAGTAGCCGCTCTCCAAATGTCGGCGGCGGAGTTTCAACCGCTCTTCAACGGCCACGATCTGTCCGGCTGGGTGAACGTCAATTGCGCGCCGGAAACCTGGTCGGTGAAGGGTGGCGTCATCGCATGCACGGGCGTCCCGACCGGCGCGATGCGGACGGAGAAACAATACGAGAATTTCGAACTGGAACTGGAGTGGCGTCATCTGAAACCGGGCGGCAATGCCGGGGTCTTCATCTGGTCGTCGCCCCTTGCCGCGCCAGGCGTTCCGTTTCTTCGCTCCGTCGAAGTACAGGTGCTGGATCATGGATACAATGCCGAGGGGAAAAACAAATGGTACACCACCCACGGCGATGTTTTCCCGATTCATGGATCGACGATGAAACCGTTTGGACGGTCCAACGGCCAGCGCAGTTTCCCTTCGGAGGAGCGCAGCAAACCGTCTCCCGAATGGAACCACTATCGGATCGTTGCCAACGACGGCGTGCTGCGACTCAGCGTCAATGGGAAGGAAGTTTCCGGCGGCGAAGACTGCAACTGGCGCAAGGGTTACATCGGTCTGGAAAGTGAGGGATCGCCCACCGAGTTCCGCCACATCCGGGTGAAGGAACTGCCGTCGACCGGCGCGACCGCCGCACAAAGCGCTCCCGTGGAGGAAGGTTTCGTCCCCCTCTACAATGGACTGGATTTGCGGGGGTGGAAGTCGAATGACGAACTCGCGAGTCGCTGGAAGCCGTCTGACTGGCAACTGCTGTTGAACGGTGTCGGCGGCGAACCCGGACCCGTTCTGTGGACGGAGAACTCGTTTGAAAACCTGGAGTTCGTGGCGGATTTCCGGCTCCCGAAAGACGCCGACACGGAGCAGGTCTGCGGTGGTTTTGAAGTCGGAGGTTATCGGATCATTCTGAGCGGGAATCAATTCCCCGGCCGATTGAAACTGGGCGAATGGCAGCGCCTGCAGGTCAGTGTTTCACCGGCGAAGTGGACCGTGCATCTGGACGGACGGCCCGCCGCAGAGGTGGTGGCCGACTCCGTTTCAAGCCGGGCAGCCCGTTCGATTGGTCTGCTGGACGCAGGGAAGTCCATCGAGTTCGCCAACCTTTACGTCCGACCGGTCAACTGATCATTTCCCCGGGGTTTCGTTCCAGTAGATGATCACGTTTTTCGTGGCGCGACCGCACGCAATCATGTCGAGTTTTCCGTCCTGATTGAGGTCCGCCAGTTTCAGATCTTCGCACGCCATCTGGTTGTCATCGAGCACCGCGTGCATCGTCCACGCGTGTCCGCGTTTGTGGGTTGGAACGTACATCCTGATCCCGACCGGATCACCGCCCCGCCATCCCGCAATCACCTGATCCCATCCGACGCCCAACATATCGCCGACGGCCAGCGCATGGCCCTCGACCAGAGTATCATCCAGCACAACCCGGTTCTCGGTCCATGACAACTGGCCGGTGAGCGTGAGATTGTGGGTGTTCACCACGACCTGATTGCCGTGCATGGGTTCGATCGAGGCGATGAACCGTCGGCCGCTGTAGAGAATTCCCGAGCGCACTTCGCCGGCGCCGTTTGTGGTGACCTGAATCGTTTTCCATTCGTCCCCCTTGCGTTCGATGACGCTCGTGCCTTCACCGCTGGCAACGAGCAGTTCCTCCGAACCGTTGGGTTCACCCCAGGCCACAAGATCAAAGTTGTGCGCTTTGTGGAACGTGTCGTTCAACTCGAACGTGTGCCAGACGCCACGCGGTTCACGCGGTCGCACGTAGCCGAGAAACCGGATGCCATCGCCCTGCCCGTCCTTGTTGCCGCGACCGTGAAGCGGAAGCACGGCGAGAAAAAAATTGTCCTCCCGGTCTTTCACCCAGTGCATCCGATGAACGGTCGGCTCGTGCGGCAGCTTGACGGCCTCCCATTCCTGCGTCCGATCCTCTGGCGGAATCAAATAGAAAACAGCGCCGCTGTTCTCCGTGTCCCCCGGATTCCATTCACCACCGACGGCGATCTCCGCCATGCCGTCGTTGTCGATGTCCCGCGCGGCGATGCAGACGTGGTCCCGCACGCCCAGATGACCGGTCAGTCGGAATTTTTTCCAAGTGGGGTTCTGGTACCAGACGATCTCCTCCTTGTCCGCCAGCAGAATGTCGTCCTTGCCATCGCCGTCGACGTCCGCGATGGCCAGTCCGTAACCGATCTTGATCTGGTCGTCGATCGTCTGCGGGCGCAACGTCGGCTGCAGCGGGGTGGGAAGGGTCAGATCCGCGTGAAGCGAGATCACTGAGATCCCCATTATCGCGGCGAGGCTGCGGGCTGTATTCGGGTGGCTCATAAATAGAATGACGCAATAGTAGGCCGCAGGTTATCAAATTCAATCGCATTTGTTCCGTCGGCTCCGGCCAAGGGCGCATCCTGCCCCGAGCGCGTTTGAAAAAGGAGGAAGACTCGGGAACGGAAAGAGTGGAAGCATCCATACGGACAGCTTCGCCCACCAACGGTGGGTAGGGAGAGGCTCCCGTCGAGCCCATTTCAAAGTCCTGTAGGGACAACACGGCGCAAAGTGGCGCTCCGTTGGAGCTTTGATCAGGGCTCCGTGGGAACGTCGCCGTTCCGTTCTGAATCGGGGAGCCGACTCCGCACGCGTTCAAAAATGCACCCGCCTGCCCCCCAAGGTAGTGAGGGCGAAGCGGAGGAAAGGTGTTTCCCGAACGGCAGCCGAACTTCGGCCTTGCCGGAAAGATTGCGGCCCCGGCGTCACCAGAGGGGAATTGGGGGCTAGACCGAAGTTTGGCCTCCCATGGCCCAGCACGTTGCACCCCGCTCCCCCGGGTGTCGTGATCACAATCCATCATTTGATGGTCCATTCTCGATCGTTCGTCGCCCGCCTCCGAACCGGCGTCCTCACATTCCTCACGGCTCAGAAATGACCACGCTGAACAACGGCGCGCCACGACCGATTCCGAATCCATGTCCGGTTTGAATCAGTTCAAACGATTTATTCGAACGCGGCTCAAGTGGAACCTCGGCCAGGTATTCCGGAACCAACTCGACAAGCGAGCCGGGGAGTTTCCCACCGTGATCGATCCGGTATCGCGTGACAGCGACCGCCGCCGTCGCCGCGCGAAGCTTGGCGTGGGTTTCCACCCATCTGTCGAAGAACTTGTCCCACCCGGGGAGGAGCATTTCCGACCAATAATAAAACCGGTGTCCGTCTGAGCCGGGCTCGATGGAGGCCCAGTTTTCGGTCAGGTCGGAGATCGACTTCAACGATTTGGACGACGCGTTCTCAATTTGCTCATAAGCGCCAAGCAGATACAACAGATCCAGATCGGCCAGCCCCGAAAAACGATACAGAATCACCTTCATTTGTTCGAAGGTCTGCTTCCATATATCGGGTTTGCGGTCCTCCAACAGGTTCGGATCCGCAAAATCGAAATCGTACGCCAGGAATAATTTCTTGGATTTCCAATAGATGGGCTCGAGCGCCTCGACCCGTTCCCACTCTACGGTTCGATCCAGAGGCCAGTCTTCCGTCGCTTGTGTCAACTCCGCTGAGATCCCAGAAAGATCACCCACCTCCAGACCGGCAACGTTCAGGTATCGTTCCAGATCAAGCAGCGCGACTGAGTAATACGCCCTGCGGACGAGCTGTCTCAACAAACTGGGGTCACCAGCAAGATGATTTCCCATCCGGATCTGAGCTTCGACGAGTGGAGGAATCGAATTCCAATTCTCGGTTTGAATTCCGGAACGAATGCGCAAACTGAGAAAACTCATGACTAATTTTCCGTCAGCCGACGTGCTTATATTCTCACCGGCAACGTCTTTGTTTTTATTCACCCACTATTTCGGGCGTTGCACACCGAGCAATGCGAGCTCGATCCCGTCCTTTGGAAGTGTCCCCTGAGTCGTTAAAAATTTGAGGTGGTGGTTGGTTCAACCACGCGAGAGCGTGGTGGTGACAAAACCAAAAAAACCAACCAACACCATGAACCACGAAATACTCAAAGCCGCCTTTTTGCAAGGCGGA
>JBDNGP010000338.1:0-5983 GCA_041689265.1 Verrucomicrobiota bacterium
CTGATACACGATGCCCACCATCAAACCCTGCAAAAAAAGTTCAGGCAATCACCGTTTCCGATCCCGGTGTGATTCGTCTCTAGTCGGAAACGCACGATTTCAAAATCGTCGTTCTCGCCCTCGTCCTCGTCGTCGAAATCCCTCGCCAAATCGAGGACGAGGACGAGAAGGATTGGGTGCGAAGGTCGAAGTTCGACCTCCCACCGCCCTACCATCCAAAGTGATTCTGAGCCGGCGGTCTTCAGCTCATCCATCGGTTCCTTCATTTCTTTCCTTCTTTTGCCCGCCTCTTTCATACGCACCCGCAAAGAAGGGGTGTGTTTGAAACTGAGGGTCAACCAGATGCGCCGGATGCCGAAAAGGTGGGGCGACGGGAAGCCGACCTTCGGCCTCCGAACGAGCCTGCGATGGCTTGGGACAACCTCTGAATCCCGTTCCGCTCCGCATGGAGGAAGTCGGTGAACCGCCGAAGGGTCTTGGGTACGGGCAGCAGAAGGCCGGAGAACTGATTCCGCCCCGTGCGTTCAAAGTTCGTTCGGAGAACTCACTCCACCTTGACCCTCACTTTCATGCGCACCCGCAACACGATCATTGCTTGATGCGGGGCCGCCATATTCGCTAGGCTTTCGAATCCGCCATCAACACACATCGATCGCTCACGTCATGCTTATGAATTATTCCTCCCGCGACGTTCCCAGTTCTGCGGTATTCCACCGAACTTTCCTGCTGGTCCTGCTGCTCTTCCTGGTTCCACACGAAGCGGCGGCGGCCGAGCCGGCCGAAGTCGATCATGCGGCGCTGATCGGCTCTCTGGACTCCCGCAGTTTCGAGGCCGGCAGGGAGATCTACGACAGCATCTGCATCACGTGTCACGGCAACCTTGAGAAGGAAGGTTCGATCCCGACGTCGCGCAAGTTCTGGGAAGCCGAATTCAAGAACGGCAACGATCCCTACCGCATGTATCTCACACTTGGAAACGGGTTCGGGCAGATGCCGCAGTTTCCATTTTTCAGCCCCCAGCAACGATACGATGTGATTCACTATGTCAGGGAGGGTCTGGTAAAGCCGAACAATCCGGGTCAATACTTCGACGTCACCGACGCCTATCTCGCGTCGCTTCCAAAAGGATCTGGCGAAGGTGAACTCACGGATGCGATGAAGGAATACGCGAAGGGTCCGCAGTATCTCCGGATGAATTTCGGTCCCGCGCTCAACTGGACGTATCAGGTGGAGGAAGGAAACATTGCCTACAAGGGAATCGCCGTGCGACTCGATGACGGACCCGGCGGTGTTTCCAAGGGGCGCGCATGGATGCTTTACGATCACGACACAATGCGGGTCGCGACGGCGTGGACGGGCAACGAGTTTGTGGACTGGCGTGGGATCGCGTTTGACGGTTCGCACGGAACGCACACGAGCATCGTAGGGGAACGCGCGTTCGTAAATCCGGTCGGTCCTGGCTGGGCCCGACCGGGCACCGACGACTGGAGTGATCCTCGATTTCGCGGACGCGACGACAAACCTTACGGTCCCCTCCCCCGCGAATGGACGCATTACAAAGGACACTATCTCTACGGCAACCGCATCGTGTTGTCCTCCACCGTCGGTGATGCATCAATTCTTGAAAGCCCGGGTCTCGAATCGGTGAACGAGACCGACGTCTTCACCCGCACGCTGAATGTTGGGAAGTCCCGCCATGATTTGAAACTGAGAGTTGCGCCGGACGGAACGTCGGTCGCGCTCGCGGGCGGCGGCCCGTCGAAACTGAACGTGGGATCAAGCGCGGGTTTCAAGGTGCTGAACATACCGGCGTCCGCTACACCGGTTGATCTCAAGATTCTGATTTCGAGCGCGAAACAAAGTGAGGTTCAGACGCTGGCTTCCACCTCGGCACCGGCGGAGAAATTGGAGCCCTACACCAAGGGCGGACCGCCGAGCTGGAAAGAAAGCGTGACCACGAAGGGAGTGCTCGCTGAAAACAACTCCGCGTATGTCGTCGATACTATTGTCGCGCCGCACAACGACATGAATCCATGGAACTCGTGGATGCGGATGGGCGGTTTTGATTTCATGCCGAACAAGACCAGCGCGATCGTCTGCACCTGGATGGGCGATGTCTGGCGCGTCGACGGCATCAACGGCGATCTGGTGGAGCTCACGTGGACGCGCATCGCCAGCGGATTGTTCCAGCCGCTGGGTGTGATTGTTCGCGGCGATACTATTTTCGTCACCTGCCGTGATCAGATCGCGGAACTGCACGACCTGAACGGCGACGGCGAGATCGACTGGTATCGTTCGTTCAACAACGACCATCAGGTGACCGAGCATTTCCACGAATTCGCGATGGGCCTTCAGCAGGACGCGGCCGGAAATTTCTACTACGCGAAATCGGCGCGTCACGCATTGCCCGCACTGGTCGAACATCACGGCACGTTGCTCAAGGTCAGCGCGGACGGTTTAACCACGGAAATTATCGCGAATGGATTTCGTGCGGCGAATGGCGTCTGCATCAACGATGATGGTTCGTTCTTCGTCACGGATCAGGAAGGCCATTGGACGCCGAAGAACCGGATCAACTGGGTGAAGCCCGGCGGGTTCTACGGCAACATCATGGGTTATCACAATCAGACGAGCTCGGCGGATGAAGACATGGACCAGCCGATGGTCTGGATCACGAATGAAATGGACCGGTCTCCCGGCGAGCTGATCTGGGTCCGTTCCGGTGGCAAATGGGGACCGCTCGAAGGATCGCTGTTGAATCTGTCCTACGGCACCGGTCGGATCTTCGTGGTGCCTCATGAGAACATCGACGGGCAGATGCAGGGCGGCGTGGTTCAGTTGCCGATCCCCGATTTCCCGACCGGCGTGATGCGTGGCCGGTTCCATCCAGACAACGGTCAGCTCTACGCCTGCGGCATGTTTGCCTGGGCTGGCAATCAACAGGAGGCCGGAGGGTTTTATCGAGTTCGTTACACCGGCGAACCGGTCCGCCTGCCGGTGGGTCTTAACGCGACCACGTCAGGAGTTCGACTGACATTTACCGAACCGCTCGACCGGACGTCGGCGGAAAATCCGGCAAATTATCAGGTGAAAACCTGGTCGCTGAAGCGTACCAAAAACTACGGCTCGGAACACCACGACGAGAAAATATTGGCAGTCGCAAAAGCGACCGTTTCAAGCGACGGCAATTCGGTGTTTCTCAACCTGCCCGAGATCGAAAAAACCTGGAGCATGGAAATCAAATACGAACTGACGGCTGCTGACGGCACCCCGATCGAACAGCGAATCCACAACACGATTCACAATCTTGCTCCCGCCGGGGTTGTTGCGGAAATCAGGTGATCGCGGTTCCCGGACCGTAAGAACCGGCTTGATGCACGGAACCATGCGACCGGGCCGGGGAACGTCCGCATCCCGGAACACGAAGTCCGGCGGTTGATCGAGAACTTTCGCCCTATGACGTGACGGGTTTGACGGATAAAACGTCCGGACGTCCGGGGTGAAAAGGACTTGCGGAACCGGATGGAATACATATTTGAGATTCGTGAAAACGATCACCGGAACCGAGACCGCCGGAGATGAGGCAGGCGTCGTGCCTGTTGCGGCTTCAGCCGGACGCGCATGAACGGTCTGAGGCTGGGAGGGGTTCTCGCGATTGGCGAAGTGAAGTCCCAGGAAAACGAGGACAAGCACCATCGCTCCGAGGATTGTTGATCGAACTATTTGATTCACGACAAGACGCATTGGTTGCAAGAGGCTTCCTGGCTTCTCTCCCAGGTGGCCGACCTCGCGCCTTTTAGCTATCAGGGTGCCAAGCGCTGTTCTTAGGGATTTGGGCAGGGACTGCGGGGTTCTGTGCTCAAGCTTTCGCCGAAACTGTCTTGAAACAGGACAGCACTCCCCCGACACGCATCAGCCTTCGCTCAAAAAGTATTTTGAAAATCCGGCCTGGTTGTGGGTCAATGAAGACCATGCTTTTCACCTCCTCTCGTCTCGCAGCGCGTATACTTCTCATAATGGGATTGTGCTGGGTCACTTCCGGCGAAGGCGCTGAAACGGTTCCAGCCACACGACTCGCACGGACCAATCTTCTCACCTACCGCGGAAGCAATGGGGAGGTGCTGCCTGTAAGATCATCCGGCGACTGGCAGAAACGCCGATTGGAAATCCTGGCCGGGATGCAAAAAGTGATGGGGCCTTTGCCCGATCAGGCAAAACGTTGCCCGCTCGATCCCGAGATAACCGAAGAAGTGGACTGCGGAGATTACGTTCGGCGTATGATCACTTATGCGTCAGAGCCCGGCTCGCGTGTGCCGGCTTATCTGCTTGTGCCAAAGCGAGTGCTGGGCGGCGGGACCAAAGCCCCGGCTGTTCTCGCGCTGCATCAGACCCATGCCGCCGGGCAGAAAGTAGTGGTTGGTCTCGGCGAGAGTCCAAATGACGAATACGGCGTGGCTCTAGTGAAGCGCGGATTCGTCGTGCTCGCCCCGCCTTACACCATGCTCGCGAATTATTGGCCGGACTTGAAAGCACTCGGCCACCAAAGCGGGACGATGAAATCAATCTGGGACAACATGCGCGGGCTGGATTACCTCAGCACTTTGCCCTTCGTGAAAACGAACGGCTTCGGAGTGATGGGCCATTCGCTCGGCGGACACAACAGCGTGTTCACAGCTGTGTTCGATGAAAGAATCAAAGTCGTTGTGTCCAGCTGCGGGCTTGATTCGTTCCTCGATTATTACGGCGGCGATCCAAATGTATGGAAACCGGAACGCGGCTGGTGTCAGGTCCGATACATGCCGAAGCTGCTCGACTACGCAGGTAGGCTGGCGGACATACCTTTCGATTTTCACGAACTGATCGGCGCGCTGGCGCCACGGGTTTGTTTCATCAGTGCGCCGATGGGTGACACGAATTTCAAATGGAGCAGCGTCGAGAGCATCGTTGTCGCAGCCCGCCCTGTTTATGAACTGTTCGGAGTACCGAATAATCTCCAAGTGGAACATCCGGATTGTGGGCATTTGTTTCCCGTGGAAATGAGAGAGAAGGCTTACCGGTTGTTAGAAAAACACCTGCGCTGATGAGAACCTCGATGAAAGTGGAGCCACGAGATTGGGGCGCGTGAAAATTCTTTCCCGCGCCTGCCCTCGTGGCCTGTCCGGACCTTCCAAAACATTATTTCTCCAGGGCCTGGTCCCGTGGAAGAATCTGAGGCATCACCGCGCCAGGGCAGGACTCGACCGAGGTTTAACATGCAGGCTGGATCTGGTATGATTCAGTTTGATCCGGCTCTTCCGTCACGGAGGGGCTTAGCCCGAATACCTGCCGGAGTCGTTGCTCCCGTTGCTCCGGGCTGGCACATTTCCCGCAGACCAATTCACGCACCTTCGGGTTTTGCGCCCACCGGCGGAAATGTTCCACGATCTCCTCCTCGGGCACATCATCGAAGTTCCATTCCTTCTGGTCACTTGCTTGCGAACTGGCCATCGGTCCAATATCTCCGCAGTTTTACATCATCATCCGTGCCCGACCCGATATCCGTTCATCAAGTCGGGAGAGCAAAGAAATCGGCTGCTCCGATTAACTTTTGCCACACCTGCTCTCTTTTGTTTCATGTGCCTGGAAGCGGAGGCAATCCTAGTTCTTTGAGAAACTGATTATGTTTCTCCATTGCGGTGGAAATCACTCCTTCAACCTCGACCAGCTTGTTGTGTGTCTCCGTGAGATCGATTTCGGGCTCCGCAGTCGCCGTGCTGATGTAGCGGGAGATGTTGAGGTTGTAGCCTTCTTCGGCGATGCGCTCCATCGAGATGCGCTTGGAGTAGCGGTCCTCTTCCTTTCGGAATTGGTAGGTGTCGATGATCTTGGCGATGTGCTCCTGCGTAAGGCGGTTCTGGCGTTTGCCTTTCTCGAAGTGCTCGGCGGCGTTGATGAAGAGCACGTCGTCGGGCTTCTTGCACTTCTTGAGCACGAGGATGCAGAC